>DASXDT010000006.1:700626-1050939 GCA_036490475.1 Candidatus Tumulicola sp.
TCAGATCGTTGCGTGTGGAGTGACACTCTTGACGGTGGCCGTTACACTGTCGCGGTAACTCGCACGGCACCCTATAATGCGCTATTGACCGCAGTGCGAGATGGTCGTCTCATTTCTGAACGATGCGTGGGTCTCATGTACAACGCTGAGTTCAGCCCAGATTATGAAGACGTGCAGTCATGGCAAGCGTTAGGAATGCCCGCGGCTGACGCCGACTATCGACGACGAGGTGAAACCCCGCCGGTCTGAAAGGTTGGCATACTCTCGGTTAAGGATCGCCGCAATCGGAACCGAAGTCAAGCTACCGAAAAAGAGCTGCGATAAATTCTTCGGGATCAAGAACTGGCTTTATGATCAAGAAATTGTGTTCACGCCTGGTGCGCCTTTGAACCTAAACCAACCATACGCATTTCGCGTTGGCTCAGAGGAAAGTCCGGCGGCCCCTTCCAGGGACAACTCGAATGGCTCTATGCCTGCGTAACGAGCGACATCAGTAGGGAATAATCCAATCTCATCGCATAGATCAACGATCCAACTAGGCTCTAGGTTCTTCATCATGCAAAGCGCATTAGCGAACAGTCGAGGCACTTCAAAACTTATGTGCTCGTCGAGCGGCTCAACGGTGCGCCATCCTCGGCGATTCCAGTTGAGCCAAAGTCGTTTCGCGCTCTGAGCCTCTATCATTCCAAGGTTCTCCGCGCGACGGAGCATTGCAGCCACAGAGATTTTCCACTACGCCTTTGCGAGTTGCAGTGTTTGGCCGGAACTCACAATTTCAACTTCGGCTAGTTTCCCACCTCAGGTCACACCGACCACAAGTTTTCTAGGTTTCAGAGCAGCGCGTAACGGTAGGCTGTACCATGAACGCAACGACGTCCACCTATATCTGTCGAGCGCCGCGAACGATTATCACGGGAATCTATAGGTGTGGGCGTATTTTGCAACGTCCCGCTAGCTCGCACGGTGCATTTGGTGTTGGGAATGGACGGGAATTACGATAGAACTGTCTGGCAGGCAGAGACGATGAAACGATAGTCGCTAGAGCGCCGCATTCTTGTCGACTGGCAGTCGAATGGTCGGCGTCATTCCTATTTGCATACTCTGCGGGATGTACCGAACGCATTTTAGGCTTCAGTACCTGGCCGATCCGCAGATTGGGAACATCAAACCACATATCTTTGATCTCTCTGTCGACGCGTTGTACAGCAATGCCGATCGAAGCGTCGATGCTCAAAACCGAATTTGGTATGTCTGGTTGAGGGGGACGTACCGCGACACTAGGCGGCCGGTCAACGCAGAGATCGGCCGGCGGGTCTCGGGTTAGTAGTCCTCGGCATCGAGAATGGCATCCGGCGCGTTACCGGATTGGAAGGGCGGCGCTGTTATCGGAGTAAAAGCGCTTGGAGGGTCCTCGAAATTAAACGCATCCATCAAATCGTCCGAACGCATATCGGTGCCGTGCAGCGAACCCTTCTTGATACCGAATGTCTCCTCCGCGAAGGCTAGGATGCTCGCAAACTCATGTTGGCGATGCGAGACGTAGCCTTTCTTGGCGTAAGGCGAAACGATGACCAGCGGTACCCGGAAACCGAGCTCGTAGCGATTGTAGATTTTGGGCGGGATGTGATCGTACCAGCCGCCCCAATCGTCCCACGTGATAAAGATCGCAGTACTGCTCCAGTATTGGCTTTGCCCGACGGCGTTGACGACCGCGGCGACCCACGATGGACCCGCAGCACTTTTGCTTCCCGGGTGATCCGAATGCAAGTCGTCGGCTGGCATGACCCATGAGACTCCCGGCAGATTGCCGGTTGAGATGTCGGTGAGGATTGAGGCCGGCGGCGTAACGACGTTGGCGTAGTCCGAGCCGTACCGGATGTGTTTGATCGAGTCAAAGGCATGCCACCAACCGGGTCCGAGGTTGCGCTGATAGTATTTCCACGCGACGCCTTGCTCGTCCAAGAAATCGGTTAGCGAGGGCCGGTCGAAGCACGGGTACAGCGACGGACCTTGGATTGCGGCGTGTAGATTAATGGTATTGACGAGCATTTGTTCCGGGGCGTCGCAGCCGGCCGGGCCATTTCTACCGGTCTTGCGATAGTACGGTCCGCCCGCGATTTCGTCGACCGTTTGCGGCAGTGCGCGCGCGGTCGCGCTGACGATGTATTGGTGTGATGGATAGCTGCTGGATTGATCGGTTTCGAACATGTGATCCCCGAAGGCATATTCCGTTGCCATGTCCCAGTATGGTTGCGCCTCGCTCGCGGGAACGTAGGAATACGGACGCCATGCTAGTTTCACCGGTTCGACAAGATTAAATCCGTCTTGTTTGCCGTTGTGCCACTCCTTTAAGAACGTGTGGTGGTTATGCTCGATGTCCCATGGAGCAGCCAGAGACTGTGGCTGCAGCTGCACGGTCTGGCCGTGCGAATTGGGGCCGCTCTGCGCGATCGTCGCACCCTCGGCGATCAGCGCTGGCGATTGGAACAGATTATCGGGCGTGCGATTCTCTTGAAAAATGATGACGATGTGCTGGATGGGAGAGGTTCCCGTGAGTCCGGCTTTCGTGCGAGCATTCGCGGAGTCGTAGCCCACCGGCAACGACGCCGTTTGCGGTGCGGAGCATGAAGCGAATGCGACGATGGTTACGAACGGAATAAGGCGTAAATGTTTCATCAATTGCTCCCTTATTTGCCGACCATCGAGTGTCGACAGGTTCGCAGTCGAGCGGCTGGCCTCAGGTAACATTAACAGGAGGACAGCCTGATGACATCCCGCTCGACCAACTGCGCCCAGGTCAGCTGCAGGCAGTTGGCTGCAGGCCATGATTACGAGTTGTCAGCTGTGCCGCGCTTCGATCTTCCTATCGTGCGGCGCGAACTCTTCACGGTCTTCGGATGTGTCCGAGCCGTCCCGTTTCGGTTCTTCCCGTATTCGTGTGGGTTATCACTCCGAACGCGAGAGTGGTGACTTTAGGCATCATTCCGAATGAAGGAGGGTACAGCTGACCCATCGGAACCGAACGAAGATCGCATCTTCTCCAATCGAGAGCTTGCA
Source organism: Candidatus Tumulicola sp. (assembly GCA_036490475.1). Taxonomy (NCBI): domain Bacteria; kingdom Bacillati; phylum Vulcanimicrobiota; class Vulcanimicrobiia; order Vulcanimicrobiales; family Vulcanimicrobiaceae; genus Candidatus Tumulicola; species Candidatus Tumulicola sp. The sequence goes on from DASXDT010000006.1 coordinate 703,684, forward strand.
AAAGTACGGCGGCGAGCTGATTAAGGCGCCTCCAGAAAAGGCACACACCCATCGACCTGAGATGCCGGCGACCTCTGAACAGCCCCGACCGCACAGGCGACCGTTACCATGAACAGCGAGTTGTCAGCGGCGGTTCCGTCTCCGTGACGGGAAGCTTGTGAGCACGTTGTCTTGGCCGAATGTTTTGACCCCAAATTGCGAGCGTGCGGACGGCGTGAGCCGCATACTAATCTTAGTCTTCGAAACGTTCAGCCGAAGGTTGCTAGGATATCGCGTTTGCTAAGTCCGATCAGCTTTTCGCCGTCGAAAACAAACAAGCGAGGAACTAGGTCCGATTAGGTTCGCTGCGAAACTTGCCGCAGTGATGCCCCGGTCGCGGCTCCTTGAAGCCCGACCGGATCATCCCGGGCGACGATTGGACGAACTCCATATGGCAGACGGTGCAATGACGCCCCGTTCCGATCGAAAAGGTGATTGCACCCTCAAAGCGAGTATTGCGAACCTTGATGAATAGTGATAAACGGCAACGTTTGCGATCGGTTCGGCTACGAATGCTCATCGCAACGTCGTGGCAGTTCGGCGTATCACGAGTTGGTTCGTGCGTGCAACGCAGGCCTGCCTTATCGATGATGCCATTGTGGCATCGCGCCGTCGCCAATAAGTAACTCGGGGAAAGCGGTCCCGTGAAGGACTGGGGGCTACGATCTCGGGTCGTCCATTTTTTTCGAACGTTGGGGCCAGGATTGATCACTGGAGCGGCGGACGACGATCCATCCGGGATCTCAACCTACTCAGTAACTGGTGCCACAACCGGCTACTCGCTGCTGTGGCTCACATTCATCTCGACGCCCATGATGGCGGTCATCCAAGGGATGTGCGCTCGGATCTCTATGGTCACGGGCGAGGGTCTCGCGACATTGATGCGCAAACGGTTGCCGTGTTCGCTCATGTATCCGCTTGCGGCATTGGTCATTGTCGCGAACACATTCAATATTGGCGCCGACATTGGCGGTATGGCTGCAGCGGCGAAATTACTAGTCCCAATACCAGTCGAAGTATGGGTGATATTCTTTGGCATTGCGTTGATCGCCGCACAGGTCTGGCTGTCCTACAACATGATCGCGTCGGTCTTTAAGTGGCTCACCGTCGTTCTCTTCGCGTATGTCATCACTGCGTTCGTCGCGCATCCACCGTGGGCGCAAGTTCTATCGGGATTCGTAATTCCGACCGTGCACTTTCAATCGCAGTGGCTGTCGACGATAGTTGCCATCCTCGGCACGACCATTACCCCGTACTTGTTTTTTTGGCAATCGGCGGAAATGGTGGAGGAAGAAAAGAAAGCTGGTCATGCGACCGTTGCATCGCGGAGGGGCACGGACGAACAATCGATTAAAGATGCGCACACCGATATCAACGCGGGTATGATCTATTCAAATATCGTGGCGGCCTTCATCATCGTTACCACGGCCGCAACGTTGGGTGCCCATGGCAAACACAACATTGCGACGGCGCAGGACGCAGCGGAAGCCCTACGTCCGCTGGCTGGTAATTTCGCTGCCCTGTTATTCACAATCGGGATGGTCGGGACCGGCGTTCTCGCCGTTCCGGTGTTGGCGACATCGTCGGCATACGTCGCGGCGGAGACGTTCAGATTCCGCGAGGGCTTAAGCGAGAAGCCGAGCCGGGCCAAGCATTTCTACGCCGTTATCGTCGCGGGGATTATTATCGGCGTCGTCATGGATCTGCTGAAGATCAATCCGATCAAGGCGCTCTTTTGGTCAGCGATTCTCAATGGTGTTGCCGCCGTGCCGCTAATTGCGGTCATTGTCTGGCTAGCATCGAATGAGTCCATCATGCGAGAGTGGCGCAGCTCGCGTGTCGCCGTTGCGTGGGGTTGGTTCAGCGTAACGCTGATGGGTGCTGCGACGTTAGGCATGTTCTACTTTATGGCCATTGGCGGATAGAATGCTTAAGCGGAGTGCTGTGAGGTCACAGTCGCTCGATGGCCGGTTGATCATGTTGACCTTCCGCAGTGTGATGGACACAGGCGTCGCGATGAATCTCGGCCACCAACCTGCCGTGCCAGACGAGGCCATTCCGTATAAGCGCTCGGATCTTACGGCCTTTTTATCCGATTTTGCGAACTGGCTGTCTGCAGGTCAACATCTGCAAGACCGTAAGATCTCGGACGAGTTCACAGATGATTGCTTTCCGGAGCTTAAGCGATGGAACGTAATGTTGTCGTCAGCCCTAATGGCGGAACGTTCTCAGGGCGTTTTCGAAGTGTTCTTGCCGCACGTGGGTCAGAGCGCAGGGCAGGTGCGAAGTTCCATTCAAGCGCGGATTTCGCGGAAGCAAGCAAAGGCGAGAGGTTAAGGTCTACATCGACCGCTTTGGTTGTTTATCGAAGTTGCAGATCGTGCGATTCGCGCGCCTCGCGCGCTCGAGGAGTTGTTTCAAGAAGGAAATCTCGGGATCGCTCCGTTCGAGCGGGTTGTCGTTATTCATCAGGATACGGCCCTTGACATACGACGCGCGTCTAAAACTCGAATGGACAGCGTATCTTTGCACCGCGAGCTACCCTTTTGGCCCGGGCTGCTGTAGGAGTGCACCCAAGAACAAGTAGAACCAGAAATTTGCCGAAGACCTATTCGAACCTAACTAAAGTTGACTATGGAGAGCAAAGATATGGCCAGAGTTGTCGTCCGTGTAGAATTGCACGGGGCTACTACCGAGGAACAGTACGCGCGGCTGCACGTGCAGATGGCTGCGGCGAAGTTTGCACGTAGAATAAGCGGCGGCGACGGCGCAATCTATCTGCTACCAACAGCTACGTACGTCAGCGATGCATTTGAAACAGTAAACGCCGCTCTTGATTCAGCGTGGAGCGCGGCAGCCGGCATAACCGCATCCTATGGGGTGATCGCGACGCAGGGCAGCAGTATGTGGACGGGTTTACCGAAGGTATAGCACTTTCGCACAGATATCAACTTATGCCACAGTAAAATGCGCCCTGCTCGTTGTGAAGCGGGTTCGAGGTTACCGTATTTTATGCTACGACTGATTTCCACCGGGTCAGTCGATGCGTCAACTTATGCCGCCGTATTCGATTCGACCGAGGATTTTGCGCACTTCGGAAAACCCTTGCTCCGTTGAAATCAGCCGCGCCGGAACGGCACCGCCTAACGCCAGATTCTCACGCCGTATCCACTTGAGCGCGCGCTTCCGATCGCCAATAGCTTTGCTGGCAGCCGCGATGATGCGCACCAGCGACAGAGCCTGTTTTGTTGATCGGTTGAAAGGCGCTCTTAGGTTCCCGACTCCCTAGGTTTTCCTCGGGTATTCCGAGCCAGTCGGAGATCTCGCTAGCGGTGGCATCGCGGCTGAGCAGAGTCTGTTTAAGCGCTTGAAACATCTGCGCCAATCCTACTGCTAAATCGTTAGCACCTCAACTCTGTCGCACGCCGCACGGGTACTAAGAGGAGGCGAGATTTCCTCGGCTCTAAGCGGAACTGGATATCTGTCGATACTTAGACAATCAAGCGATAGCTCGCTACCCGCAGTTTATCAAAAAAAAAGATCCGACTAACGCCTATGTCTCAAGAACTCCTTCTTTTTGTGATTATGTCGGGTAGCTGGCCACGGCCAGCCGGGGCCGACCGCGAACGTGTGCGTCGCAAGAAAGGGCGGCCTCGGGATCCGCAGAGGCGGCCACCGACAACAAAGCTCTCGACATCTTTTCGAGCGGGGGCGCCTATTGGATGAACGTCAACACCAGTCAGTACAGCGGACTACCCGGAATCAACGGCCCGCACCACTACGTCGTCACCTATGACGGGACGAGCGTGAAGCTCTACGTCGCTCTCGTCAACGTCGTTTCTGCAACCGCGACGGTGCCCACTCTATCGGAAACCGGATCTCTTCTGCGTTGGGCAAACGGAGCAAACTTGCAGACGAACACGCATCGGTTTGCGAAGCTCACGTCGTATAGCGCGGTGCTCACCAGCTCGCAGATGGCAGCCAACTACGGCGCCGGCAACGGTGTCTAGCAAGTGCCTATCGACGAAGCGACGTTTGCGAGGCGTTCCGGCTTCGCTGGCGCGTGCTTCGGATATGAGCCGACTCCAAAGGCTCGCGGAAGTGCGGAAAGCGCGCCAGAGGCCCGCAATACCCGAAGGGGCATCCCGGGCCGATCGAAACTTGGCGCGTGCTGCTTGGGGATCCGAAGTCGCTCGTCGAGGCGGAGCGGAGTTACCGAAAGCACATGCTCACGGTGCATCCGGATGTCGGCGGCGAGACGGCCTTTGCCGTAAGACTAAACGCGGCTATCGAGACCGCGCGGCGATATTGGGGAACGGGTTGAATGCCGGTCGGGCAAGCCGTCGAGCGGGATGTTATCGCGCGCAGTCCCTAGAAGCAGGAAGCGTGGTGAGTGAGCAAGGCCCAAGTGAGTGGCCCTCGTATGCGTCTCCGCCGATCCTCGAAGCCTCTTTTATAATAAAAATCCGGCCAATTTCGACCGAGCGATTCGCCTTGCTAGGACGAGTGGGCGAAATGCTCGGATCAAAATTTCCCAGAGCGGAACTCCTAACGGATTCCAAGCCGAAGTACCTTGAGGTGCCTTCGACGGTATATGGCATGGTCTACACATCGGAAGATGAAAGCGAAAGCGTTCAAGCTCGATCGGACGGATTCTATTTTAGTCGGCAGGCACCGTACGAGGGATGGCGCAAATTTTTGGAACACGCCCGGTCGGCCTGGGGCGCTTACAAAGAAGCCTTGTCCTCGCTTGCCATAGTCGAGGTGCAGGTGCGGTACGTTAATTCTATACCCTTTCCGTTGGGCGTGCCGTTGCATGAGCTGTTTAACACTCATCCCACTTACCCGGACCCTTCGCAACTTTTCGATGCCCTCACAATGTTCTACAGAGTTACGATACAAACTGAGCCGCGGACCGAGCTATCGGTGCTCATGACGAATCTACCGCGTGGCGAGCGGTACGGGTACATAATGCTCGACAACACGGTAAGCATGACCGTGACAAGTGAAAGCGAAGTTTGGGAGCAAATTCCGACGCTACGAAACATCAAAAACAGCGTTTTCGAATCGCAATTAAAGCCCATATTGAAAGATCAATTTGGACGTACCTTAAAAGAGGAAACACATGAGTGAGTATGCCGTACCGACGCTTGATTACAAGCTGAGCGGCGACGACCCCCTCCTTCTTGGCAAGCTGCAGGGTGGAACCGCCAACAAACAGGTGAATAAAACGCTTGAGGCAGTGTTGGCTGAACTCAGCAAGAGCATCGACTTCAACCGTCTTTACGCAAATATGGGGGAGCATGATCGCCGCCCTTATGCATTAAGGCCGATTACATTGACTGACGAAGAGGTTGCGGAACTTGATGACATCAAGAGGCGCCCTTCACCGTTAATCGGTCGGCATCTGCGTAGCATTCCCGACAAATAGGACTGGCGTATCTCTCTTAACTGACGGTCAACTTGGCTCTTAGCAAGACGCTCCTTGTCGAAGCGAATCTTAGCCTCGACGGGGTACGACTCTTTGATTGTGGGAGCTTGCCCCGCGATCGAAACGTAGCCAACTTTCTTCGCGATGAGGCCTTGCAGCAAATGAGAACTGACTCTGGCTTGCGTGTTTGGCTTTTCTGGAATGTAGATGAGCTCGTTGGCTTCGCCTCCTTGGGGCAAACCGAATGGAGCTATCCACGCCCGAACGGAAGCAAGAAAGTTGTCGTTCAAATTATCCCCAACCTAGCCGTTTCAGTAACTCACGGCAACCGCGGGTACGGCAGAGAAATTTTGCAAGGCGTCATCGTTGAGGCTTTGAGACGCCGAGATACCGTTTCGGAACTGCTTGGATTATTAGTGCATGTCGAAAATGCGCGAGCCATTCATATCTACGATACCGAAGGATTCGAGAATCACGGCAAGCCGAGTACTTATGATGGCGAGTCTTTCCAACGGATGATAATAACCCTACCTGCCGCTCACGAAGTGGTAGTGTCGTAGGTCTTGCAAATAATTTCGGTCGCTAGCGACACTTAGTAAAACTTCACGCTGTTAGACCGACTTAAGGCGCGGACGACCCGCTCCTATGATTATTCCGTTCGCTTTCAGTTCTGTCAGGGGATTCGATTCGGCATTGCTCAGATGACTGTCAGCAACGAGCTTCCGCATGCGATTTCGCGCGATCAACTGGATTGGCTCAAAGATCGTCAGACAGAGGGCTAGGCTCGCTTGCATTGAAGGGTATGGTAAGCACGATTAAGCGGCGCTTTGGGGTCAGGCTTCGCTGCTTGGTTTCGAACGTTCGCTTTGTCGCGGCTCCCTTACTTATAAATAGTGGGCTCTAGCCCAAGGAGCAGACATGACGAAATTAAGCGCGCGTGTATCGGTTCTAGTGGCAGCGGTCGTTCTAATCACCGCGTGCGGGGGAGCGGGATCTTCTTCGAGTTCGGGAGGATCGGCGTCAGCCGCGGTGCTCCCGGCGAGCGGTCACGCTCATCCCAACACAAGTTCGTTCACATGGGAAAGCCAGTCGTTCAGCTATACTTCAGCCGGTAATTATGCTCCAACGGTTAGCTGCCCCAGTGGTCAACATACCGCCGCTGGCGGATACCAGTTCGGAAGTTCCTACAGCCTAAGTTATGCCTATGTTTACGGCAGTTATCCCGTAATAGGACAGAATGAATGGCGAGTAAACGTCACGGATCTCAGTAATAGTGCCACAATCACCATCACGGTTTACGCTAGCTGTACTACCTCGTAACATAGCTTAGAGTCTGGAAAGGTGGTGGCTCTAGTCTCGCGCTTAGGGCCGCCGTCTCATTCGGTTCAACGCTGCGAATCGTACGGTAAAACCCGGATCTCGCCAAGCCGTGATAGGATTTGTCAAACACTCGGTCATTCAGCCAGATGCTAACCGGCATTCGTCTTGTCCGGATGACTGATGACGTTCCATCGCGCCACAAAGACTTCGTATGCCTTTGTTTTGATGTGAGGCGGAGATACAGCCTGGGCGTATGGTAGGGCGCCTGCAGCTAAGTCTCCCAACGTCATCATAAGATCTTCGTCGATCAGCTTTCGCTTCAGCAGCGCTACGGCTCGTATGTAATAGTTATTTACGATAATTGCGGCACTGACCGCTTTTGTAAGAGCGCCCTGATCCGACACATTCGATCGCTGACCGCTATAATAGTGTCCGACATCGGACTTAATGCTCGCGATCTTCTTGCTTTCCGCCAGCCTCATTAGGTGTTCCGAACACTCCGCAGCCGACCAAGTGATCCCCGAGACAGTCGTCTTTTCGTGGTACTGTCGCAGCATCGCGAACGCAAGATTTACTTGCTGCTGGCCGTTTGCTTGGGTCAGCGCAGCTTGATAGTTCGCTTGCTGTGAGGAATTCGACGTTCGAACCTCGTCGATCTGTTTCATCGCGGAACGCCAGGCCCAACGGCCGACTAAAACGACCGCGACGATCTGAGCAACGCCAACGATAACGAGCGCACCGCCGACGGCCACGGACCAATCCACATCGCACCACCAGCCTCCGCTACACATCTTTTATACGCATCCCCACTCGCCCGCTTCGTTCGCTCGCGGCCTTCTCACGGCATATCACACAGTGGCCGTCAGCGACGTGCATCGACACGATGTGCGGGCACTTCCCGGCGGGACACCGGTACGCGATCGATGCTGTCGGCCCGCTTCGACGAGCTCACCGCCTACCTGATCGCGTGGCCTTCCGCTTGCCTTTACGAATGGGGCGGCGTTTACTCGACCGGGCGCCGGCGCCGCGCTTGCGGCCGGGAGACGCGGCCACTGTGCCCGGATTGCAACGATGACGACCCTTCAGGACCCGGCGGCAGATACGGCACCGATGCTTTCTTTTGACTAACATCCCCATATTGTATCAGATCAGATTTTCACGTTTGCGCGTTTCGAAACAAGCGCTGCTAGACGCGTCTGAGCCGGCGCCGCTCGCCCGCGAGAATCTTGGCGGAGCCGCGGGCATCACCGCGCGGCAGAACACCAGCCAGACACCGACGCGGGTCCGTTCACCGTTTGCAGCTGGCGCGCTACGTTGGCGGTACTGTTTGGCACCCCGGTATGGGAGCTGCGCCGGGACTCGTTTACCCGACCTTCCCACCATCCCAGCGCCGAAAACTTCGCCTTAAGCTACTGCGATATCCAGACCAGGAAGCGCACAGGCCCAGTCACCCGGCTCTCTAGAGCGTGCCTTCTCCCGGCAAACGACGCAATGGCCGGCGACGTGCATCGAAGCCATGTGCTGGCACTTATCGCAGCGGGTTCGGACAATGCGATCGGCGCGCTTAGAAATGCTCACTCAATCTCGATGGACTTGGCCTGGATATACGGCGCGTGTGGCAGCATTGGGATCGCAGTGAGATAGTTCCTGAGAGATTTCTTGAAGTCTTCCTTGTCAGTCGCGCCGTATGCTTGTCGTGAGATAACCTCCAGCTTAATCGTCGCAGTGTACTTACTCATGGTCACGTCCTTTCTTGAGCAGCTACAACCGCATTATGATGGAAAACGGACGTCAGCGTAAGTATGAGCCAGCGGACTGTATGAACCAGTGGGCCGCTGGCAAGTGTCCGCACATCGCTCCTATGCCACGTCTGCCACGTCGCGGTTGGCGATTGCGTCGTGTGTAGAGAAAAGGCAAAGGCCAGTAAGCCGGGGGAGTGGGGGCGCGCGTTAGTTGCCATGTCATGTGGCCGCTGTTAGAGGCCTCTCCGCGCCTGGGCTGGAGACTAAGCCTTCCTTGAGATCTCCTCATGGGTGGACATGTCAGGGGGATCCCCTAGGCCTACCTCAAGGAAACCCTAGGGTGGGACCGCTCTTATCAAGGTAAACTTGCCATTTGCCTAGGTATACGATAAGGTCCACGATATGGATGCATCCGAATTCACGGCCCGTAAGACGGGCGACCTCGTTAAAATCACCGAGGGAGGATGCGCTTTTGTTCCGGACCTTTTACCGATTTCGGTTGAACTCTCCCATATGGTCAACTTGGAGCTCGAACAAGCTAGCTTGGAACTCGGGCGACTGGACGGACATGGCCAGAACCTTCCCGATCCGCAGTTGCTTATCGCGCCATTTCTTCGCAAGGAAGCGGTACTGTCGAGCCGGATCGAGGGTACCCAAACAACGTTTTCCGACTTGGTACTGTTCGAAGCGATGCAAATCCAGGAAGCTGTAAGAAGTCGCGACAATCGCGAAGTCTCGAATTATGTGAATGCTTTGTTGTACGGGTTGCAGCGGTGTAAAGAGTTACCGCTTGGCAAGCAACTACTATGTGAAATGCACCATCTACTGCTCAGGGGCATTGAAAAGGACGAGGCGCTGCTCGGATCCTTCCGAACCGCTCAAGTGCATATCGCTCCCGCAGGTGTGCCAATCCAGTTCGCGAGATTTGTTCCGCCGCCGCCGTATCAGATTCCGGCTCTATTCGATAATTTGCAGAATTATCTCGCGGCCCCGGACGACTTGCCCCTACTAGTTCGACTCGCGATCGTGCACTATCAGTTCGAGACCATTCACCCCTTCATGGACGGCAACGGTCGTCTCGGTCGATTATTAATTGTTTTGATGCTTTGCGCCGCTGGGCGGCTCGCCGCGCCGATGCTTTACCTAAGTGCTTACTTCGAACGCCGGCGCGGACAATATACCGATTTGCTGCTTAATGTCAGTAGGGAGGGACGTTGGGAGGAGTGGATTTTGTTCTTCTTGCGCGGCATCGCTACGCAGGCCAGAGATGCAGTCCAACGTGCGCGCCAGTTGCAAGCATTACGCAAAGATTACAACGAACGCCTCAAGGGAGCTACTGACGCTACGCATCGGCTTGTCGATGAACTTTTCAAGCTGCCAGTAATGACGAACAAGATAGCGGAACGTGCGACTGGATTTTCATGGCAGTCTGCGCGCGATACCGTCAAACGGCTGGAAAAAACAAAAATCATCATGCGCGTTAATAGCCAGGATAAGGAACACATCTACCTGGCGCCAGAAATTATCGCGATCGTTGATGCGGCGGAAGCCGTCCCTCCAGCGGTCCCAGTTCTAGAATCCTACGGGCCGCCGCAGCCCTTTGAGATCACACAAGACAGTTCCGAGGTTCACGTCATCGAGGCTGGTCGCTCAGCTTAACTGGGGTCCGTGGCCCACAATTGGCCCACGGACTTACGCAGACAATAAAAGCCTGGCTAGGACACGGACGCGGCGATCTCTTTAGATGTCGCCTTTTTCGTCCTCTGTAGTCACGTCGGGTCTACCAAAGGTATCGCTTTCGATTCCCGTTGGCGCTATCACGTAGTGCGCTGGTGTCGCTTCGACTCCCGCTGAGGTCAAAAGGAAAGACCCCAGTTCTTCGCTGATCTGCGTGCTATATCAGCCGAACAAAACAATTCTGCGTGCTTTATTCAGCCCGGAGGGCGCTCCTGACAAAGGCAACAATTAATTAAGCACCCAGAGTTGCTTCAGGATGTCGGCTATCATTCGCTAGAACACCGATTTCCAGTGAAGGTCTCAGCATCTAGGATGCCGCGCTAAGGCGGGGGTAGGATAAACACCAACGCTCCTTCACTTTGGGCAAGCCGACTCCACATCGCATCCGGCCAATTGCTCCGCGACTAGCACAGAGCAGCTAGCCGCTTCAAGCCGACTATCGTTTGGTCGTTTGAGTCACTTCCTAGGCCTTTATCCGTAGCCGAAGACAACTGCCGATGGACGGGCGGTTCGCTGCGGGCACTATCTTGGGTCACCGCATCGTCGGGGCCATACCTCGACGAACGGCTTCAACCAGAAGCGATTGGCGCGTCTTAACCCCAAAGGCTTTGAATATCTGCTTGATGTGATTGCTAATCGTGAACTCGCTTCGACTTAAGGTGTGGGCAATCTCCGCAGTGGACTTGCCTTCGCAAAGCTCTTCAAAGACGCGCTGCTGCATCGGAGGCAGAAGCGTTTCAGCCGGGCCTGACACTTTTTGGTATTCTCGCCAGAGCCAGCTCTCGCGGTAATGCAGCAGACGCTCACGGATGGACGGAAGGAGCGCCCGATTCCGCGTGATCGCAAACTCGTCGAGAAGACAGCGCGCGGCACGTGCGTCGAAGCCGAAGCGCTCAAAAACAGTTCGTGCGGCACGCAGTTCGGTGAGCGCACGCTTTCGGTTGCCGAGCGCGAGCTCGACACTTCCGGCTGCGTACTGCGCATAAGCTGAGCGACGAGCGTCGTGACGATTATACAGAGGCGAACGCAGTTCTCCAAGCTCGCGGTAACGTGCTAGGTACATAGCCGACCTTCCTGAGTCGATCTTGCCGAATAGTTCGGCCAATTGCAAGAGACCGATTCGTTCTTCGCCGAGCGTAGAGTGCCAATCTACGGTGTCGGCGAGTGCTTCGGCCTCGTCCAGCTCCACGCGTGACCAGCAATGTTCGTCAAAGCATCCGGCCAAATAGGCGCGGTCGCAAGCGGCGACCACCTTCCAAGCAATGGTGTCGCTCGTAGACGTCGCTTTCTTGAGATTTCGAAAAGCATTGAAATAATCACCCTGCAAGGCCTTCGCCCAAGCCAGCGCTCTGTACGCCTGAAAAACGTTGTGAGCAAAATCTTCCGGCAGCGGGACCCCGTCGAGTTGGCGTTCGACCTCCGGTATGGCGGCAGGTAAGTACAACTCTCGGGCGAGAGCCGCAAGCGTATGCGTTCCCCACACACGAATCTCCGTAAAATCTGTGCCCGCAGGATCAATCGATCGCAAAACTTCGATCAGTTTGTTTGCCTGCTCGAAGACGCGTTCTTCGTAAGGCAAAATGAGCGTTTCGCAGTACGCGGCATAGATAGCCGCTCGGCGAGATACTCCGCGCTGCGCTAGCTCTAAGCTTGCGCGAGCATTAGCCGGACGCTCTTCCAGAAGATAACGTCGCACGGCTCGATATCCTAGAGCCGCGATGACCTCCGGGTCGCCGAGCTGAAGCGCCGCGTGGACTGCCCTCTGGAGATTTTCGTCGGCCGCATCAAACGCTCCAGTGCGAGCATGTGCTTCCGCTAGAAGGCTCTCCCTTTCGATCGACAGGCGAATGTTTGAAGTGGGCACTTTCAAACCAACGAGGCGGCGAAGCACTTCCGCAGGATCAGTCCGCATACGAGAAGACGCTGCTACCAGGACGATATCAATCGGTTCGCTTCCACCCTCATGCTCTTCGAAGATTGAAGCAGCCTTGCGATACTGTCCGCTATTAAAAGCTTGCCTGAGAGCGTCGTGCCATTGCCGTGTCTTGAGAGCGTTTCGAGAAGTACTCACGCCGCGTTATACGGGGAAGGGGTTTGAGTTGCCCCTTCCCCCTCTAGGGGTTAGCCGCCCGGCATGCCGCCCGTGCTTCCGTCGCCAAGCGGCGCGACCACAGGCCCTCCATGAGAACTGATGGGGTGACCGGTCGGAGAAAACAGGAGAAGAAACGCTAGAAATAGCGCCATTTTTGTTGTGCCTCCGCAGCCCACCCGACGCAACGTCGAGAGGACTAGCTTGGTAGCTAGCTAAAATCAGCCAGCAAACTTAAGCTACTACGGAAAGCGCTTCTAAGGCAACAGGGCGTCCGTTGGCGCAGCCTCTGCTGCTCCAACAAACCCTTGCCGGAAGACTGGGGATATCATGGCCGACTACTACTCGATCAACGAAGGTCTCAAGCCCGTTAATGAACGTGTGTATCACAACAATACGAACTGTCGCGCGGGCCGCGACATTCCAAAAAATGAACGGAAAGAAGGCACAAATGGCTATCCGCTTTGCAAAGACTGTTGACTCCTTCGGTGAGGCATCGCTCTCGATAGCGAGCTTGAACGCCGCGACGCTTCGACGGGTCCGAAGCTCGCGCTTTACGAGCTTGATCGCACTGTCAGCATGAGCGATCGGACTGTCAACACCTTATGAAAAGTTAAGGATAATAGAGGAGGTTACTCAGTGACTGCTAGCGATGCAAAGCCAGGCGAGTCGTGTCAAGTCTCGGGGATCTATGAAGTTTTATGACGCCGAGCACGGTTACCGAGAGATAATCTAGTTAAGGTGACAAGTTTCCGCCCTGCGGAAAATGCGAACACCCTAAATTTCGGTTAGTGAAGCGCGTCGACCATGTTACAAAAGACGTCGGAGCAATACCTCAGTCTTAATCGTTCCGACGCACTCTGCGGAGAGCTTGAGACTTCTCATTCGTAGCCATGTTCCGGCCAACACTGAAAGCGTCGTCATGCTAGCGCGATGGCAATGCATTGTCAATTAGAGCAAAGTCCGCATCGGATCTGATGCAAGCCGCAAGCCAGGGCGATCTGTACGACGATAAAGCCGACGAAGTCGCCAAGTTGTGGTGCAAGTGCGGCCTGCTGCATCGGCTGCTCTTACCGAAAAGCATGCCAGGATCGAAACTCCGTTCCGGTTCAGGCAACGTTGGTTCACCGGCGATTCCGAAGACGGTCTGCAAACAGAAGTTTACGAATGCCTTTCGTTTGCGGTCTGCGCCAAGAACAACGTGTCCCGAACAAAGCAGGGCGCCATTGCGAAGCCGGCGCTTACAAAAGGCCGATCGGTTATGCGGCTAGGACGTAGACCCGAGCGGGCCAAGATTCGCCGAAAAGGCGAAGGTCGTGACACGAAGCTTACACTCCTTGGCCTGGTGTCCTCGCCTCTATGCGCAGAAACGCGATAGCTGTCAGGAAACTGCCCTTCGGCACTGCGTTTGGAACGGCGGTTGGGCGAGCGAGCATATGACATACGTTGCGCCGATCACTCCTCTGCGAATCGCAGGATACAGACGAACTCTTTTCGATTCATTCGAAGCTAGCAACTGGGGGTTACGATGCCGATTTCGTTTTCACTTCGCGACATTCTGTCGACGGCGGAACGAACTGCGTTAAAGGCTGCTTTCGGAGTCGCTACAGATGCCGAACTCGAAACAACCATGACGAACGTCTCAAAAGCCGTTCTACGGGAGTTTTCAGATGCCGTTCTAGGCCTATACCCAGCTCGTTCTGGTCCCGAAATCAACGAGCGCCGCCTTCTGCATTTGATTCAATACCACTTTGGGATGCGTATACCAACCGAGCTGCAGCTGACGCAGTTGCTGCGAATCACGGAAACGAATGCAACAACGCTGTTGCGGAATCTCAGCGCTAGACAGCAAGCTGCGCTACAGCCTTCCTATGTTAACACGCTACAAATCATGTTCGATGCAAAGGTTCCGAACGTTGATAATGTTGCTCACCATGTCACGATTGTCTCGAAACACATCGTTGAGTGGCTCAGAATGCGGTCTTCTGTTGTGGCGCCGACGTTCGGTGCAATCTCAAAGGTTAAGGGCACTAACGACAGATATGCGATCCCGCTAGATACGTATAATGCAATTTGTGCGTCGTTAGGGCTAAGAGCATAGGAACGGAACATGCCAGTCAACTTCGACAAAGAATTATTAGATAATTTTCAGGCGATATCCACGCTTCTCGCACTTGCGGTCGTCTTGTTCGGGCTTCAGTATCAGAAGATTCTGGACGCCGTGCGAACGTCCATCCCCGAAGGGCCTCTTGCGCGCGCCGGTGTGCGGCGCGTATTCCTTGATACGTTATGGTACGGTACTCTACCCGTAGCCTTGGTTAGCGGCGGCGCAACGTATCTCTTACTCCCGGCGACGACCTATATAATTCTCAATTGCCATCTGTCACTCTGGACGTTTGATTTTCTCAGAAGTGCTTGGTTTCTTGTGTTCCTTCTTCTCGCCGCCGTCTTCATATGGTCTGTCCTCCAGATGGTAGCTCTATTTAGATGCGCACGCCGAGCGATAGGTCATTAGCTAGAAATGTACTGCAATATAGTAGGCGCAGACTCTCTTCCCAATCTGAAATAGTTTGTGCATCTTCGCAAGAAAGTAGGGGAAGAGTGCCGGTATCCGTTCAAGCCACGATTCTGGCAAAAGTTGTTGCGACGAGACCGTTATCGACAACCTGGATAGAGTCCTAACGATCACACCCTCCTGATCGAGTAGCAGTGCCGAATAATCCGTGTTCGTCTTTGATCGCGCAGATTGTCGCAGCTCGCTGATCTCCGGCGTGCCTAGGCTGCCAAAGCGACGCTTCCATGTGTAGAACGTGTTCTCGTGAATACCGATCTCGCGAATGATCTCAGCGACTGGAACGCCGGCCTCAGCTTGTCGTAACGCAGATGCGATCTTGTTCGGGGTGAGTGGCTTTCGCATTGGCAAAGACTAAGTGTGCTGATAGAAAGTTTGCCGTTTTTTCGCGAGTCCCGCTGGTCCAGACATCGGGGCGGTCACTGGATCTGCGGCCCCGCTCCCAACTAGCCGTCTACGGAGATTCATTGAGTACCCAGAGCTCAAGGACCAATCGCGAGTCCTATCGGACTCTCGATACCGACGGTAATGGTACGGATGGGAGTACTCCCATTCGGGGCATAGACGGTGATGTTGTTTGCAGTATAGTTGGCGACGTACAGGCTTCCAGTGCCGTCGAACGCGATCGGATGGATGCAAGCGCTGTGAAGCCCGCAGCCGCCGACACCTTGCGTGATGGAGCGGATTGGCTCCGTTCCCGTGGGAGGGAAAACCGTTACTTTGCCTTGGTTCAGAACGTACGCGTTGCCCGAGGCATCAAAAGCGAGCGCATAGGGATTGACTATGCCGTCCGTCAGGGTGCGCGTTGCGTATTCGGCATTTGGCGCAAATTCCTCAACGGCCCCGTTCTCGCCAGCGACTGCAACGTATAGGTTTCCGGCTGGGTCAAATGCCGCGTCGTCAATCACAGTACCCGCATTGGCGGTCCAATACGGCTTGGATTGCCCCGGGGCGAAGACACACTCGACACCGTTGTAACCTTTGCCTCCACAATCGGAAACGGAAACGTCTCCACTGTTATCGACGGCGAGTGGAGACGTAGCGTGGGGGAACTTACGCGAAACCTTTCCCAAGACATTGTATTCGCAGACGGTAATGCCGCAGGTGGTATAGAGATTTCCCGAAGCATCGGGAGTTATGTCGACATAGGCGGGCTTCTGATGGCGCCAAGTGTCAACGAGTTTCGAGCCACGCTTGCCATAGATGCGGAGCACGGGACGACTGTGCCTGTTTCCACCGTAAACCGATTCGTACAGCAAGCCGTCGGTGCCGACGCCGAACGCCGGAGAACCGCTCTTTGGAACCGAGATGGTGCGAAGAAGCTTTGCTCCGCCGGAAGAATAGACGGCAATCGAGAAGCCGCCGGAGGACAGATCGGAATTCATTGCATAAAGCGTCCGGCCATTGCTTTTCGCTCCAGCGGCTTGCGCGAGACCGGCGACCGAAGTCAGCGATGTCGTATTGGCAGTCATCGGCTCGTTGCTGACCCCGGAACACGCCGCGAACCCTCCACCAACCAGGATGGCCGCCATAATATTGATTACGAGTTTCACGCTTTTCTCCAATCGCATCGAGGAAAGAAAGAACGACTTCTTACTTAATTTACATGCCCGCCCAGGCCCATGTTGGCGCTGCGCCACCTGACCAGGAAAGCTCTATCGTACCGCCAGCCTTCACGAGTAACGCGCGTTGCTGGCCAGTGGCGATTGCTCCAAAAGCGACGCCGTACAAGTGCACGGTTACCGTGCTCATTCCAGCGGCGACGTTCACTAGGCAGTCATAAGGATACGGATTAGCAAACACCGTACCGTTCGGCGGCGAGGAGCCAACCAGTGAGACGGTTAGTGGGCCGACAGGATTCACGCCGATGTTATCTGTGATCCGCACGCCCAGCAGGCCGTCCGAGCCGGAGCTATTGTCCTGAATTGGTACGCCAATTGTTCCGTCGAACATATTGCCCTTAATGATAACCCGCGTGGTATCGACTCCCTGCAGCGGTGGGGGAAAACTGTTCGGGAATGATATCCCAATAACGTCCTCGTTTGTTTCCCCTGCAGGACAAGCGTTCCGGAAAATGTTGTCCGAGATAATGATCTGATTGCCCTTTACTGCTATGCCTGTGCACGAGGGAAATGGCCAGCCGTCCGTTCCGCTTCCAACCGCGACAAACTCAAGCGGATTGTTGTAAGGTGTATGACTATATACAGGTTCTACTGACCCGCCTGCTGCAAAGTCGAAGATATTCCCCTTAACAATGGCGCCCCAAGCGGCGAGGTTAATCATCATGTTGTTGCCTGGGCCATAAAAAACATTATCACAAATTATGAGATCGCCTTGCTGGGACGTCGCTTGCTGTGACACGTCGCCGCTGCCGAAGTTTTGGCCACTACGGTAGGGATCAAGGCCACCTGGCGAACTTGGGATTTGCTCGTCAATGTTTATGGCCATCTGCGGTTGACCGGAGTCAGCCGATAGGAAGAAGACGTTGTCGGCGATGATCGTTTGGCTGCATGTCTTTCCAGAATTTGACGGCGCGTCGACGCCAACGGACCCAAAATTGTGAAAAATGTTTCGAGCTACGGTCATCACGCCGTTCCCTTCAGAGCCCACGCCGTCACCACAGTTTGTAATGATATTATCAATAATTAGCATGTGCCAGCAGCCGGGACAGTCCATTGCATCGTCCGTATTGGGCGGAACCTCTGGATAGTTTTGATACGGCGCAGCGGGCGGGAACTGGGCAAAATTCGATGGTTGGTTGTGGATTCCAACGCGATTGCCGGCAACCACCACCGAGGCACAGCCGACCGCTCGGATCGGAAGGCTGCCGTCGCTACCGCCTGTTCTTCCATGTCCGGATTCCGGCCGGGTGCCTCCTACCCAGAAAGGAAAATTGAGATCCACTTCGCAGTCGCGTATGAAGCCGTTTATTGTGGGGACGTTTGAGGCTGACATGCTCGCCATCACCACCGGTGGTACATACACATCCAAGCCGTCTGGATTCCCTGTCAGTGGTGCTGTGAGCTGTTGGAACGACTCCGGAACTGGCCCGTTCGCATGCGCGTTGACATTCTGCGTGCCGGTGAGGTTGATGCCGTTAACATTCGCATTTATCACTCGAACTCGTTGGACGCCGCAGTTAAGCGTCATCTGTAACGAGACGGCGGCCCCGTACAACGTGCCCCACGGTATGCTGGTGTCAGCCCCTTCTGCAAACACGATTTCGGGGTTAATCACGTCACTCGAACCTACGCCCGTTGGATCGAAAAGATGCAGCGGTTTCCCGGCGTTCACTCCCTGGTCAGCTTGGCCGTCGACCGATAGTTCCTTTACGTAGCAATTATGTGCCGCGTAACCGTCGACGTCAGGGTAGCCAGGACCCGAGGAGCTCATTAATGGCCAAGACGCCCAGTTGTTCCACGTCGTGATGATGGCACCGAGCTGCGGAAGCGGCACAAGACTTCCGTGTGCCGGTGGGGGCGGATACATCTGACCTGCCGGATTGAAAATCCATCCGTCGTAGATGTTTTCTCCGGCGATCAGGATCGTAAGGTCGGGCCCATCCCCAAGCAATGTCACATTGTCGAACAGCAGAAGTGGACCATTGGGCAACATGCCGTCCGGCAGCGTCCCTCCTCCAGTCGGGTTTAGTGAGTAGGGATAGTTTGGGCCGGCGTAACCCGTTTGCAGGTTCGATTCTAGAGCCCAACTGACTCCTGGCGGCATTGCGGCCGTTCCCATGCACTGAGCGCCAGAAACGTCGCCCGGAGCAGATCCCCTGACGATCGTTCCTCCGTCAATAAGGTAGGTGCCTTTCGGAAGATAAACGATACCGCCGTTTGCAACGAAGGCAGCATTGATGGCCGCTTGAATCGACGGCGTATCGTCAGTAATCCCGTTGCCAGCGGCTCCGTAGTCGAGTACGTTAAAGATGCCAGGAGTCGAACTCACGCAATTGTCTCCTTCTTACCCGGTAGACCTGTGGCTTCGCACCGGTCCAAAAACGAATTACCGGCTATTTTTAGCTAGCCAATGGTTTGGGTCCTCTCCCGGCAAAACTTCACTCGAGGCCGGCGGCTCAGAGCGAGATCAAGCCGACAACAATGCACCTCTTCATCGGATCGACAACCCCTACGGCGTCTTTGGGTACTTTGTTCACCAAGTTGCGATCAGGGACGCGCAAGATGTCTCCAACGTGCGGAACGAGGGCGACCTACGGTCGTTCTCACATTCACACAGAGCTGCGTGACGATGGCATTACCGTATCCTCCATGCGCATTGCTCGATTTGAGGGTCTCAATAATGTTGAGACCCCCTGCGTTTTTTTAAAAGCGTAAACATGTCTTCCGAACACGGTGGTTGTTGTACGAAATGGTCACGTTCTGACTGGCTGACGTTACCCATTGGTCAATCAGCTCCGAGCGGACGTCTGTCTTCCGCGGCGGCCACAGATCGCGCGAATACGGGCGCCTACTCGACTGTAGAGGCTAGGGCATGTGCTCAGATTGAGCGGATGGAATGGCCCCATCGCGGAAACGTAATATACGCTCACCGATTCGTCATATTCGCGATCGCTGACGCGTAGTGCCCTAGAATCTTGCGAGCTACATGAAAGTTGGGTCGAGCTATACAGCCGTTGCGCCGTGATTCCAACCAGTCAGTGCAGGGCTTCCGGGTGGGTTCGAAGATGCAGACTATGACGATTTCGCTGAGCAAATCTTCTGTGGCGATGTGCTACGCCTACAACCATAAACGTTCCATAATTATCTCGTCGAAAGCCTACGGACGGTCGCACAAATCTGCTGGGAGCCTTCGGGGCGCATCTTTACGAACAACCTCGAGGCGCTTCAAGACGAGACAACTGGCTTGCCGTGCCGATCGGCGATCCGGGCTTGTAGTGCCGATCAGGGTGGCTAAGCTCTGCGTGCTGAACTCGCGGCACTCCTAAGCCACAAAAAGTAACTGAGGTCCCGGAAATCACTAGCGCGTGCTGGTCCTTGCGCGTGCGTCGCGTGAAGAGTCTAGGGCCCGACCACGACACTACTCGAGCGTTTAATGTTTTTCGTTATAGTCTCGCTTAGCGAATACGTGCCTGCCGCGTAAACCGTGATACTTCCAGGGTCACTATTAGTCGCACCGACGTTCGCTACATACAAATTGTTTGACTGGTCGAAAGCCATCGAGGCAGCCCCGGCGATGCCTTGCGTAATGACCTTCGACGGTGAGTTGCTGCCGGAAGCGTAAATTGCAATGTTGGTGAAATTGAGGACGCCGAGATTTCCGCTGGAGTCCGTGCGGAGCATCGACGGGTTCGTGATACCTTGGCTGATCGTCCGCGTTGGCGAACTATCGCCAGGAGCATACACGGCGATGTCCGGCGTATCATTCGTACCAGCACTCGCATTAGCAACGTACAGATTTCCTTGCGGGTCGACAGTGAGAGCTTCGGGACCCACGACGCCACTAGTTATCGTTCGTTGTGGAGACGTACTGCCCGGAGAGTAAACTAGCACCGCGTTATCAACTGCGAGATAGAGGTTGCCCGAGCTGTCAGTTGCTATGGCGCTGAACCTTCCAACGCTAAGTTCCCGTATCGGCCCTTGGTCTCCGATTTTATACTCGCAAACCAGACGATGTCCACATTCCACGTAGAAGTCGCCCAGACCATCGGCCGTGATCGCGTCGCCATAAACTAGCGCTCGCGGACCGTTCTTAACCCGAAACTTCTGAACGAGCGTTTTCCCGGCGTCGGAGTAGACGGTTACAGGGTCGTGCGCAATATAAACATTACCGCTAGCGTCCGCAGCAAGTGAAGCGCCGTGTTGAATCTTTCGTGAAAACGATGCTCCACCCTTAGAAAAGACGGCTACGAAAGGGAGGCCTGAGGCGTTTATACTTTCCGCGTAAACTGTCGGTCCGCCGGATCGTTTAACCGCGGGCCGCGCGTTGAGGCTACTGCTTACGGACGGAGTGCCCGCGCTCGGGCTTAAGATGTTCTGTCCAGCGCAAGCCGTAAGCAAGGCAAGCGAAGCGGCTACCGTTGGCAGCAGACGAAAAAGCGGAGACATCGACCTCTCCTTACATGAATAGCGGATATAGTGCGGACAAAAGAACTTGTGTTTGTGCGCCCATACTAGCTCAAGCGAGGTAGAGACGTCAAGCCGGACCGTGTGAGTCGAACCTTATCCTCGATTTTTCAACTGGACGAAACGCGCCGCGTTTGGAATTAAATGACTAAGATACACAATTGGGTTAAAATTATGCCCAGCGGAGTGGCGATCCGGGCTCGGTAGGCTCTCGTGGCGGCCTTGGCGATCGGCGGCTCATACTGCACTGCACAGTGCTATCTGCACGAGGCCCATTTGTGCGATTCGGCGCGCTTTTCGACCCCGAACTCAGTCCCTCGCTTGAACCGGGCTCGAACTGACTGTGCCGCGGAGCGCGAAGAATATGAGACGCGACTGGATTCCTTTCGATTTTGCTGTTTGAAGAACAATATGATAGTTGGTTGTGCTAAAGTGACAGAAGACGATGGCTGACTGTCGACCGAGTCGCATTCTCGACGTCACAAATGAGCTCGGGACAATGGTGGGATAGGCGATGCGCTTATAATTATGCGCGCTCCGAGCTATCGCTGTCTATGTACGCCTAATCGCAAAAACTCGATTGCTAATCGACGCGCGTCGCGATCTCCCACAACATCGAGACCGCTGAAACCGGTGCTACTTTATCCAAAGACGGACACGAACGCCGTGCACCATCAGTCGGAGAATGTCAACGAGCGTCATTTCAGAGTCCTGGGGCTTTTGAGTAGAACTTGCCGCTACTGCGGATACAAACAGTAGCCCGAACCGGCGACAATCAGCGAAGCGCATTGCGAAGAAAATGTGACGACGACCACGCTCGTTATTGACGGTGTAAGCTCCACGCTCGAGAACGACCTATCAGATCCGGTTAACTCTTTCCCTCCTAACGTAATTTTGCCGATGTATCCGGAAAGCGATATGGACTGACAGGCCCCGGGGGCTATAAAAAGTTCGGCCGGCTTGCTGCCGGCTAGGTCTCGCAACGTGTACGTCGCTGAAACTGAGCCTGCAGTTCTATTACACAATTTCAGAGGATTTCCGGGCGTCTGTGCCTGGGCATCCACTTTACCCGTCGCGCATAAAGGCGCGAGTGCGATTAAAACCATGGCTAGAGCAAACCGCTTCATGAAGTCCCCTTTTATTGTCCAGTATCGATTGGGGTCGAAATAACCGCAAGTAGCTGCTTTTGTGGTCCTGTTGAAGTAACCTTTCCGAGTTGATAGAAGACCAAGTAGATCACCTCACCTGACGAAATGACCGGTGGCTTCTGCACGAAAAAATACTCTGCGGACTGGCGGCCCTTGAGCGCAAACACGTTGTCAACGAGCACGGGAGTTTCTTCTCGCAGCAGCGTTGAAAGCGCGGTGCTCGTTTTCAGGGTTCGTTCGGCGAAGAAGTACCGTACCTCGATGGTTCCAAAATCGTCTGGCACGAACTGAAAGTGAACCCAAAAGCCGAGGCGCTTTTGCGCATCCGCCGGCACGTTCGTCAACGCATTGCCGTTTTCGTCGAACGCCTTCGTGTGGAGATAGATGTCGAGATAAGATTGTAGCGCTAGCGGGTGAGCGGTGTCGACTTGAATCGTTGGCCCCGCAACGAATGCGATCTGCTCGGAAAAGACGCTCGGGCCGACGCTCCAAACTGCATGCGCCCACCACAAAAGCCAGCCAAGCAGCGCTATGACAGCAGAGCTACCGAAGAACTTTATGCATCCAGCTATGAGGCTGCCTGCAGCCGTCGCGGCATTAGAACTCGATCGATGAGGCCGATCGACCGGCGCAGGTGTGGGGGTACTTTCGGACATTGTCGCGACTCCACGCAAGTGATTACTTAAGGCTAGCTCGCACGGCTTAGGCTGTCAATAGGCCGCTTAATCTGCTTGTTCGTTTTAGTTCTTAATATGGCCGCCGGACGAGAAGGGCGAAAGGATGAGTAAACCTGTTTTCCTGCGCTAAATAGAGCGGCGGCGCGGTCACGAAGTGAAGGTGCGCTCGGCTCGCCGTTTACCGATCGTCTCGAGCGTTTCACAAGAAGTGCAGTATGTGGTCCACGGCGGCGAAGTAGAGCTTCAGCCGTTCACTCGTCCTTAAGGATCAATCGATTAGCAGCGCTTTGAACCTCGAGAACGCCCTTACGAAGCGCTCCTCCCGGAGGCATCTTCACGCCGATTGGAGGATGTTGCGCCATGGAAGAATGCAACGAGCTACCGGTTAGCGGTACCGACTCCAATGGAAACATCTACGTTAATTGTGTGATAACTGACGTGAGGTGGTCTTTAGCACAAGAAGGAATTGTGAGGGGTTAGCAATCTAGAACTTCCTCGCAAACTCTTTCGGAGTGAGACCGCCCAGCGTTGAATGCGGTCGAACCTCATTATAGTCCGTCTTGAAAGGGCCGGCCAGTTCTTTGACGTGAGCGGGGCTTGAGAAACTGTGAGCATTCAAGAATTCGTCGCGAACTCGGCCGTTGAACGATTCGATCTTTGCGTTTTGTGTCGGCTTTCCAGGCTGAATGAAATGCAGTGCAACCTTCTGGTCGGCAGCCCATTGTAACATTGCTCGGCTTGTGAATTCGCTCCCGTTGTCAAATCGCACGGTTTCGGGCAGATTGCCGCGCTCAAAAGCAATCGATTCAAAGCAGCGGATGACGTCATGGGTTCCGAACGAGAAGGACGGCTCGAGAGCTAAGCACTCGCAGGTGCAGTCATCGACGATGTTCATGGTACGAAATGTTCTACCGGTGCTTAGGCTGTCGTGCATAAAATCGATCGACCTTGCGTTTCTTTCTTGGCCGCACTTGTAGCGCCAGAGCGCGGTAAATCCGGCGAAATCGATATTCGCCGGTGCCAGGGATCTCGCGGCGCGCCAAAATCAGTAATCGACGCCAGCCAAAGCGTGGGCGCTGCTGCACATGCTGCTCGATACAGGTGCGCAACTTCTGATCTGCCACCCGCTCGGGGCGACGCTTGTTGAAGAGCGATCGGCGTGGCTGTCCGACGTACATACAGGCGCGAACTTGAGAAAGGCCCATCTGCTGCAATGCTACGACCGCCTCTCGGCGTTGCGCGGGCCCCAGCCGTTTTTTGAGATCAACTCCTTTAACGGCGTCGAGCTCGAGCGTTTGGCGAGCGATGATACGCTGCATGCGCAGGTTATCGGATTCGAGCTGCTTGAGTCGAATGAGGTCGCTTCGTTCAAGGCCGGCGTATTTATCGCGCCAGCCGCGGATTGTATTCGGATGCAGCCCGTGCCTTCGCGCCAGCTCGGTGGCCGGCGTTTCACCGTCGAGTTCCCGCAGGATCCCAACGATTTGCCTTTCGGTGAAGCGGTTTTCTTCACATGAGTCTCCTTGGCCAAAAGGCCGGGACTCACAATTTCAACCTGAGCTAGATCCTCACCTCACGTCACCCTTTGCTGTCTTGGAGTGTTTCGGCGCGATCGAGCAGACGTTGCGGCTTAATTTCAAGTGCTCTTCCTATTGCGAAGAGTGTTTGCAACCGAGGAAACGTCTGACCGGCCTCAATTTTCTGTAGATGCCGTAGCGAAAGGTTGGCTTCATATGCCAAATCCTCTTGGGTTCTATGGGATGCTCGGCGTCGTTCGGCAATCGCGCGACCGAGCCCGAGCATGGGATCGCTTTTTCGGACCATCTAATCATTGTTGGGGAAAGCCGCTCAACCGGCCACGTCTGGCTGAACGCGGCATTAAAATGCAGGTTTAAGAGATATCTCCCACGTACTGAGGCCCAGAGCAGCATGGAGGTCGCGGATGCCAGTATTCATCGATTCGTCAAAGGGTGCGAGCGGTCGCGGTCAGAGCCCGAGTGGCGACCTCGGCTGTCCTGGCTTCTTCCTCCGCCCCAATCCTTGCAGCGTGGGGCTTTGAACGGGGACTCCAGACCCGGGACGCTTCCCGTCCGACAGCACGCAATTATCGCATCTAGTGCAAGTCAGCGACAAGAGACTTCGGGTCGTCGGCAGTTTCGAAACCGCCGCATATGACTTCGACCGACACAGCGGCTGGCGTTGTTTTCCGATCGCTATTGCGGAAGCTGTCGGGGCATGCTCTTGAGTCTGACGACCGCGGTGTTCGTACGCACCAGATAAGCTCGCAACAAAAAACGAGAAAAGGCGGCGCAGTTCCTGGTGATCTAAATAGCGGGTCCGCGATATTCGGTGCACTACTAAGTGTGGTATTCGTGCCTCACCGATGACGGGTCAACATTCGTGAAGCGACGCCATCGCAAAACCGAAAATCACGGTCCGACGAGCGAGTCTGCGCAACGCACGGACACCGGGCCGATATACCGCGTAACGCGCGATCCGCAGGCGTTTGCAGCTTGGTTGGGAGATGCCCAACATCTCTTCGTCAAAAACATCGATGGTAGCATGCGGTGCGTCATCCACGATCGATCGGCAGCATCGTGCGTCCCTCCGACCTCAGATTATTGCGTGTGGCGGGACACTCTTGACGGTGGTGGTTATATCGTCACGGTAACTCGCACGGCGCCCTATAAAGGCCTATTGACCGTAGTACGGGATAATCGCATCATCTCCGAACGGCGCGTCGGTCTCATGTACAACGCTGATTTCGGACCAGATTATGAAGATGTGCAGTCATGGCAAGCGTTAGGAGTGGCGGCAGCTGACGCTGACTACCGACGGCGAGGTGAAACGCCGCCAGCTTAAACTTCGGGCTTTCTCGGTCACTTCTGGCCCTAAAATCAACCTTGCTAACGAATCGCTTAGACTCAATAAGCTTCCACTACGTACTGAATCCTATGGTTCTACTTCGCATCATCATCCGGCGCCTGAGGGGGCTTAAAGCCTTTAGCGTACCGTCGCGATGCACGGTCGACACGCGCGAGCCATCTGCGATTCTCGCTTGCGACAAGTTCACTAATCAGTTTGATGTCGTTATCGGCCACATCAATCTCTAAGTGATCGTTTAGGAGCGTCTCAAGCGCCTGCCTAGCTTCGAGTGAAGGATTGACCTGATGCTCGAGGTGCCTGAGGGCCATAGCGGAACGACCAATATCGCCTTCTATGAACTCCCAGCTCAGCACGTCGTCTTCTTCGATGGGGTCGAGGTGGTCGGGAAAGTATAGCGCTGGAATATCCAGAGACGAGTTTTCAATAATACGAGCGCAACGCGAACGTAGATCTAGGTACAGGGCTTCGGCGTTGACGTTAACCGCGATATACGGTCCGCCGTACACTGCCCAAAAGAGTGTCGAAATGCGATCGTAAAATGCGCGAAGCATTACTATGTCGAAAGACTTTTGCAGACTTACCATGTGTAGTTCGTCAGCTATTTCTTCAGGCGAAAGCGCCTCTGCGACATAATATCCATCCCGATCCGTCGCGGCCACGAGTTCGCGAGCGTTTCGCCTCAGAGCATCTCCTAGCTTTGTTGTCACGCTGACACTTGCGGCAAGCGCTCCATTTTCAATACGTGAAATGCGAGGTTGACCAAGACCCGTCTTACGAGCCAGTTCTGCTTGTGAGATTCTTTGCTCGAGCCGGACAGCGGCCACGCGTTTACCAAAAGCTTCCATTTCATCCTCCAAGCCAACCTTACCGCGCCGACAGCACGCATAGCAAGATGCATAGAACATGCATAAGAACGCGCACTCTAAATTCGGAAGCATCGGCTTAGCTGATTGCCGGCCAACTCTCCAAAAAGAGAGGCGAGATGCGGCGACGAGACCCATGCCGGTCGACGGCCAGCCATCATCGGGAAGGCACTCAGCCGCGGCGAGCCGCGCTCGATCGACGTGTAGTATACCGGACGATCGATCTCGGCGCGCGTTGCCTTGGCCCAGCAGGCTTGAGCCTCTGCTCGACGGCGAGCGAGCCTCACGTCTTTGCCGTCGCATCGCCGTTTTTGTGTGGGCGGTGAAGATGAGAAAACGACGGCGCGGGCATTGGGGCGTGGCTCCTGCGCCGCGACGACAAGCCGATCTACATCGAGCAGCATCTGGTCCGCGGAGCGGGCTCAACAAACATGGGCTCGCGTTGCTCAATTTGCACAGGTTGATGCTTCAAAAGCGTGGTACGGCATGACGTGGGCCGACATAAGGACGGGCTGACCCTAGCTTCAAACCTATTCAAGATAGAACGGCCAATCTTTGAACGCGCTCTTTCGAAAGAGACCTTGCATTCGTCTTCGCCCGAGCCGAACGAAGGAGCAGAACGTCTTCGCAACGCCATGCTTGGGCTGCGACGCGTCATACCCGAGGAGTTTTTCCCGAAATGGGGGCACATGCCGCTGCCACGTATTACCGAAAGCCCACTGGATATACTCAGAGGTAACAACGGATTCGAGGAATTCGTAAACTTGATAGAGGGAATCGTCCGTGGCGACTTCGCTTGATAATCGTTGAGTTGCACATTCTCCGATGAACAGAACCCGGGGTTGAAGCCGAGCCGTAGTGCCCAATGTCTACATGGCGTCGCTGGACCGTGACCGGACCGGCTGGCGCACGTAGCTCCGTTCGGGCGGGAGTTTGGCCGCGGATAATCGAAATTATTGGCGAACTTGAGCAAGCGCTCGGTGTGCGGGCAGTGTTGCTGATTATATAATGCTATCAGGTATCAAGTGTTCGACCGAGCGAGTACGGAAACTTGGCTAGCAGCACATGCATTGCCGGGTACGCCGAAGCACTACAAGGGCAGTTATATTTGGTGAAACGCTAGCTCCCTATGGATGATCCAAACATCGAGCGTCTTTTGCGAATTCCGTCGGCGATCGAAGAGGTTCAACAAATGTCGCCGTCCGAAGTCGTGCATGAACTCGTCGAGGCACTGGGGGCACAGTTGGTTGCTGCAATAGTTTGTGCGACAGAAACGCGCGTCGTTCGCTCGTGGGAAACCGGTGAGGCTCCCAAACGCGTCGGCTCGCTGCGTGCAGCGCTACAAGCCACGCGTAGCATACTCATGACTTGTAGCTCGGCTACTGCGCGCTCGTGGTTCGTCGGCTGTTCAAGCCGGCTCGGTTACGTTTCGCCTCTCGAGGTAATCCGCGAGGACACAGAGGAGGGGCGCGCGCGCGTCGTGCGGGCTGCAGTCGGGTTCGCTTCGGACTAGAATTGTACGCATCATCATTTGCTCACATTTTTTCTCGCGGCAAGCGGCAGCTCGGGGCAGACAACAAACCGATTTACAAGACCGAGGAGGCCAGAATTCACTCGAAATCCCTGATCGATTTCCTCAAGTAGCTAGTCGCACATGCCCTCAGACATGGCGAACTATCGTGCCTTTTAGAAATCTTCCAATTGTAAGGAGCGTCGCAGACCTCAGGGTAGCGAACGTTGTCTTAACGTTGGTTCTTAACGAGAAGGCTAGACGGCTTTGAGCGCGCACTGCAGTTTGACGTTTTCTTCCGCGAAAGGAATCTGCTAACGAGGTGGCATCGGAAGCGCCGGCAGTTCTCGGCGAAGTGGTGCCGCGCGACCGCCGCCTTTGGAGACTCGAGTTCCCCGGACATGTCGTCAGCATCCCGGGACGACAAACACCGATGGTCCAGGTGGCTCTTACGCCGTTCGTCACTCGGGCCGTATCTCGCCAGTCGCTCGAGCTAGAGCGCAACTTCGATCGCAAAAACGTAGTTCAAGGTCTGGCAGCGGGTTCTGATTTCGGATTCCTGCGAGCCGGGTCATTTTGGATCAATGGAGTTCCGTGCAGCGCATTTCCGCCGTACGACGTTCGGAACTTTACAATTGACGTTTCGGAAGCGACTACAGGGCTGTACGCTGCTTATCAAAAGATAGGCCAACGCCATCTGATCCCACCATTCGCTCGATACGTGCCTTTTGTCCACACGTATTTCCTTGCTCTCAAGACGACCTCTCCATCGCTGACCGTTCTCATTCCGTGCAGCGAGATTTCCGTTTCTATTATTCTGGGATATCGGGCAAGCTAGGAACCGCGATATTGGACGGTACGCATCTAACCGAACGATGGAAAGTCGTCAACGAAAGCGCTTGCTCGTGGCCAGATCAGGCCGGCAAAGCGGTACTTCGGCGAGGACCGTATGTCAACGACGACGATGTGATCGACGTCGCTCGATTAACATTTTCTCCGTATGCTCGAGCCCAAGCCGAATTCATCTGCACCAGTCTGCCGAATCCGCATGGAGGAGCGTGCATTCGAATGCACTGCTGGCAATTCGCGACGGCCGTCGCATCCGCTATCCTCGCTGGCAGTTCGATGAAACGTCTGCCAATGGCGTCGTCACCGGCCTGGACATTGTCTTGGCGGCGATGGATGCATCGACATTCCGAAAAGCTGCTTGGCTCATCAAGCCCAATAGGCACCTTGATGATCTCGCGCCTATTGAAGCGCTGCGCCTGGGTTTACTCGCGCGCGTTTACGCCGAAGCCAAAACGGTAGCGAGTAGCTGACGAAGGTAAAGCGCTCTTTGGCAGCTAGTGGAGCAGTAAAAAATCCCATGTTCCTCATTGCTCGAAGCCCTTAGAAAGCCTAGTTTCGATTCAAACCTACGGCCCAAGAGTGTATCCAAGGCTTTCCCGAGGCTTTCGCGATATAGTACGTCCTCGAGAGACGCTGGTCCCAACAGCTTCGAGAGTCGAAACCTGATGATCGCTCGATTCTCGCGGCTGCAAGCCGACGTTGCCGCCGTGCATGTTGATTGCGTAGCCAAGCCAGCGTTCTAGAAATCGGCCGCGCCATACGCCAAACCGATGTCGTGCTCGTTTGTAGGCGGACAGGTCAGCAAGTAGATCCCGCGCATACTGGGGAGCGCCGTTGTCAAATCGAAGCGAATGCGACATTTGCGAAGACTGCACATATCTGTTACGGTCGTCCTCATCTGTCACGGGTTGTAGAATTTGCTGCATGATGTAGCGAGGTTGCATCCCATTGTCGCCGGCGCGATTGGTGCGACAGGTTTGGTCGGAGTGGTAACCCTGTTGCGTCGCGTTTCACCTGAACTTCGGCTTGCCTTGGATGACCGGATGGCCGAATTCGTCAACTTCGCCATGGAGTTTTTAGCGTTTCGCGACCAATCTGAGGCGGCGTTTCGAAGCGCTTATCCGCCAGCGCCCGACGCCGCGCATTTGTCTGACTTAGAGCGTACCGCGATTTTGCGGCGTTTCGTGCTTTCCACGGCGAGTGGGCAACGTCAAGTGAGTCCCTCGGCGCACGGGATCTGGAAAATGCTTCCTGACCTCGGTGTACCACAGCGTGAGCAGCTCATTCGTTCCGAGTTACGCACGCGGTAGGTCCGAACAGTAAATCCACCGAGCCAGCGTTCAAGAGATGTCAGGCCCGGGTGCAGTCGAGCTTCGGGCGATGAACGCGTTGCGCGGGGTCAGTTCGAACCTAAGCTTTTCATATGCGCAATGCGAAGCAAGTAACCAAGCGCATGAACGTCTGTACCACTAGATCAGGCTAGTGAGCTAGTATTGAAACCCCGGGGAAGTTTGCGGGGACCTATCGACGTAAAGTGTGCTGAATTTAGGAGAACTCCATGAAAGCATCCCTTGTCGGTTTCGGTTACCAATGTTGTGTTATCGCCGCGCTAGGGGTGGCGCTTGCCGGTTGCAGTGAGCAGCAATCCTCGGCGATAAGCTCCTCCATTCCTTCCAACGTTCGACCGCTCACGGACGCTTCTACGCAGGTCGATATCAGCAACAGTTGGACAGCGTCCATTGCTGGGACGACCTCCGCGTCGTCATGCTGGACGATCTCGTCGCTTCCGATTGTCGGCGCCGGCGATACTGCGGGTCCCGTGACAATCACGTATAACGCGTCGACCTTCTGCGGCATTCCCGCGTCAGCCGGCATATCGTACAGCCCGGCGGCTTCGACCGGCCCGCGCTGCACGTTTAATGTCGTGTTTGACGTAAACTTCTCGTTCTCTGTCACCCAAGGCACTGGGACGAACTGCAGCATCAAGTATCCGCCGACGATCAGCGCGATATTTGACTACAGCCAATTAACGCCTACTCGAGTTCGATCGAGCCATCCAATTTCGAACTAAGACCATCGAAGGGGCGTGGCTCAACGTCGTCGCGCTCCTTCCACCTTTTTCGAAGTCACGTATTGCAACAACCGAGTCGCACATCGCCCCCGCCTTTCTTTCAATCGTTTTGCGGCTTTACCAACAGGGCGATGTCAACTGATCGAACCCGCGTTATGCACGAAAGGGCTCCGGAACGGCTCGACGCTCGTGCATGCGTCGAACGACGTGTGATCTTAACAATCACTTAGCTTCGCTTGCGCGTCGTACTTTGCGCGAACAAGCCACTAGCGATGGAGGAATCATGAGCGCCGCGATAACTGAGGATGCCAACGAAGCAATAGCGGTCATCGTCGTGCATGGCGTCATGCCACATCCCAGGTATGAGATTCAAGACTTTGCGGCAAGCAACTTGCTGAAGGAGCTTCAGGTAGATCCCTATTGGGGCCAAGGTCGAACGTGGAAATCGAGCGTGTATAATCGCCCGGATCCGAAGGTCGAGAAGTCATACATGCCCAAGCCAACGATATCTCGAGTGCAGACAGTTGGCATAGACGCTGAGCCGACTCCGTATTTTGACGTCATAGAATCGTACTGGAGTCCCCTTGATAAAGGTAAGACGTCTTTTATTTCCGTCGCTGCCTGGTTGCTACGATCAGTTTTCGTCCCTTTGAACACCAGCGCGCATTATGCTGCCCGGTTTTGGAAAACGGTTTACGATTTCGGTCTCATCTTCTCAGGCATCATCGCGGTCGTCGCATTTCTTTTGGGGGCGCTACTCGCCACCGTCGCTACTATGACGCGTCTTGTTGCGTTAGCTGGACGCTGCGAAACCGGCTCCTCGGCCAGCACTTGGATCGTACGGCTCCGTCAGGGTTCATTGCCATACTCCTGGAATGTGCTGCTTCACAAAAACTCGCTACCGCTCTTCTGGAACGCGCTGCTTCATCAGGGACCCGTGCCGAGCTCTTGGGACCTCCTGCTGAGTCCCGCAACCCGGTCGAACGTCCAACACGCGGCGCCGTGCGCTGTCGCGAGTGCCTGGAGCGTTCTTCTGAACCCAACGACTCTAGAGAGCATTTTCTCCCCGTGGACGTTAGGCATCATTGCCGCCGGAGTGGTTGGAGCATTTCTTGTTGCGCAAGTCTGCAAAGCCGTCGTGACGGTGGTATCGCAGGATAAGCAATTGCGCCGTTACGGCGAACAGCGCTACGAACGCTGGGCATTCATCGTGCTCGCGCTCGCGGGCGGTCTCGCTTTACTATTCGTGACTGCCGTTTTGCCGATCAAACCTGGCGAACCGGCGGGTGGATTAGTGCCGGTGTACTTCGTGCTGGCGGCAATGTTGTTCGTTGGCGGCCGCACCATCGCGAAGTCTTGGATTGTCAATTTTTTTGGCGATGTGCAGATCTACACGACTCGTAACGAAAATCTCGACTTTTTCGCGATGCGCGAAGCGATATTGGAACGCGTTACGAAGACCATCGTTTCCGCATGTAAGCATGCCGGGCCTGATGGAACATCGTACGACCGGGTGTACGTGTTGGCCCATAGCCTAGGTTCGACGATCGCGATGGACGCGCTCATCCGATTTTTCGACCTGTGCGAGCAGGCTCCTGATTTGAGCCAAGCGATGAGGCGCCTTCGCGGCTTCGTGACGTTCGGATCGCCGCTCGAGAAGACGAAGTTCTTTTTTGATGTTAACGATCCGAGCCCGTCATTGGCTCTCGACCAGTGGAATAGCGATCTTTACGGCACGCTATTCACGCCAGATGCGCGCGAACTGACAAGATCGAATGAGGATGCGCAGGGAATATTCTGGTTGAACGATTGGTACTTCTTGGACGCTGTCAGCAATAAGATAAACTCGTACCGATCGTTTACCCGTGCTGGCGCTGGACTTGCCCAAGGCCCGGCCGCTCGGACCGATGCGCTGAATGCAGCGAGGGGAGGGCCAAAGAATTCCGCAGTGGTCGCGCCGGTGGTGGCGATGAATCAAATCGGGTCAAAGGGCTTCGTCTTTCCTGAAATTATTCCGCATAGCGAGTATTTGAGTGATCCTTGGTTCTGGGAAAGTAGCGGCACACACCTGGGCGTGCTTGATGTTCTGACGGGTCAATACGCCGCTACACAGAACAGGCTCGATGCAATCCCGCCACCGCAATATCGAACCTTCAAGAGTGCGCGCTATTCCGTTGTTGAAGCCAAGGAGGCTGCGCGTTATCCCGAGCATTACAAGATCTACTAGAGTGCGCTCGTATGCGGAAAGCATGCTGCCTTGATAGGAAGTGCCGCGCGCTTGAGCCTCGCCGTTCCAGTCAATTGTGGGTCTATCGTATTCATGGACACCTGGCCATCCGGAGCGGTCGTTCCGCCTAGGTCGTTGATCGACGATGAGAGGCGAGTTAAGTGTCACCGTCGCGCTCCAAAGCTCAGGGTATTTCGCTCGACATTGGTGCCTGACGCCGTCGCGGTCGTAGCGTAGAATGATGAAAATCGCTGGACGGCAACCGTGGGTGCGTTTGGGGGGCAAAGGCGCTCGCAACGAGCGCGACATAGCCCCCAGGTCATCAGACGTGATAGGGCTAATAACCGCGAACCTGCCTCGAATGCTCTACAAAAAAAGGGAGGGCTAAAGTCAAATGACCTTTCAGTCGCTGCTGAACTTACCAAATGGAGCGCGGTTCTACAAGTGCGCACTCCAGGTGAATCCGTACCATTATGTTCAGAGCGAACAGAAGCCGACGCCGTTTGAAAACGAGACAGATTACAATCGGGCTATGGTTGAGGCTATGGCGGCCGCAGGCATCGCGGCGATCGCAGTAACGGACCATCAAAATGTAAAGTCTTCCATCACTCTGTCGAATGCGGCTCGGGAAGCCGGCATCCACGCCTTTAACGGTTTTGAGCTTGAGTCTAAAGATGGAATTCATTTTCTAGCCCTGTTTGACGCAAGCAAAGACATCAATGTTCTTGATCGTATTCTCGGCAGCTGTGGCATCGTCGATGGCGACCGAGCTCGCAACAATCCGTGCGATCTTGAATCACATGCATTATTATCGACTATTCGACAGCACGAAGGGGTTGCTATTGCCCCGCATGCCATCATGAAGAAAGGTTTATTATACGCCGGTGGCCGTAGCCGAGCCGCGCTTTGGAGAGATACGAATCTCGAGGCCGTCGGCATACACTGCCCAGTTGTAGATATAGACGCCAAATACCGGGACATAATCAGCAATGTAGACCCCGCGTATGACCGACCGCGGCCCGTCGCGATTTTGCACTGCAATGATGTCTGGTCGCCGGAGCAGTTCAAACTACCCGAATCGACGAGCCTGATAAAAATGTCTGCATTTTCGCTTGCCGCATTACGTCAGGCATTCCTAGATCCTGAATCCAGGGTTCTACTGAGCAGCGACGTTCCCCCGGAGCGAGAATGGAACTCATCGGTATAGAATGGATAGGAGGTTTTCTTGACGGCGTCCGGCTCCATCTCAACGATGCGATGAATGTTCTAATCGGAGGTCGAGGGAGCGGGAAGTCCACGGTCATCGAGAGTATCCGCTATGCACTGGATCTTCAGCCCTTAAGCGAAGATGCTAAGAAGGTCGCGAGCAATGTTCAACGCTACGTTCTTGGAAATGGAGCGAAGGTGACGCTTTACCTGAAGACACACACGCCGTCACCAAAAGTGTTCACGATAGAAAGAACCGTACCGGAACCACCTATTGTGCGTGACGATTCGGGTAAGACGCTAGACGTAAAACCTAGCGCGGTATTCGAAGGCATTCAGGTCTATGGACAGCACGAGATTGGAGAGATCGCAAAGTCGGGTAGTCAGATGACTGATCTGCTGAGACGATTCGTAGAGAAAGACGAGAATCTAGCCGTCTCTCGCATCAATTCGCAAAAGCAATTGGAAAGCAATAGGAACGCGATAGTTGGACTTTCTTCCCGCATCGATACTCTAACGGAACGTCTCTCGGCACTGCCCGCTCTCGAACTTAAGATCGAAAGATTCGAGGAAATGAACGTTCAGTCTAAACTTCACGCCAAAACACGTCTCGTCCAAGAAGAAGCAACAATAAAACGAGCAAAGAAGCT
Source organism: Candidatus Tumulicola sp. (assembly GCA_036490475.1). Classification (NCBI taxonomy): domain Bacteria; kingdom Bacillati; phylum Vulcanimicrobiota; class Vulcanimicrobiia; order Vulcanimicrobiales; family Vulcanimicrobiaceae; genus Candidatus Tumulicola; species Candidatus Tumulicola sp. The sequence continues at coordinate 738,787 of DASXDT010000006.1, forward strand.
CATCGAGCCGATAATGCAAATGCAGCGTGACCTGAAGTCTCGATTGCCCTTAGATTCCGGGTTTGTCAATCAGACAGCACGCGAACAGGGCGGTCTTGATGCGGGACTAGAAGAAGTTGAAGCTACGTTGCTCGACCTTTCTTCGAGCTTGGTTACACTAGCAGAGGGCATCGGTAGTGTTCTAAGCGCTGCTGACGCTCGACTCGAATTGGCGGCGGCGCAATGGAAGTTGCGATCAGAAGCAAATGCGGAGGAATATGCTGCGATCCTTCGGGATTTGCAAGAGGACAACATTGATGGAACCGATTACATCGCGCTGCAGGCCAAGTTGCAAGAGCTTAGGCCGCTCAACGCCGAGTTGGCTGCGACTAAATCGCTGCTGCAGAAGTCCCAGGAAGACCGACGCGAGTTACTCGCTCAGTGGGATGATGTCCAACGACAACAGTTTGCGCTGTACGACAGCGCTGCTAAACGTCTCTCTAAGCGGTTGAACGGTCGACTGTGGGTTAGGGTGCTGTTTCAGGCCGACAAGGCGCCGCTTATCCGTCGGATTGAAAAACTTGGCGGTCGAACGAAGGAAACCAAGGAAGTGATCGGCTCCGACCAATTTTCGCTAAGGGAGTTCTCGCGAAGTGTACTGGATGGGCGGAGCGCTATTCGGGAGCGATATCCAAACATTTCTGAAGCGCAGGCCGAAAAACTGGGGTCTGCTGATCTGTCCTTCAAGCTAGAACTACAGGAGATCGAATCGTCTCACAACACCGAAGTTCTCCTCAACGTAGGGCCGCCGCAAGGAAGCGTTCAATGGCGCTTGATTGATCATCTCTCGACTGGTCAGCGCGCTACCGCTGTACTGCTACTTTTGCTAATAGGGACAAACGCTCCGCTCGTCATCGACCAGCCAGAAGATGATTTAGACAACGCGTTTATCAGCGAGTCCATCGTCCGAGAGCTACGGCTGTCCAAGAAAAGCCGTCAGTTTGTATTTGCCACGCACAACGCAAATATTCCAGTTTTGGCGGATGCCGAACTCATAGCAGGCTTATTTCCTGAAGGAGAAGCGGGCTCTGGACACGCGGCGATACCGATAGAGACAGTTGGTTCGATTGACTTGCCCAGCGTTCGTGATTTGGTCGGACAGGTCTTGGAAGGGGGGCGTGACGCATTCGACACGCGCCGAGTTAAATACGGATATTGAGTAGGGTCCGACCGCATTCCCGGCAAGTCCACGAACTCGACTGGTAACCCACGTATTAATTGGCGATTCATGGATAGTCATCGCTCAGCGAAAAGGACGAGAGCCACAAGAAACTCTTCGCCTCGATTCGTTCGAAGTTATAAGGGCAGGCTACAATGGAGACGGTACCGTACGTAGATTCATGACAAAGCTTGAGTCAGGTAAGGCCGATCTTTACGAACGCTTGAGGTTGGATGTCACTGCGAGTGGCGGGTCCATGCTGCTGCTATCACCGGTAGACGAGTGGCCACAAGTGTTCTCTGTTTCACTGGGAAGCACATCAGCAAGCGTACGCGTTTATATTTGGCATCTCACGCATGACCTTGCTCGTGGCGACTATAAGTTTCAACTTACCGGCGTTTCAGGTAATCAATTCGTATTCGAAAGTGGCGTCCGCACGATAGTCCTTGGATATTACGAACCGTTGCGGGTTTACCTGGCTGCCGACGCGAATCATCGCAGAGGCAAATTTGGTCGATCGCCTGCGATTCAAACCCGCCAGAGTCTACTTGATAGTGCGAATGCGGACGGTTTTTGCGCGTTTACAAAGGCTCGCACGAGCGAGAGCGCGATCGTTCTGAGGCGGGATGTTATGGCGTCGTACTTAGTGGAAGCGCACTCCATCCATGCGGTCGTTGCCGGAACAAATGGCGTACAACAACTGAACGCGATGACTGCCCTAGTGGGAAACCCGTCATCAGTCATTCTGAAGCCTCGCGCAAAAGCGGCGACTACGGTGGTTCGTTCCATACGGAGTTTCGACTTCAGTAACCGAATCATGATTGCGTACCAACACGCGTGCTGCGTCTGCGATATTCAGATGGACCTTCTGGATGCCGCTCACATTGTGCCCGTCGGGGCTCCGCTCGGAAGCGACGACACTCGCAACGGTTTGGCGCTTTGTACGCTGCACCATAAAGCTTACGATGCTGGTTTGCTCGGGATAAAGCCGGACTATTCTATTGAAATAAGCAGTAACCAAAGCTCGTACCTTCATGGAATTGCGCGATCGGGGGGGCTCGACATGTTCAAGGCAAACTTGCGGTCGTCCATTGCGCTTCCGTACAACAAAGCGGACCGTCCTGACCCATCTTGCCTTCAACTTGGACTCGGATCGCGAAACTGGAAGCAATGAAGCTGTTTCTCCTGCGCGTTTTAGGTGATAGCCCTCGCGGCCCAAGAGCGGAGGCCGTCGCAAATGCCCTCGAATGTCGTTATTGTCGGTGAGAGCATTGATAGAGGTTTCGGTGACTCTGATTCGACGGACCACACTGCAATGAGGGATCGCCCGATCAGTTCCTCGACGCTCTGTCGCTTCTCGTAAGCCCGAGCGTACAGTATAACTTGCGCAGTCGCACCTCGAACGCGGTCCCTCCAGTCGTCGTCCTCAAAGTATTTCGCTTCTCCTATTGCTACGACAAGATTAGAACGTCGGTCAAAGACTACAACGTCTGGTCGATCATAGCCGGTCGAGATGCCGTATTCGCGGAGGATATCAAACTCGCGCTGTTCCCAGTCGGTCAGCGTCGGCGGTGCAAAATCGGGTCCGGCTTGCTGCCAACGCACCGCGTACGGGCCGACCTCAATTATGGCGTCTGCAGTCCCTGGCAAGATGTTTTTCAAGGAGAGATCAGTATCGATACGCTCGGCTATTGCGCCCGCCATTGCAAGCGCAAGAGCTAGTTCAAACTGCCGCCAACGTTCCATGGGGCCGATCAATGCATCGGCAAGCAGATCGCGGATTGCGTCTTCGCCAAGGCGCTCGATTGCACGAAGATGGTCATAGGCCAGGGCTGCCTTACGATACAGTTGTCGACGTGAAGAGCGCGCGGCACGAATGTCGCCAGGACTGGGTATCGTCGCTACGTCGGCCAACGGTAGGAGATGTCGCACGGTTTCTAATAGCCGGAGTCGCTCCATCGTTAGTGTAAAGTACGTGCCGGCGGTCGGGAGAATAAAACGGAATCGCCGCGCCAACTGTACAGCGTATTTAAGGGTCCATAAAAGTACGCGATTCGGCCCAGTATAAGTCGATCGATAGGGTTCGTCGCAAACAAACATTCCATCGTCACCAGTTCGTGCCTGTAACACTAGCGTCTGCGTGGCGCGTACTGAGCCGCGAATGCCTCCTCGATTGACTAGGGTTTCTGAGTGAAGCACGGTCCCTACTTCGTGCTTGTTGTGTGCGAGGTGAAGGCAAAGATCATATACTGGTTTCGATATCGACCATTGTAGTAATAGTAGGTCGCGGTCCGATTCGTGGACGGTCGGATTCGTAACATTTTGTGGAGAACCGTTCCGGAAATACCTCAGGAGAATGCGAGTTAAATAACTCGCTAAAGGGTCACTCACAACCCGATGGAAATCATCTGTTGTTTGAACCGGCTGGCGGTGCCCGGCTCAAGGTCTAATTGTTCGATCACTGCATCAGCCACCTTGCGAATCTCATCCTGCAAGATTCCATCGAGCATTGGCATGACATTTATCATGAATGCGTCCAGGTAACTTTGCGACGTTCCGGTGTCAGGTGCCGCAGAAAAATCGAAATTAGCGTCTACGACCAGGCAGTGATTTATGATGTCGATAAACGGTGCTGAGCCAATCGGGCGAATGGAATTTACTGATTGCAAGATCGTTCCTAGAGGAAGATTCCCGCCGGTCAATGTTTTATTTTTGCGCTTCGTTATAAATTCAAACAAGAATCCATTGAGATCGATCGGCACGTCGATGAAAATCCAAGCGAAGCGACGACTCAATGCGTAGCTCATCTGGTAGAGCGAGGCCTTGTCGATCGTGTTAATCGTAGCAAGAATCCGCCACTCGGGTCCCGGAGAATACTTTGGTTCCGCGTACCCAGGCTGAAAGGTCCCGAAGATTTGGTATTGTTCCGAGTCCCTATTCGCAACGTCGACGCGATAAGGAAGAGTTGTTGTGTGGCCCGAGAGCACAGTGAACATTGGGCCAAGCACTTTATCGATATCGCAACGATTCAACTCATCAATGATGATTGGGCGATCGAAGGAGCGTAGCATGATGCCGGGGATGAAAGAGATTTTTCCGTCGCCGATTGGTTGATATCCGCCGATGAGATCCTGCGAGGTCCAGTCTGCCGAGCCTGTTACGAGTGTAAATCCGTTCGAGCTGACCTGCGCGGCAATCTCCGAGGCGAGTTGTGTTTTCCCTGTGCCAGGAGGCCCGTACAGCATCAGGTGGCGCTTCCCCGATTTAATGGCGGCTTCAACTTGACGATAGACGGCCTCGTCAATTCCTATCAGAGTCGAACTTTTCGCGATGGTGTGTAGTAGCAGCGGCTCGGCCGCCTTCGAAGCGTTATATTCTACCAGTGCTGTCCGGCTCGCTTCAACCGCTGCGGCCAATGATGCCGGATCGTCGGCTTGGTAGACGGGAACAGTACTCATTCTTCGTTCTTCTCTTCGCCGGCCGGTGTCGTTACCACAGGAGTAATGTTAATCAACTGTGTTAGAGCCTTCGTCGCGTCGCCGTATGTCAACTGTCCGCTATCGACCTTCCAGACGTCGCTATCGGGGGTAAGTTCAAAAAGCGACGCGGTGACATAGGGCTGCGCGACGGCGCGACCGTCAATGGTGCTTTCGAGGCGACCGGTTCTCGGGTCGAAATCAATTGTGGCGCCCGAGCTTCCGCGTTCGACGAAAAGCGCCAATCCAGGAAAGACAAACGCGAGTCCCCACTCCCAGTACGGGTGAGCCTCGAATCGAACGCTACTTGCCGCGGATTCTATCCGCACCACAGGGATAATGCGGCACAAAACGCCTTGCAGCGGACTTTTAGTGTTGTAGGTGCCTGTTAGGCGTTTGGCATGCGTTGCATTTGGTAGAACGGCTTTCCAGGATCCGCTACTCGCGTTAAAATGAAAGTGCACGAGCCATGCGAGCGGCTTACCATCGACGCCATCCGGTTTCCAATTGCCAGTCATTGTGCTGATTTCGGGAAGCTGCTCGCGCGTCTTCTTCGAGCCTGCCTGGCTAATCTGCCGGTCAGAAATGTCGTTGAGCAAGGCAGTTAGCGCAGCTCCGACCTTTTTCCGTGCTGCTGCTACGGACTCCACATCTGGCAAAAGACAGCACCTCCTTCGACGGCGCCTTCGCCGGGAAGAAGCGAGAAACTAGCCACTCAGGCGAAGGTTGGTGTCGATCGAACGAGCCGACTCACACCAGCGCTCTCTTGAGTTTCACAATGTTCTTCAGCAACATATCGCTGAGGCCGCCGAGCGCCACCGTCGGCCGGCAACGGCTCGTCTCTGCCAGAATCTAACGGGAGAGCGCAGGGTTGATGGATCGCGTACTTGACCGGCGTCGGTCGCTCCGGTGTGCCGTCGCTGAGGAACCGGCCACGCGCACCCTCCAAATATGTTTGCTCGAGTTCGCAGCAGAGCCAGCGGCGCTTTAGAGTTTCCGCAACCTCGCCGGTTACACACGAACCGGCGAATGGATCTAACACGGTGTCCCCCGGATCGGTTAGCATTCGGATGAAGTATTCAGGGAGCGCTGCGGGATAGCGTGCGGGGTGAGGCTGGATGCCGTGTTGCTTGCAATATGCCTGATAACGACCGTTAGATTCGGTGTTTGCTACTGCGAGTAAGTTCGGCGGAACAGATCCGGCATTTCGTTTCGAAAAGTTCTCGGAAATGTCGTGCCCGGACGGACGCAATTTCGCCTTATAACCGTTTTTCAAGAGGTATTCCATGGCTTCGGAGTACGGAGCAAGAACGCGCTTATTGCTTGCTTTCGGCCACGGCGTTTTGCTCAACCACCAAACGGTATTGATCGCATCCTTGACGCGTACGCGACGGATGTTCACCCACTCCGCAGGCGTGGGAAGTTTGGCCGGGTTCCACCAGTAGTGCTCCTGACACAAATGAAAGCCGTACTCTCTGCAGAGCATGATCAACAATTCGAAGTGATAGAGCGATCTGGCGGGGATACCGGGCTTCCACGATCCGCCAATATCTATGACCAAGCTTCCTTTTGGAGCAAGTACTCGGTTAAAGCCTTCAGCAAATGGGCGGAACCATTGCAAGTATGCATCCGCGTCCTCATTCCCATACGATTTTTTTCGCACCAAGCCGAATGGGGGCGAGGTCATAATTAAGTTCACAGAATTCGGGGCGAGCGTGTGATGCATCAACCCCAGTGAATCACCCAGGTACATAGTCCCGCTCGGTGTGTGGTGGAACTGACGCGGCCGCCCGTAACGGGAATCGGCTTTTTTCCTTTGCGCATTTTCTGCTGACATACTCTGCCTGTACGCGACGTGAAGGTAACGCACGTACTGGCTGAGTGACTCGAACCCCAAGGTTCGATACTCGGCTTCCATTTGGGAGCGCTCAGTTGACGTTAGGCGGACGTTGGCGATCGAGATCCTAGGGGCGGGGGACTTCGGTCTGCCCATTGTTCTCCTAGCAGGCTTCGGCTGAAACGAGTATAGCTCAGGGTTTCTTGTATTACAAGAACCCCTCTGGGAGGAATCAACCCAGTGTGGCTCGTTGCTAGAGGGCCATGAAGAGCAGCTTGACCTACCGGGACGCAGAACATGAGGGAAGAGCCTCCGCGCTCCGCAACCGAATAGAGACAGCCGGCTTGACGATTGCGGAATTTCGTCGGCGAGCCGGCTTCTCTCGAAATATTGCCTACGCCATTTCCAAGGGGCGCGAGATGACACCAGATGAGCGAAAGCGAGCCGACAAGGCCCTGGAGGGCGGCAAGGCCCCAAACTAGCCGAGTCGTAGGTGGTTCGGAACGTCCTGAGCGCTCCAGGAGCACCAGGTGTCCCGAGTCCGACCGCTGGTTCTAGTTGCGGGTCTACAATGAAGTCGCGCTGAGGGCCAGAGCTACCGAAAGACATGCGCAGGAGAACTCATTCTGCTCGTCTGCATCGCAATAGGTCTGGCGATCGAAACCATTCAATGAGGACAGGCCACCTACGTTCCATACCGGAGCGGGAATGTGCGAGACTCAGTTCGCAAGTAATTAGAAAGTTGCGTTCGACCTGGACTGCGACGAAGCTTCGGAGCCAACCCACAGGTGCGTGCCAGCAGATTAGGCGCTCATCGTCGGCTTCTCAGGAAGATCCTGACAACGGCTTGCTCGCCAGCGTGGCCCGTGTGTTGCACTCTACAATCTGACCGGCTGTGACGAGGTGCGCTGATCACGGGAGGTCGAAGCGGCCTGAGCGCAACGCCCGCGCTTCGCTAGTGGATCGCCACGTCGGGGCGCAGAAGGCACATGAATGCTCTGCGGAACCCGCCTTGTTTTTGCTGTAGTGACCGTGGATCTCAGCGAGATACTACGCTGGTTATCAATCGTTTGAGGTCGACATTCCGATCGGGATCTTTGCGGCCCTAATACTTAAGGGACATACCCTATCCCGAGGAAACGACGATATGCTTTGCATCTTCTGTATTCAAGAGCGACCAGCACGTTCCGGTGCTGGCGAACACCCTATCCCGCTTTCTGTCGGAGGTTCGTGGGCTATTGATCGCGTGTGTGAAAAGTGCGATAACGAGTTCGGTTACACACACGATGCGCTGCTGACAAGGGTGACAAGCGTAGCTGCGCGGAGAGCCCAACTTGGCCTTGCCGGCAATTCCGGCCGAGTTCCAGTTAATCCGAGTGAAGTGCTGCCTCGCCATCCAGTCAGTGTCGTCGACGCGCCGTATCACAAAATGATATTGCGTCGGGATGTCGCCGGCAAGATCAAGGCAAGATCAATTCCGAACATCGAATTCGATATATCGGATGGAGACGGCGAGGGAGTGCTGGTCGCCATACGGCCTGAAACCTTCGTGATCGACGTGATTCCCGAAATTGAAGCGGTAGAACTTATCACGCGACGACTAACGCGCGCTCTGGAAGAGCGGGGCTTCCAATTTAATAACGAAATTATCGAAGCGGCCGCTGAAAAGCTATTTAGCCAAGTCTCCGTCTTCGAGCGACCGATTACGGTGCGTGTGGAGCGCAAGACCGTGAATAGGGGCTTCGCAGCGTCGCTGTTCAAGGCCGCATACGAGGCCGCATGGTACTGGCTCGGCGACGATTGGCTATCCGACCCCGAAGCAGATCGCATGCGGCGTCACTTGAGAGGGGACGAATCGATTCTTATAAGGGGCGCTATTCAGGCAGGAGAGATTCGTCCAGTTCGTGTCGCACCTGCCACACGATCTGCGGCCCACGTAATTTACTTAGTAAATGCCGTTGCCTGCTTTACGGTCGAGCTTCAGCTTTTTGATATCTTTAGCATCGGCGTACTTGTCACGAATGAGCCGGGCCGCTACACGGTCCGGAAGTTCTCGGCAATTATTATGGACGCGGTCGGCGGCACTTTTCGAGAACTCGCGTCGAATGAGCTTTTCTAAACCGTAGGTTTGCGATCTGATCGAAGCCTACTCGGAGCATATATCATCGACGACATCGGTAGTTTCTAAGCTCCTGTATATGAGTCGGTGTTGAGGATGCGAGATCAACCTTCTGTTCATTGTCGTGCTGGAGTATGCGGTGTACGCCCGTGCAACTCAAGAAGCAGACCAACGCCCATGTCGATTTGAGCGTATCGGATGCTAGCCTCGTTCGTTCCGAGGTTGTATCCCTTTACGTTTATGTTTTACCACGGAAAGAGTTCGTTATCGGTTCATCCCGATTGAAAAAAGACTTCGGAAGTGAGACCCCGATCTGTTCAGATCAATCCGTCGCTCATCACCTTGACGACCAAAGCCTCTCTAGAGTTGACGCCAAGTTTCTTATAGACAGCCTTCAAGTGATTCAGGACGGTATTGCGACTAATATTAAGGTGCGCGGCTATCAAATCTGTTGACAAACCTCGACATACGAGTTGTACAACCTGGTTCTGCATCTTAGGAAGCTCGATTTTCTTTGATCCGACAGCAGAAGACGAAGCAATCAACGTCTTCAACAGCCACGAGTGACCATAGTTTTCTAGCTTATCTTCGGCCAAATGTAACCATCTTGCTTTATCGGTCGCTCTGTATAAGGCTATCGCAGCGCGAGCCGCTCGAACATCGTAACTGATGCGGTCGAACGTCGACCAAGCTGACCGCAGATGCTCTTGGGCTTTTGGAATGTCACCTGCGCTTGCGCTCACGACACCTGATGCATAGGCCACCATTGCTGTTAAGCGTTCATCGAATGCCAGGTGTTGAAGATGGCTACGCAATCGGCCCAACTCATTAAATCGAGCCAAATAGTAGGGCGCGCGTTTTGGTGCTTGTGATGCGGCAAGCTCTGCGAGTAGCAGCAAGGCGACTCGCTCCTCTCCCGAAGTTTGTTGCCATTCGATAGAATCGGCAAGCTCTTCTGCGGCGCTAAACTCATTTGCAGCCCAGCGCTCCTCGCCAACGATGGATGCAAAATAGGCCCTATCACAAAATAGAACGACTTGCCAGACAGGATGCGGTGCAATATGACCTGCCAGGCGAAGATAGCGTAGGCAACTGAGTTCGTCCCCGCTGAGAGCCTGGCACCACGCTACACCCTTGAGGGCTTGAAATCGATATGTTTTGAAGTCTTCGGGCCATGCGAATGCAGAATCGATCTCGCTCTTCGCGCGGCGAGCCAAACTCGGGACAGGAAGCTCACGAGCAAGAACGGATAACGTGTATGTAGCGACGCAATAGTCTTCAACAAAATTCTCTCGTTTTTCCCCAATCAGATCCAGTACGCGGACTAGACTGAGTGCCTGGTCTTTGTACGCTTCTGTGCGAGCGAAAATATAGGACTGCAGGTGCTCGCTGCGAACTTTACCGACTAAGCTTCGATCAACCAGGCTTTCTCGTTGCCATTCCTGCGCGGACTCAATGTCGCGCTGTGCGAGGTAGCGCCTTGTCAAATGGGCTGCGAGCTCTGCCCTTATCGCGCCAGTCTTCATTGCAGCCTTCGCATCAGCGAAGTATTTGTCAGCTTCGGCGAAGTCGCCCAAGCGCGTGTAACTTGTCCCTAAATACAATGCTCGCCGGGCAATTTGAATCTCGCTTGGATTGACCAGCTTTGACCTGAGCAGGAAGGACGTCAGCTTTTCATTATCCGTTTTGAGGAAGAGGCGAGCCCGTAGCAGTATGGCGTCTACCTCCGGGCGCTGCCCTTCTCGAATAGCGTCATCATAGTATTGCGCCGATGCCCTAAAGCGCCCCCGCTGGAAATGCTCCTTCATTTGAGAGAACCAGTCGCCATTGGCGATCTTCCTGCCCGTGCGCGCCATCCAAACAGAGATTAGGACGGCGGGCGCATAGTCCCGCCATCCTTTCGCGGCGATCAGACCTTGCGATGCGATTTCGTGTGGTGGGGCTCTACCATATGTGTTCTCGTGGCTCTTCTCAGAGAGGTGGCGTTGGCTGTTCCGATCTTTGTCGATGGGCCAGCCACGTCGCGGGTTGTAGCGCGGGCCGAACCGTCACCGGTCATGGCGCCGCCCGAATCGTCACCGGTCATCGCTCCGCCCGAATCGTTTTGATGGGCAGCACTCGGGTGGGCCGAGGGTAGAACGCCTTGAGACGCGCAACCCGAAATAGAGAAAGCTAGCAACGCCAAAAGCGCCGCCTTACTAAGCGTCTTCACAGGAGCAACCTTTCGCAGGTCATAGCCTGACCTGACTAGTAGATGGTTCCGACCTGTTCTAGCTAGTTTCTCTTAGGCCTGGGTGGTTTGAGCAGGCCCGTAGGGCCGCACAGGCGCGCCCTAGTCTTGGTAAAAAGGCGCCTCAGCCGTTCAAAGTGCAGAGTTTTGACGGTGCGCGCTTCGGCGCGTCAAGAAGCTGATAAATTGCGATCCGTGGAGGTGCGCCGACCAAGTAACCTCTGCGGTCTTGACGATGCCACTAAACGGCAGAGGCCGGTAGGGAAGTCACAACTTACACGACGAGACCGATGGCCCGGGCCGAATCCGGTTCGTTGCGTCGGGTTCCATTAGTAGTCTGAATTGTCGGCGAAGTACCTTAGCTGCGGCAATATCCGGGAGCGGTCGGTGCTGGTTGGCTTATCGGTGAAGGGCTTACATCGTCAAATCACAATTTGGCTGAGCGCCCGATTCACGGCGGAAAGCGAGTTACGGTTCCCTCGTATTCAAAGAACGCAAGAATGCTTGTCGACTGCGGCCCATCAGGAGGAGCCAGTCTAGATCAAGCTAAGACCACTTTCGCTGTAGGAGAAGATCAGATGGGTTACACACCTGGGGACAAAGCCTGGAAGTCGGGCGCGATTTACTGTAAGCAACACCCGGACGTGAAAGCTCACGTAGAGAAAGACAAGGCTTTTCCCCCGACGCACACTGCTGACTGCCAGTGGGAATACGCACGATAAAAATTCCAAACCGAGTCTCGTGGATCACCTGGCTGAGCCTGATCCCCGTAGAGGAACAAAGCGCGACTCTTTGCTCGCCTTTCAGGCACCATAGAACCGACACGAGTTCTCGTTAAAACTGCATGGTTCGGAAGCCGTTCTTAGCAGTTAAATTCTTACAACTCATCCACGATGCTCCTAGAGCGAAACATCGTGAGGATGTAGAACGCTGCGAAGAAGCCGAAGCTGCGACTGCTCCCGGTACATCTTAAATCGGTAGTTACACGCATTCGATAAGGGAGGGCAATAATGGACTTTGTGCCGTTTGACGATTCGACGCATCCAGACTTGATGCGCTATCAGAACGATATCCAGTACGCCGCCGCGCAGGCGAAGATACCATCATGCTTCCTCGCCACGATCGTATGGCGCGAGACTGGCGGCCAAAATATTTTCCAGACTGGGAAATCGCGTGGTCCGGGTTGCGGTGTTGGCCTCGCTCAGATAACGAGCGATGTGATTTGGGACAACTCGGAAGATCCGACCTATGGAAAATATCGTCTCATGGTGCCGAGCGATAACCTTTATGTGGCCGCCAACTACTTTATTGTGAGCGATCTCAGGAACGCACAACTCGCTCAGATCAACGATTCAAAGGCGTTTAACCAATCGTGCCGCGGTCAACTGGCGTTTGCGGCAGCGTGTGCGTACAACGCAGGATGGCATGCTGTAGAATTGGCGTTGACTGGCGGAACAGACGCAGATATCACCACGACTCACGGTTATGGGGCAGACGTCCTAAGTAAGTATATCGAGCTTTGCAATAATTCCCACAAATGAGTTGCGTTGACGTACCCACCCGGGTTGGTGCGGCGTTTAACGTAATGTTTCGAAGGAGTAAGGTCGAGAGCCCGTTCAACTGTAACCTTGAAGTGGTCAGCAATCAGGATTGTTCGACCAGCACAACGCGAGGATCGGATTTCGGCTTGATCGCGTCGCGCGATTACTGATTTCCGTGAGCGCAATTTCGTACTTCCTCCCCGCTACTCGCGGATCATCTCATCAAGGTTGTTCCTCGGCGCTAAAAGACCACTCACACGCCACGAAAGTGAGCGAAGCAACGTTGCATAATTCAAACAGCGAGGGCCTTTCTAAGGTCCCTTAGCGCTCGATCAAGTTGTGGAAGTGAGTCCGACCGTGGTTGTGCACGAGCTTGTAGAAGCATTCAGTGCACAGCTAGTTGCGGCGATCGCGGGCGTTACAAATACGAGGGACGTTCGGACTTGGGAAGACGGGGACACGCCCGCACAACTGGATTCGCTGCGTGCGGCGCTGGAAGCCACGCGGACTTATCATTATGACCTCCACGTCCGCCACGGCGCGCGCCTGCTTCATACGGTAACGCTGCCGCGCTTCAGGATAAAATCATAAGATGCGCGTCTCACGTCAGGGCTGCGTTGGCTGAGGACCAACATCGAATAAAAAGGAGTCATGGGCGGTTAATATTTTTGGCGGCGGAACATTCTCCATGCTAAACGAAGGGGAAAGGCGCCAAGCTGGCGCGATATTTCGACCGGCAAGTTCTTCTTAGGAGGCATTATGCGTATTACGAAGCTTGTTGGTCTTGCTCTCGCCACGATTGGGGTTTCTGGCTGCGGCACGGCCGGTTCATCGACACCAACGTTTGTGCCAAAAGCATTGAAAACAGCCGATTACAAACGCAGTTCATGGATGGAGCATGCAGCTTCCGGAAAGGATTTGCTGTATATCGCTGATCCGGATATAGGCGGCCTCACTGTCTATTCGTACGAACCGCCGAACTATGCTCGTCGGAGTCTTAGCTACCCCGCGCAATGCCGAAGGCGTGTGCGTTGACGCTGCGCAAGACGTATTCGCGCCCGCTGAGGCGGGTGAAGGCCACGGTGCTGTGGTTGAATATGCGCATGGCGGGACGACGCCGATCGCAATCCTCGGCGGCATACCAGGCACCGTTGAGAATTGCGCAGTGGATCAATCGGCAGGAACGCTTGCGGTGCCGGCCATCCCCCCAGCGGTGACGTATCAACAACCTACTCCGCAAGTCGCATTCTTCAAGAACGCGAAGGGAACGCCGTCGCTTATCTCCTTACCGAAAGGATATGCGCTTCTAACGTATTGTGCCTACGACAGCAGCGGCAAATTCCTTGTATCAACCTATGTGGGGGCGCAGTCGGGTGACAAGTTCGCATCGCTCGAGTTACCCAAGGGAACAAAGCAATTCGTCCCCATTACGCTCAAACAAGCGTTCACGAGTCCATTTTCAGGTGGAATCGTTTGGGACGGTAAGTATCTCGACATCGCGGACCCTTCTCAAGATATCATCTATCAGTTTGCGATCTCCGGAAACGCTGGTACACTGAAAGCGAAGGTTACGTTGGAGAAGTCGTACGATATTACCGGCTTCTTTATTGACGATGGGAGATTGATCGCGCCAGCGTTTAGTACGCCGGCTGACGGGCCTTCGGGAACTGGAATTGTTAACATCTACGACTATCCAGCAGGCGGGAAGAAGGTCGGTGCAATTACAGGCGTCGAGTACCCCGCTGGGCTTGTCGTGAGTCGCGCGCTAAGTGGCAAGAAGCGCTTGAAGTGAAGTGCGCATAGGCAGCTAGAACCGCGCTTCAGTTCGAGAAGATTGGCGGTGTGTTAAAAAAATCGACAAAAAGGAGAGGACGTCCGTGTCAGATTTTGCCTTGCGTGAGATCCATGACCTTATGAATCGCCGAGCGACATCGCCGCACGAAAAGCAAATCCTGTGGTATGTTTGCGCTTTATTCCCGGCGCTAGCGTATGAGCACATTCCCCAAAACGAAATTGATCACCAAAGGCGTGTTAAATTCGTTCCTTGTGATTCTTATCAGAGGCTCGCAGCAAAGGGTTCCGCCGTAGACGTGGCCACGATCTTTCAAAGTATCGACATCGACCTGCCCGCGCCATTTGTGGTTGTTAGCCAGGGAGTAATCGCCGTCGGAACGCTCGTGAGAAGCGAGTTGTTCATCGCGTTCCGCGGAACGGAACACACATTTGCCGACTGGTCGACCAACCTTTTTTGTTGCCTTAGGCTGGCGACCGCGTACCGCCCTTGTTCCCCGTCCTTTGCGTTTAGTTCTGCGCATGGCCGAGTCCACGCGGGCTTCGGTCGCGGGGCGATGCGCATCAGTGGAGGTATCTGCAAGGAAATATTGCAGCGATATGGCGGGCGGAAGATAGATCACATTTTCTTTACCGGCCATTCTTTGGGCGGCGCGGTTGCGGCCATCGTCGGGCGGTTTATGGATTTTGCGCCTGACGGGTAGCCATGAGTTATGCCACTGATAGGTGGATGGGTAGCAAGTTTAGTTTGGGTCGGTCAGCCTAACTGGGTCCGTGGCCCACAAATTGGCCCACCTACCTGCGGCGACGGGTCACAACAGGAGACTACACGCCGACCGGATTTCTCTTTAGAGGGTCTGTTTTCGTCGTCGCCCGTAGTCACGGGTTGTCCTGGTATATCGCTTTCGATTTCCGTTGGGATCACCGAGTAGCATCTTACTATAAGCGTTCGTACGAGATTGGCACTCCGTTCATCCTATTTCGATAGAACAGGCCGATGCATGCGCATGACGACGGAAGGCTGGTCCGTCGACACGAGGCCGGCCGACTTCGTCGTAGCAACACTCCAAAACTCGCCGGCGAGTCGGGGGCGATCTCGTAAGATTTACCTAATTCCCAAACCTTTATGACGACTCCGAACCGGGCTGGACGGTCGACATTTATTCCCCAAGCAGCTAGCTAGCAAGCAAGCGACTCTTTTCAAGCTTAGTATCCTTGCTAGCTTTTAATTGGCTATTGTTCTTTTCAAGCGCCGGGGATAATGTTAAACTCTACCTACAAGACTAAAACTGAGGAGCATCTAAATGCGTCTCTTATTCGGATCGGCTGCGGCAGTTGCCGCGATAACCCTCTGCTCATGCGCTGCCTCGAGTGACGTCACAACTTCGAACCCCACGACTCATGAGGCGGCGGTCAAGTCACTTCGTCACGCTACTTTCAGCCAACTGTTAGTTGTGGCGAGCCAAGGCAACAAGTCGATCTTATCGTTCGGCATCCCGACGACGAGTACGGCCCAGTCGCCGTACCAAGATATACATGGGTCAAGCACGGACATAACCACAACGCTAACTTCAGTGTCAGTTGGACCTTCCGGGCACATTTTTTCAAGCAACTTCGGAGACTCCGGTTTACGGTTGTACAAGTACGCGACTGGCGCCAGCGGAAATGTTTCTCCTCAGGCGACCCCTGATGCCGAAGGATTCCCCCTTGGCGTAGCTGTTGATTCCGGTGGCAATATTTGGAATGGCTGGTACGCGCCGTCAGAATACGATTCGATATCCGTCCAGTCGAGCAGTTTTGCTTACATAAAAACAATTGGTGGAGCGCATACAGGCCTAGTTGGACCTTACAGCCTGGCTTTTGATGCTTCCGGCAACGTGTACGTCGCGAATGATTATCCCTATCCTTCCACCGTCTCCGGCAACGTAGAAGAGTTCGCATCTAGCGCTACGGGCAACGCTTACCCCAGTAAAGTTATATCGGGATCGCACACTCTTATTGTTCAACCAACAGAAGTTTGGGTCGACCAGAGCACCACCGGGATGGGAAGACTTCTGGTGTCCGATTATGACGGGAACGTGTTAGTATTCGGCAGTACCGCATCGGGCAATGCGACTCCAGTCCAAGATATCACTAGCGTCGCGCATCCGACGGGCGTTACTACAGACAGCTCAGGAAATATTTACGTATCAGTGCCAAACGATAACTCGATACGCGTATTCTCACCCGGAGCAACCGGAAACGCTACGCCGACAACAGTTATAAAAGGATCCTCGACGAACATTAGCAACCCGAAACAACTTTACATGGCTCCCTTCTGAACGGTTAACCGCTTTCGACGCCTTATAGGCGTGCGCCGAAGAGGTGCCGACAGTTTGCCGGCTTGATGACCTAGAAGACGCTCCCGGAAGTGCGTTTCCGAAAGCGTCTTTCTAGGCCACCGTTAGATTGTGTCCCGGCTGGTGATCTATGAACACAACTGTGCTGCATGGGCGTTTTGAGTATGTCCTGGAATGGACCGAGATCACGGTGGAGTTTCCCAAGCGCAAAACTTAAGAAGACCCAACATGCCCGAAGTCACTTGACGGAGCATGTCGCCGTCCTTAAATGCGATGCGCATCTCACTTGACGAACTCACTCGCCGACATGGTGCATGCAAACGACGTTCGTATTGGCAAGTCGAACCACAATACCGCTAAAAAGCGTTTTCCTAATCAACATCTCGCACGCGGTTAGAAACCAATCTTCGACTTGCACGGTAAGTCAAACTTCTGACCTGAGTGCTTCCTCAGCTCGTCGAAGTGCACAAACAACCGATTAGTCATAAGCTAACCCTATTTACTAGCGCCTGATTGGCTATTGTCCTTTTCAACCTTGAGCGATACCATTGACATACTTGCCGAAATAAGTTAGGAGCCCTTAAAATGCGTATCTTTCTTGCGTCAACCGCAGTTGTTGTGGCATCAACTCTGTGCGCTTGCGCCGCCTCCAATGGTTTCGCAAATTCGAATCCCTCGACTCAAGGAGCAGCAACGAAGTCACTTCGCCACGCTACTTTCGGCCAACTATTAGTCGTGGCTAGCCAGGGTAATAAATCGATCTTGTCTTTCGGCATCCCGACGACGAGTACGGCCCAGTCGCCATACCAAGATATACATGGTTCAAGCACGGACATAACCGCCGCACTAAAGTCAGTGTCAGTCGGACCGTCCGGGCACATCTTCTCGAGTAACTTCAGCGACCCGCATATTCGGTTGTACAAGTACGCAACGGGCGCAACCGGAAATGTGGCGCCGCAAGCGACTCCTGGCTCTGAAGGACTTCCACTCGGTGTAGCTGTTGATTCTAGCGGCGACATTTGGAACGGCTGGTACGCGCCCTCCGAAGACACTTCGATAACCGTTCGGTCTAGCGGCTTTACATACATAAGAACGATCGGCGGATCCCACACCGGCCTATTTGGACCCGACAGCCTAGCTTTTGACGCCTCAGGCAATGTGTACGTTGCGAATGATAACGCTTATCCCTCTACTAATCCCGGCAACGTGGAAGAGTTCGCATCTAGCGCTACGGGCAACGCTTATCCCAGTAAGGTTATATCGGGCCCCCACACTCTTATTGTTCAACCAACCGAAGTGTGGATCGACCAGAGCACGTCCGGGATGGGAAGACTTCTTGTATCCGACTATGGTGGGAACGTGCTAGTCTTCAACAGCACCGCTTCGGGCAATGCGACTCCAGTCCAAGATATTACTAGCGTCGCGCATCCGACGGGCGTTGCTACAGACAGCTCGGGAAATATTTACGTATCAGTGCCGAACGACGACTCGATACGCATATTCTCACCCGGAGCAACCGGAAACGCCACGCCGACAGCGGTCATAAAAGGATCCACGACGAACATCAGCAACCCAAAGCAGCTTTATATGGCTCCGTTCTAACGGCCAACGTACTCCGCGCCGACGTGCTCGACCGTTCGATGCCTCTGAGGGACTACGTCGACGGTTACCAGGATGTTGCCTTGAGACGCTCTCGTAACTCACTTCCGAGAGCGTCTTGAAATTCGAGAAAAGGCTTCGTCCTTACCTCGTCGCAAGTGCCTAGGAGCCGCATCCCGGCGCGACCGTTTATTGCGTCTTAGGTACGTCTAGGCCCATTGCCGATAGGGACGCGCGGCAGCTTCTAAATATTTTAACGGAAGGGTATCTCAACGCGTCAGAGTTTCTTGGGCCATGGTGCTGTCTCCAAGAGCAGCATTCAATTCGGGAAGGTTTTTGATGCGACTAACGATCGAGCGATGCTCGTATTGTCGCTTGAGTAGTTCGAACAGCCGTTGCTGATACGCTTTGCGACGATATTGTTTGGCTTTACATTTGGAGTGGCCGCCAACGTCGATGTCGTGTAAAGCTTCGCAAAAATGCTAAGGATGGTTCCCCTAGCCTCCAGGATCCCTTATGAGACGTTCTCCTGGTTCGTTGGCGTCTCGCGTCCAGCAATGCGGTAAAACCTATGATCGCTCTTTCGCGGTGTACATAGTGAATACGTAGATCCTATGAACGAGCGCTCGCGCAAAGTGGTCGAGTAGACGCCACCTTCGACCCGCGGACCGCGCAGCTACAAGGATGGTTAGCCCGCACCTCAAGAGCCGGAATAACACATCGCGACTTGAAGTAACTCGTCTGACAATCACCACCGAACATCGGCCGAGAAAGAGGTGGCCATGCCGTCGTATTTGGTTCGTGTGGAGCTTCATTGAGCTCCGGCCGCACCTTATACGCAACTTCACGCTTCAATGGAAGCGCAGGGTTTGACGCTGGGTTAGATTCCCTGACGGACGATATGATTGCCGATCGCCGAGTATCGGATCGAAATGTTACGGAACAGCGTGCAAACGTTTCGGCAAAGGGCCGTCAATGGTTCTTGCGTCGCCAGTTATAACTCGAGTACTCAAGCGCTAAGGGGCGTACGCGAAGTCATCGTGCCGCTCCACACCTACGGAGACTTTCTGTGTCAGACTTCAACGAGATACCACTAAACGGCACGGATGACGCCGGAAACATCTATCTCAACTGCTTTGTCCGTTTGCCCGTTCCGGATGGACTAAACGAAATACGTTGCAGCAAGAATTTGTTAGAAAACAGCAAACTAGAATAGTCGCGCTTCGTTATGATCTGCGCTTCGGCAAATGCATTTTGCAACGTGCAGTTCAAGACACGTCTGAGGCAGCAAATCACAGGTGGGCTGCGACCGGCCGTCGACGATCGGAGTTACAAGGTTATTTGTTACTAACTATGGAGCAAACTAGTTGAAACGGTAAGTTGATTCGAAGCAGGCTTCATGACTTGAGAGAAGACGCGCCACGAACATCTATCCGCACGACCTCTGCCTGGTTAGCTTTGCCGCGCAAGGTAATAATGATCGCGTTCGGTTGAACTTCGAAAAAGGCTGCCGCGAGCAAGAGCCTTGCAAGGCTCAAAGTTGTGCGTCCCTTCTCGAACTGTGAAACGGCGGACTGCGAAACGCCAATAGCTGACGCCAATGCTCCTTGCGTAACCTTCGCTCGACGTAGAACTTGAAACGCGCCGCGATCGGGTTCCCACCTTCCCGTATTTAGACCCCGGGCATCAAGAAACTGCCGAAGTTTCGTGAAGGCGACGCTGAAATTTCCGGTTCGATACTCGATCTGAATATCCCGAAGTAGCCCATCTTTAGATTCGGGAATTCGATCGTCCGCCAATGCGCGACAGAGAAAGACCAAGTCGGGATCGTTTTCATGAATCGCCGCGCTTACAAAATCCATCCAGGTCAACTCAGCTTCGCACGCCGTGGCAGGCTTGTCAAGTATATGCGACATCACTTATACTAGTAATGTTACTTCTATAAGTACTATTTAGAATACAGTAGTGCGGCCGGGTTGGACCGGGGAGACCTTGCTGGCCACACGAACATATGTTCGATTGATTTTTAGTAGAGAGGTTCCCAAAATGGCTTCAGTGGGTAGTGACGAGTTTTTTGCCGGCTTCTTGGCCGGAGTGGCGCTTCTTCGTCTTCGCCTTACGGGCGGCCGGGTGGTCCTCAATCGTGCCTTCTGGAGTGCCCTTAAGGCTCCAGAGGGCGACTTCGTCGATCGTGATGCCCTAGCGATTGACTATGATCCGCTTTACGCGGTAAGCCCGTGGTTCGAACGTGCCCTCACCCGCGCACAGAGAGATTTGCTGATTGGCTTTCCCAATCCGAGCTATCAGGATGTGGAGATTAGGCTGAGCCCCGAGCAAGCGCAACAGCTTCTTCGTGCGACTCCTGATGGAGAAAAGTTGAAGGCGCTCGCGAAGCGCTTTGTGGAGAACATTAGTTGCGCTGCGTCGTGACATTTCGAAATTGAGGCCGCTCCCTCCCATTCTGGGCGGCTTATCCGCTGATCTGCAGGCGTTTTTCGGCCCCCGACTACGCGAATATTCTGAACGACAGCGGCATACCAAGCCGAGGCCGACAAGGCCAAAAATCATCAACGACGCGATTTGGAAAACCGTTCGCCTGGAGCCGTGGGAAGGCATCATCCTCGACACATATCCGCTCCAACGGCTGCGAAGTGTTTGTCAGCTAGGACTAGCCCGACTCGTTTATCCTGGAGCGGGTTATACGCGATTCGAACATAGTGTCGGAGTGCTTTATCAAACGCAACGAATGATCGATTCAATCAATCATAACGCTCGCTCAGAAGGTCGAGGTATCAATCCTCTACTTCCGCGCGATGAAGCTTTGCTACGATTAGCTGGGCTATTACACGATATCGGGCACGGTTTTTTAAGCCACGTTTCTGAACGCGCAATGTCTCGGATATCCGCGCTTCCCCACAGCGGATCGGCCGAGGACGCGAGAGCCGAAGCGAGGGTTTATTTCTCCACTAGAAAGCTGCCCGCATTCGCAGAGCTTCTAGCCAGCTTGATAATCCTATTGCCGGAGTTCACGGAAATCCTGGAACTCGCCAACATCCCAACCTGGCCTGATGCGGAGAACCTCGCAGATCACATTGCTCATTTAATCGTTGGTGGAAACTTGAATTCATCTCGTCCTTTCCTAGGCGAGATAATCTCAGGGGCCGTGGACGCGGACAAACTCGATTATATGACACGTGATTGCGTTCTAGCGGGGTTACCAATGCCCGTCGATGTCGAGCGCCTACTCCAAAAGCTGCAAACCGTTGCAATATCAACAAGTAGCGAACAAGGCCGCCCCTGGGCCGAGTTCGCTGGCCTGCCGCCAAATCAGTCGATTTACATGATGGCCATGGACGAACGGGGCGGGATTGCTGCCGAAGAGCTCGTTGTCAGCCGCGTGCTCTTATATGACAAACTATATCATCACCAGAAGATTCGGGCTTTCGAAGGCCTCGCCGAAGCGGCACTTGATGTACTTATCGACTGCGTTCCCACCTTCCAGTCTCCCGTAACGTATCTAGAACTGAGCGATGCCGATTTTTTGGAAGCAAAATGGCCGACGCAAGGTTGTACTGACAAAGACAAATTGGCTTTAGCTAAGGACTTGGTACGAAGAATTTCAGATCGGCACGACATCGCTCGGGCCATTGCCTTTGGTCCAAACTTGATCGACAGCGCGACCCCTGTGATGGTCTGGCGAAGATTGTTACCATTTGTAACGCGCGAACGCAATGCCAACACCACGAAGTTCAGATCACTTATTACGGAACGTGCCAAACAATATCTCATCGCAGCCGGAAAAGCATCGTTATCCGACTCCCTTATTGAAGAACTGATAATTGTCGATTTACCGGATCCTCAGGGGATAACGGAAAAAACTCGTTTCCTCGTAGGAAACGAAAGCACCGGTGTGCGACTATATGCCGAAGTTGCTCGGGTGGATCGCTGGGCCGAGGCATACGAAGCTGACAAGAGCATTGGCTACGTCTATTGTCCCCCTGAGCATGTGTACGCAGTTCACTTAGCCGCACGTTCGGTAATTAAGGACCTGTCGGGCGTCGAGATGGAAGATCGGCAACTGACGCTGACAAAGATGGACGCCAATAGGCTGAATGAATTTGCCGAAATCGTCCGCGGTCAAAATATCGATGTGCCAGCGGTTCATGTATCCGCCGGTTTAAAGCAGGACACTCCGATGGTTCTAGCTCATGATGTAGAA
Organism: Candidatus Tumulicola sp.; assembly: GCA_036490475.1. NCBI lineage: Bacteria > Bacillati > Vulcanimicrobiota > Vulcanimicrobiia > Vulcanimicrobiales > Vulcanimicrobiaceae > Candidatus Tumulicola > Candidatus Tumulicola sp. Next base: position 761,136 of record DASXDT010000006.1, read on the forward strand.
AAGACATATCAATCGGATATTGAATTCCTAGGCGAACAATTTCGAAGTTATGAACCGTTCGATGGTCCGCGCATAGACGCAGCGTACATCGTAAACTGGCTCGTGCAGTTTCCCCGTGATGATATTCCGTTGGTTATCCGGGTTCTACGCAACGTGCAATTTTGGACGAGGCAAAGAGTAGCGGACGGTTTCAAAGTATTTTTCGAAGATTGCACCTGTACATCAATGCAGCTTCTAGCGCTTGGGGGACCGACGACAAGCGCAGGTCATCTCCAGTATTTGATGCACGATCTGCGCGATTTAACGATCGATCTGAAAATACTAGGCTCCCCTGGTGAAATCGATCCAGCAGTTCCGCTAGTTCTGTTTGACGATTTCATAGGCTCAGGTGGGCAAAGCCGCACCGCCGTTATGCAGTGGTACGACGCGCCGCCGAATGAATGGATCGTTCACGAAAGACACTTTGAGCCGCTTAGTCCGGACGTGCGCGCAAAAATTGAAGCATCTAACATCACCTGTTTATTTGTCGCCGGTCGTCGGCCGGGCCTGCGCGCATTGCGTGATACAATGAAAGAATACACCGGGCTCGATGTGGCCGGATACATCGCTGAGCCCCGTGACTATGACTGTTTTAGATTAGTCTCCAATATTTTTGAACGCTCCGCAGACGCTTCTCGAGCGAGAGACATATTTTTCGACGCTGGAATGAAGGCTCTCGCTGATGAAGACTGGACTCCTGAAAAGAAGCGTGGACGAGCACTTGGATACGGTAACAAAGCTGATCTCAATGTTTTTTATTACAACACGCCATCATCCACACTAAGCGCACTCTGGAGCGGCACAGTTCAAGCGGCCGACCCTTGGATGCCGCTATTCAAACGCCGTCGCCGCCCGGCAATAGTCTGACGCTGCGTCTATGTTAAAGGTTCTTGCTAGGAAAGTCCATGTAGCTAGATCCTAAACATTCGATCGATTGCTTGTAGATCGGCACCAGGTCTTTCGTACTTGCAAATTAACGTCATTAGGGTGCTACTGCGAGTCCGCACCCGTTGCCGGCCAAACCTGGCCTTACGGCTCCACGACGAAATAGTTCGATGCGTACCATGAAACAATGAGCTCGATACGTTGTTCATCAGGTAGTTATGCAAGTGTACCAATTCATCAGGTGCTGCCTTCGACGGACCTTGAAGGTCACCGCCACACGACGTACAAACGAATCGAAGCGCGATATTTTTGTGGGTGGGCGGCTGCTGGGTGCATATTCGAATCGGACGATCGCAAATATCGCAGGCATCTGAGAGATAGACTCCATGCCTCGGGCAAATGGTGGAAACCGCTAGACGCCACGCCTTTCTATAGTACGCAACATGATCATCGAGAATGCAAAGGTGACAATACTGCAAGCCGTACGTTCGTCGCTTTCCAGAGCCGTTAGAGAGTGGCATTACCGCTATTTCCACCGGATGCCGGGTCGACATAACGTCTTCCGTTAGGAAGGTCGTCTGAACTACCCGCTTAACGAGCACTCCGGTACCAATCGAGATTGCTTCGATAAGGCCTTGGGGCGCCTGCATATCGATGTCTCGAGTCCAGATCGGGCCGCCGAGAGCGGCTCGCGCAAAATTCGTGAGACTCATTCCGTGCCCAAGCGCGATGCGCGTAAGCCACGAAGAAAGCAGCTCGTCGGGTAATGGTGCCGGATGATACGGCCAGCGCACTGGAGCCGTTTCGAACGCTGCCCTACCCAGCATGCCGTCGCTTTCGCTGCGACGGGGTGACGTAATCGACTTTTTCAATCAATTTCGCGTCTATACGTTCGCGCTTTGTCTCTACAGCGAGCACGGCTGCTCGAGTAAGCAATGTGGCGATTTCGCCGATTGTTCCTTCACTTTTCCCGAGAATCGTGGCTGCTAGTGTCGTCTCGACGAGATCGGAACGTTCGCGAAGTGGGAGCATCGCTTCGAAGCTCGCCAATAGCCGGAGAAATTCTTCATCGAACTTCCAGCGAGGGAGCAGTACTGGTTCGAAGCGATTCGCCAGTTGCGGATCCGATTGAAGCGCATGCAGCGCATCGCTCGTTCCTACGCCCACAATCGGAATTTGGAGTTCGTTTCCAAGATATTTGATAGTGTTGAGGAATACGCGCTGGCGCTGAAGGCTGCCGGCGATTATGTGGTGGATCTCGTCGATGACGAGCACCCTGATGCCGATCGCTTTGAAAAGTGTGAGTACCTGCAGCAATCGTTGCTCAGCATTGCTGCTTGGGCGCATTGGCGCGTACAACGTATGCAGTATCTCGCCATAGAAGCGCGTTTCGGTTGGGTTGCTTGGCGCCTGAACAACCAACACCGGAGCACTGATGGCGTCGATTGTGCGATTATCCGAAGGAGGATGCCGAAGCCGGAACTCGTTTACGATCTTGGTCTTACCATTGTTTGTTTCGCCGACGATGACCATGTTCGGCATGCGATGCGTCTTGGGATGGTGTAATAGGTCTTCAAGTTTCTTGAGGAGGTCGCTCGCCCTGCTATATCCGATCCAACGGTCGCTTCGGATGTGCTGGATACGCTCCGCTTCCGTAAGCTCCAGCGCTTGACGCGCCCGCTCTTGCAGATGCTCGGTCACGTCTCGCGCAGGTCTTCAAAGGGTCGAATTTTACTGTAATCAATTTTTTGGGCTAACGGGCTTGTATCAGTATCCGTTACGCGCGGCTTACTAATGCGCGCGTGTTCAAGACGCCGCTGCCGATTGCGTCGCACAGTCCGCGTTTCTTTCGCCGCTTCATCTTGGTAGGATCGTAGCCGCACGGCGGACTCCATGAGCGCCCCCTCATCAACCGATGCCCTTCCCTCACGCAGTAGCGCTGCCCGAGCCTCGCGCAGTTCCCAGATGCTTATGGCGGGAAATGCACTGTTACGATACGGAATTGCACAATAATGCTTAAGTTCCGGATCGAAGAAGTATAGGACGCTAATGTCCCTTGGGTCTCGACGAAAAAGGTACTTTCGGTTTCGCTCTTTCCCCGTCGAATGGATGTAAGGACGTAAGACGTCATGGTAATAATGAATATCGTCCGCCACGACGCCATACGGCTGAACGGTACGCTGCACGAACGGCATAAAGTCCAAGCGAAATTTGTCTTCGTCGACAACCTTTCGCGGCAGGCCAATGGCTGGTTTACTCGCGTCCCCTCGAAATCCATGTTCGTAGCGGTCAGCCGGGCTGGCCTTTATGGAAGTATGCAAACGTTGATGATAGCTGCCCGTAAAAAATTCGGCAATTGACTTCTCAAGCTCGGTGACAGTAAAAACGGCCTTCTGGCCGGAGTCATACTCGGCTTTCTGTTTCGGATTGGAAAATGTAGCTCCCAGCCAATTCTTGAGTTCAATGGCCACCGTTCCCATTAGGCGTTCAATATGCGCCCCGAAGTGTGGAACCTTGACGGGCCGGAACTCGAGATTGAAGCCATACTCCTGCGCGCAGCGATGTAGCATCTTACTATGAAACTCGCGACCGTTATCAGCATGCACCGTATGGGGAATCCCCCAGCATCGCCAGGTTGTGGAAAGACCCAGACCCGCGAGATACACGTCTTTTTGTAAGATACTGTTAACGAGGCACAATCCGACGGCTGCATCGCCCGGGGGGTCGAGCGAAAGATAGAAGCCGGTGACCATGCGACTGTAAACGTCAATCGCCAGTGTCAGCCAGGGACGTCCCAGCGGTCGACGGCTGATTTCGTCGACGCACTCAATATCAACTTTGGTGTGATCGATTTGAACGATCTGAAGCGGCCACTCGGCGGCGAACCGGCCGGGACGCGGCTCGAAACGATCCGCGGCTTTCTTTTTATTTGCGCGGCGTCGCAAACGAACTTCTTCGGTAATGGTCAAGATGCGCCGCCGCACCGTCGTTAAATGCGGGGCTTGAATGCCTGCGGTCGCGCATCGCTGCATTACCGTTTTAGTGGTAGCTTGAATCGAAGGCTGCTGTTCCTGAAGATACGTGTCGTCGATTGTCGCCGTCAGAATTGCCTCAACGGCACTCTCTAAGCGACTCTTACCACGGCCGCCGGTCGGCTTATGTGGCAGTAGCCCGGAAATTTTGCCCACCGACTCATAATCGGCGATCCAGCGGTACATCGTCGTGACATGAACGCCAGCGCCCGCAGCGACACGCTCGACATCTGCCCGCCGCCGCCCAGTCTCGGTGAGGATCTGTTGCACGTACGAAAACCGGCGCTGCGCTTCTTGCCAATCTGCATCGTTAACTAAGGCCAGTTCGACGTCATCGCTTTTTTCGGTTGATTCAGATCTGACGGGAAGCATGTCGGCAATAAACAAGCGTTGGCATTTGCCGGTTTGAGGATCCTCGGCGAGTACGCTTTCAACGTCAATGTAGCTGATAACCAGGTACCGGTGCCCCTTGACCATTACCTCGCTCCCAGGGGCGATCGTGAGTGTGGCTAGAGCCATAGCCGACTCGCCATCGTGAGCGGCTGATCCAAATCGACGCTAATCCGTCGCGTTCCGACCAAGTTCCAAAGGGTGGGGACGAGCTGGGCTTGATTTCCGACGTCGAGATAGATAGAGGCCAACAGGCCATCGGCGGTCGCCTCTCGGAGCTCATTGAGACTGTCGAGCAGCACTGCCGCGTCGTCCTGATTGGGAGCGTACCGCACGTACGGGAGCAGAAAGCGAGCATTGGAGAGGTACGTGGTTCGTATATGGCGGTCAGTGATGATCTGGAACTCCCAGCCGTGTTCCTTGGCGTACCTGCTGGCCGCAAGCAAGGCTGGTTTGAAGTCTCGCCATTTTGCGCGTAGTTCGGCATCGTATTTCACCTGATAGAGGCGAGACCGCTGACCCGGCAGCCGCTCCTGGTCGAAATGGACGAGGAAGTCCGGGACGTGATAATGACGGCGACCGTCCCGGCCACGGAAGGCGATACGGACCGGCTGCTCGTCATAATCGTGGACCGTGGGATCGAATTCCACCAGCGTGATGAAGTCGCGCTCGAGGGTCGATTCGAAAGCATGACTACGGCCAGTTTTATGGCTTGCATGATGGCCCGTGACGCTCATTCGGTTCGGCGGAACCTGCCGTACACTCACGTCATCTTTACCTTCCCAGAACTGGTAGCTCCGACTTAGCACGAATTTCGAACTAGTCGCGCCAACTCCCCTTCTTGGTCGCGTCGACTTAGACATGGCTTGCTACGGTCTTACGCATCCGCGAGTCGCGTTCACTTCGCAAAATGACAAGTTTATTGCTTTTTACGCGTTATTAGCGAACGTTTGTTCGACTGCAATACACAAATCGCGGGTATCATTATCATTGTGAAAAAGCGAATATTAGGTTCGGCTTCCCCGCTCGAAGTTTCGGAAATCGGATTCGGCTGCATGGGGATCAGCCACGGCTACGGACACAAGCTCGACACGGCGGACGGCGTCAAAATCATCCGTGAGGCGGTCGATCGCGGCGTGACGTTTTTCGATACCGCCGAAGTGTACGGACCCTTTACCAACGAGCGCGTCGTTGGAGAAGCGTTGCGACCGGTTCGCGACCAGGTCGTCATCGCGACCAAGTTCGGCTTTGCAATCGATCAGGAAACCAAGAAGCAGTTGGGGCTCAACAGCCGGCCCGAACACATTCGCGAAGTCGCCGAAGCCTCGCTCAAACGGCTCGGAATCGAGGTCATCGATTTGTTCTATCAGCATCGCGTCGATCCGAACGTTCCGATCGAAGAGGTCGCCGGCGCGGTTAAGGGCTTGATCGAAGAAGGCAAGGTCCGGCACTTCGGACTCTCCGAACCGGGCGCGAACACAGTCCGTCGCGCACACGTCGTGCAGCCCATTACCGCGCTGCAAAACGAATATTCGCTCTGGACGCGCGGCCCGGAAACGAATGGCATTTTCGAAACGTGCGAAGAGCTAGGAATCGGCCTCGTGGCCTATAGCCCGCTCGGTAAGGGCTTTCTCACCGGGGCTATGGGCAAGGACACGAAGCTCGATGAAGGCGATTTTCGCAGCATTTTGCCGCGCTTTACACCCGAAGCAATGGAGAAAAATCAGGCGCTGGTCGATTTACTCAAAGACATTGCCAAAGAAAAGAATGCCACGCCGGCGCAAATCGCGCTCGCGTGGGGTCTGGCGCAAAAACCGTGGATCGTTCCGATTCCGGGCACGACCAAACTGCACCGGCTCGAAGAGAATCTGGGCGCGGCCGGCATCGAGCTATCATCGGGCGATCTCGAACGCATCCAGCACACGGCCGCCGCAATCCACGTCGAAGGCGAGCGCTACCCGAAGGAGCTACTCGCCACGACCGGACGCTAAGCGCCCGCTAGGGATAGGTCGACGATGAGGCTGCGGGCTTCTCGGACGTGAGCGTCAGCGACGACGAGTTCACCGAGTAGTTGCCCGCGGCGACCAGATGATTCGGCTGCGCACAGATGACGCTGCTGTTCGGGCCGTAGATCACGACGAGGTTCGGCGGTCCGCACGGCGTCTGCGTTAGTTGATAGCTCTGGAGCAATTTCGCTCCGGGGCTGCTGGTTTGAACTTGATACGACGCAACGGCTGCGTTGTTCGCAGCCACGACCGAACCGTAAGCCGCTGCAGTCACCGCTCCGACCGCGAACGGACCCCAAAAGCCGCCGCCGTAGTAATACGGCGCGGGGTACCATGCAACGCCTGCGTTCCATCCCCACGCAGGATAGTGGTAGTAGACCGGATTGCCGACCACGGCTCCGTGATATACGTAGCCATTATTCGCGTACGTGCTCGTGTGGTACGTCTGGCCGTAGGCGTTGGTTGCGGTGCCGGAGCCGCTATACGTATGGTTGTAGGCGTTACCGGTTCCAGAGTTGCTGTAGGAGCCGTATTGATTGCTGCCGCTGCCGCTGTGGTAGACACTACCGTTCTGCGTGTTGCCGTTGGTGGCGCTATGCTGGCTACCGTACGCGGTCGACGTGCTGCTGTTGTGATTGAAATTTCCGGTCGAGGTATTGTAACCGCCGTTGGTCGTCCGATTGTAATCGCCGTTCGAAGCCGTCGTCGTTCGATGATAGCTGTCGCCGCTATTTGTAACGGTCGTGGAACGACTCGTGCCGGCCGGTCCGGTGCTCGAGTGCGTGCCGGTGTCGCCGTGGAAATCCCAGCCTCCGCCGCCGCGGCCTCCACCACCGCCGCCGCCGCGTCCCCCTGCGATCGCACCGGCTTCGGCAAGAACGAGCAGAGCCGAGCAAACGATAAGGATGCGCGAAAAATATGTTGTGTTCACTTGGTCATCCGATCAACCGTTCCGGTCAGCGAGAAATAGGTTCCCCGTTTCGTCGTCGCGGATACGAGTACGCCGTGCGGGGCGAGCCGGGCCGAGGTCATGGAAAGGGGTTGGCTCGACGTGGTCGGATTCAACCAAACCGTACCCGACTTGAGCATAATGCGAACTTTGTGGCCACCCTGATACAACGTTGCGTCGTACGGCAAACATTCGACGAGCTCGGCGACCTTCGTGCATGCGGCCTTTCCGATAACGAGCGTACCGACGCCGTCGGAAGTCGTCACTTCCATTTGTTGGTCGCGAATCGCGATCACGACGTTCTTGTACACCTTCGTCGTACCGTCGCTCTGTTGAACGGTAGCCGTTCCGGTGGCGTTTGCCGCGCACGGCAAGAGGATGAAAGCGAACCCTAGAGTGATCGCCGTCGATATAGAACGCGTCATGTTACGAACTTTCATTGAGCCGGCGCGATCGTCCACGAACTGCTGTACTGCTTCTCCCGGCCGAGCCGCCCGACGTGAACCACGATCGTGACGTTGCTCGACGCCGAGGCGATCGTGAAATCTGCTCCCAGGGCGATGTTCGTCGTGGCGTTGACGTTGGTTGGAAACTGGCGCACTCCGGGCTGAATCTTGGTCGAACCCGAACCGCTGCCGGAGATCGTCGCATGCGTGTGAGAGGCTTGTAACGACCGCATCAGCATCGACACGTTGACGGTGTCGCTGTCGATGGGAACCGGGAGGTTGACCGACCACGTCGCGTTCGCCGACAACGGCTGCGGCGCGCTCTTGAGGAGGAGCCCGATCTGCGCGAACGGCTTAAGCACGTCCTTGAGCTGCGGCGGTACGTTTAACGTGCCGTTTGCGCCGGCGGAAATCGTTTGGCCCGGCGCGCCGTCGACGCTCACGCTAAACGATGTCGGCGTCGAGTGCGTAAACTTGATGTAGTGGCTCGCGCTTTGCGGGCCGCTTTGCGTTACGGACTGCGACGTAACGTGATACGTCATCGTGCGCCCGACCGGAATCGCAGCCAACGCCGAGCCTGCCGCCGCCGGCAACGGTGCGGTAACTGCCGCGACGAGTAGCCCCGCCGACGCAAAAGCAACGACTGACTTCATATGGTCTCCCCTATTGTTTGCTTAGGCACATCATAAGGCCCCGGATGGGCTATCGCCTATCCTGAAAGCGAAAGTGCGTCTAGGGCTGACAGCCTTGGTCGGCCCAAGTTTTAAACGTTGCGCTCATCTCGGGGGTCCAGCGTTCGCCGGTTCCGCTGGGCGGCATGCTGCCGTCGGTGACGGTCCGAAGAATCGCCTGCGAATGTTTTTCGACGTCGTCGCGATCGCTCAGATCCATGCCAGCGTGCTTCATGTGGTCGACGTCGAGGTCGGTGAACAGCGGGCGGATGTCCCGTGCAAAGCTCAGGTTGACGTTATCTGACATGGTACTCTCCTTGTGGCGCTAGATCGTACTAACGGTCGCGCCGAACGGCTCATACACGGTTATCTGCTTTTCCGGAGCGTTTCCCGCCGGATATGCGTAGAAACCCACGACGTCGCCATCTTGACTCGGTGCTACGAGCACGGCGTTGGCTTTTCCCTTGGTTGCCGGAACGATCCAGAATTGATTGACGTAGTTGGCATCGCTTAACATAACCGTGCCGGCAATTTTCCCCTTTTTCCCGCTCGTCAGATACACTTCCGACGTATCGGTGTCGCCCACGGCGATATCCTTGCCGTCGAACGAAACGCCACCCGGCCACTCAATCGATCGTTTGAGCTTAATCGTCAAGAAGACGTTCTTGCCATGCGGTAATTCTGCGAACACGAACTCTGCGCTCGACGTAACGCCGCCGACATACAGGTCACCCTTGTTGTCGTAGCCGCAGAAGCGATATTCCTCGAACTGTGGATCCGAGATCACCTTCGGCGAGCCGGTCGCACGGGCGTAAATCGAAACGCTACCAGCGCCAGATGTTGCATAAAAATTCGTTACGGCTAGATTACCGGTGACGGGATCCACGGAGCACCCTTCGGGGTATTCACCGGGATCACCGAGCGTCGCGATCGGCTTGGTTCCGCCGTGGGCGTACTCGACGATTTCTTTAGCACCGTCGTCCACGATCCACACGTCGCCGGCCGCATCGCTGCACAGCCCGTAGGGATCGTCGAAGCCGGTCAACGTACCCTCCGCTTTTCCGCCGGGATACGAATAGACGTACACCTCGTTGGTGAGAATCGACGATACATACAACAACGATGGCTGCATCTTCGCATCGGGTAACAAGTGCGATCCGACGATGGCGCGAGCGGCCGGTGCGAAGGCGGTGGCCGTTTGCGTGCCCGCAGGCCCGGAGCACGACACGAGGACGGCAGAGGCGACGAGACACGCAAAGTCAGAACGAATCGAGCGAAACATCATGCGATGACCCTCCAGCCCAAGCGATACAAGCTAGCGTCGCCCGTCCCTGCTAAACGAGGCTAGTTATCGAATCACCAAATGGACTTCGGGCCGGACGCGACCGCAAGCGCCAGAATCGTCCGGCGTCGGGTTTAGACGAAGTCTTGTAAGGTCAACGTGAGCGTGGCATGGGTTCCGTCTTTATGCGTGACGCCGATTTGCAGTTGCGTACCGGCCGGCTGGAAGAAGAGCTCCCGCACCGCCTGCAGACTCATACCGGCAGCCGGCTTTCCTCCGATCGAATCGATGGTATCGCCTTTAACGAATCCCGCGCTCGCCGCCGCCGTCTGCGGCCGCACGTCGTAAACGACGGCCGTACCGTTACGATTAATCAGGAAGAGGCCGGCGCGCTCGTAGTCGTCGGGCGTCATGAAGGCGTTGTTGGAGGTGAGCGCCATCGTCTGCTTCTCGTAATCCAGCGTGAGGCTAAAGCGTTTGAACACGGCGCCGCCGACATTGCCGGCAACGAACGGTGCTGCGAACGCACCCTTCTGCGCCGCGCTGAAATCGGTGATAACGTTCGACAGAATGAAGTTGCCGAAGCCGAGCGTTTTGATCCGCCCTAAACGGCCCATCGCGCCACCGCCCACACCGAAACCATTGACGCCGATGCCGCTCATCTTCGACGGAACGACCTGCGGGTGCGCCGCTATCCACGGCGTCATCAACGAAATCGAAGAGCGCGAACCGGTATCGAGCGTACACTGCGCGGCGATCGAGTCGATGGTGCACGGAAACTGCGGTTGGCGTCCGTCCAGTACGAAGGGGACGACGTTTGCTCCGGCCGGCACCGTTGCCGCATCCGGCATTTGGAAGATTACCGTGTTGCCGGCGTAGTCGAAGGTCGTGACGAAGCGCGACAGCACTTCAAAGCCGATCAGACCATCGACGCGCTGACCGCCGGCGATGCCGAAGCCCTGGCGCGTCGGAGCCACCGCAAACAACTGGTTGGTGATTTTTGCCGTGCCGATCTGCATGCTGTCGACGTTGGCGAAGGCCAGCGATTCGGTCGTGTTGCCGACGCCGCCGCCTTGTACCGAGCCGTGGCCGGCCGCGCCGATCTCGCGCGCAACCGCCGGATCGACGTAGTTCGCGCCGCCGGTATCGAGGATGAAGCGGTACGGGCCGCGTCCGTTCAGGAGCAGCGACAGATACACGTGGTTGTCGACCAAATCGAACGGAACGCTGGTCTGCGTTCCGCCGCCGACGATCGAGAAGTCGTGAACGTTCGACGCGGGCTTTTTGAGATGCGCGTCGAGGTCCGGCGGGTTTGCCACAACCGAGGTAACGGTGACGGAGGTCGAGTTTCCATCGCTGGTTGCCGACTCGACCGAATAAGGGATCTGCAGTCCATTGACCGGACGGTAATCCGAGTAGGTAGAGGTCGACACGATCGGCCCGATCGATTGCACGGATCGCCACGGCAAATGCGTCGTTCGGTCCAACCACAGTTGAAATGGAACGAGCGAGTTGGGAGCGGTCACTTCGAGCACATCGTACTGGTTTCCAGCGGCCGTCTGAACGCCGGCCGAGCGAACCGTCGCGCCACCGTTATTCGCCGTCCATAATGCGTAGCTCGACATGAAGTCGCCGCTAATCGTAGCCGATCTGCCGGCGTCGCCGCCATCCACCGACACGAGTCCGGAACCGTCGAGGTTCCACACGTCGGTCCCGTCGTAGCCATCGCCGCCCGACACCGGTGGCGTGTTGTAGGACTCCGCCGAGAGCGGCCGTCCGATTGCTTGCCACGAAATGTCGGTGCCCGTCAGCCCCCCGAAGCTGATCTTCGAAGTAACCTCGAGTCCCGACACGTTTTCGACCGCCGAACCGCCCAGAGCGGCGCGCGAGGCAGCGAGCAGAGCCGCCGTTTGGTCGTCGGTGGGAGCGGCCTGCACGGCGGCGGGCCCGAGGCACGCAAAAAAGGCGCCCATACAAGCAGCGAGACGGTTAACGTTCATGCGCTTCTATACGACGTCGAGAGCCCGCTTGTTTCGCCGGCGCCACTCAGCGGTTCAACAGGGAACATCGATAGGATGATGCCTATTCTTGCACTCCGCGAAAGGTCCGGGACCAGGCCCGCCGGGAGCGTTAGAAGAAAGCGCGGTTAGAGATTCGGCGTTCCCATCGCGGAACACCGGCACCCATGGTACCTTGAGGAACGGATGCGGCGATTACTCGCGATGTTCGGCTCGTTGAGCCTCCTGTACGCCTGCAGCGGCTCGGGCTATATTCCGTATGGCTCGCACTCGCTCGCCCCGTCGCAGATTCGCTCGCTCGTGTCGGGCGCATCGCAGGAGACCGGCGTGCCGCAAGGGCTCATCAACGCGGTCGTTATGGCCGAGTCGGCCGGCAATCCGTCCGCGATTAGTTCGGCTGGCGCGCAAGGGCTGATGCAACTGATGCCGGGCACCTCGTCCGGCTGCGGTATTTCGGATGCCTTCGATCCGCAGCAGAACGTGCATTGCGGAACGAGCTACCTGCACTCGCTGTTGCGCCGTTATCACAATAACGTGACGCTGGCGGTCGCGGCGTACAACGCCGGACCAGGCGCGGTAGACCGGTACCACGGCGTTCCGCCGTATGCCGAAACGCGTGCGTACGTTACGCGCGTGATCTCGGCATACCGCAGCTACTAACGAGGCGCCGCCTCCGATGGCGACCCTAACCCGACCTCAGCCGATGCCGCGAGTTCGTGCGGCGTGGCCGCGCCTGCGTCTACTCGACAGCTACTTGCTGCGCGAGATGGTTGGGCCGTTCTTGTTTGCGTTCGGCGCGTTCTTGTTGTTCTGGGCGCTCAACATTTTCTTCTTGGCGGCCGACTACATTATCAATCAGCACGCACCGTTCTTCTTGGTGTTGCGGTTTGTGGTGTTCCGTATCCCGCAAGCGATTCCGATGGCGTTTCCGTTCGCATGTTTGTTCGCAGCGTTGCTGGCGATGGGCCGAGTGATGGGCGACAACGAAGTGACGGCGCTGCGCACCGCAGGCATCTCGGTCATGCGAATCGCAGTCGCGCCGCTCGCCTTCGGCTTTTTCATGTTCCTGGTTTGTTACGCAACGAACGAGTGGGTCGAACCGCCGTCGGTCGAGCTATCGACGCGGACGTTCTATCAGATCATCTACCATACGGCGTCGCTTCCGGTCGAACCGCAGTTCTTCCGCAAAGATCAGGACACCGGCAACGTCTTCTATGTGAGTCAAGTGGCTCCCGACAACCATACGATGATCGGCGTGCAAATTTTCAAGCCGGCCAAGTACGGTCCGTGGAACGAAACGCTGCAAGCGCGCACAGCGTCGGTCAATGGAAGTACGCTAGTCTTGCATGACGTGATCGATACGCGCTTTAACAACGACGGCTACATGACGAGCCAGCAAAAGGTCAAGGACATTTCGATCGGCTTACCGCTGGGCGAAACGGCGTCACAATTCGTCAGCAACGTCAACAACGACCCGTGGACGATGAGCAGCAAGTCGTTGAAAACGCAGGTCAACGCGCTGCAATCGCAGGGCATCGGTGGAACCGCCCTCGGCACGCTGCAAGTGAATCTCGCGAACAAGCTGGCTTGGCCGTTCGCATGTTTCATCGGCGTCGTCCTCGCCGTCCCCGTCGCCCTACGATTTGGCAAGCGCGGCCGTACGCTCGGCATCGCGCTGGCGATTATTCTCTTCTTCGTCTACTACCTCATGACGTCGGCGGCGGCCGCCTTCGGTCGCAACGGTGCGATCAATCCGTTTATTGCGGCCTGGGTTCCCAACGTCATCATGGGAGTTACCGGCACGGTACTACTGTGGATGGAAGAACGCTAACGCCATGCGTTCGAGGTGGTTAAACCATCGCGGCATCACCGCGATCGCGGCCTTCGTCATATTCATAACCGGCTCGGTGCCGGCGGGCGCCGAGGTTTCGGGTATGGACCAAGTCCAGACCGGCCCGCAGGCATTGCCCGGAGCGCCGACTGCTGCCCCCGATCCGACGGCGGCTACGGCGTTGATGCTGTTCAGCAAACAGACCTGCGCGCAAAAGAACGCGGCGTCGGCAGATCAAATCGTACAAGCCGCGCAGGCCGACCAGGCTGCGCAGACCCCCCCGCCTTCGCAGGTCGACCAGGTCGCACAAACCGGCCAGCCGGATCAAGACGATCGGGCCACGGATGCTCCGTTGCCCCCTCCGTCGGTACGGTTCGCGCAAGCGACGACGCAGCCGTCCGCCTCTCCTGACGACCAGGAAACCGAGGCGCCGGGCGTTCCGGGACCGGCTACTCCGGGCCCGGTCAACACGCCCGGGCTTCCGAACGTTCAGCCCGGCGTGGGAAACGGAACGTATCAATTGCGTGCCACGGCCAGGCCCTCGCCCGAGGTGTCGCCGCCGCCGGTTCCCACGCCTACGCCCAATCCCTCGCCCTCAGCGGGAGCGATTTTTCTGGAGCGCGGCGGAAATACGCCGCCGCCCATTACGCCCGCCGGCCGAGCGACCCCGACGCCGAGCCCCGAACCCAGCGGCGTGCCGACACTCGCGCCTAACTATGTGGCGGTTATCGCCGACCGCGTGACGGGCGGCGCCGGCAAAGGACAACCGGGCGACGCCGACGGCAACGTTCACATCTTTTATCGCGACGAAGAAATCGTCGGCGACCACGCGCATTTCGACGGCGTGCGAACGGTGACGATCACCGGCCATCCGTTCTTGATCAACCACACGCACGACTCGGTGCTCAAAGCCGACGAAATTAAATTCGACACGCTCGCCGAAACCGCGCAATTGCTGAAGGGCAACGGCGAAACGGCCGAAGGCGTCGAGATCGGCTTCGTCCATTTTCAAGCCGACGATCTGCACACCAACACCGACGGCACCGCACAGGGCGCCAATCCGTACGTAACGACCTGTGAGAACCCGCGCGCCGGCTATCACATTACGGGAAAAACCATCGAGGTCGTTCCCGGCGACGCAATTATCATCACGAAAGCCATACTGTGGCTTGGCGCCGCGGCGGTGTTCTATCTGCCGCGGTTAGTGATTCCGCTTCGCACCGTTACCGATCAGCGTGCGCGGCCGCACTTCTTTCCGGAAGTGGGTTACGACTCATACGAAGGCGCCTGGATCAAGATGCAGCTGCCGTTCGGAAAAGATCAGTATTACTACGGCTACTACATCGTCAACTATTACACGAAAATGGGTCTCGGACTGGGGTACGTCGGCTTCTATGCCAGCCGCCGTGGACGACGAACCTTGAGCATCAACTTTTACGGAATGAACGACCGGCTCGAGGGGCAACGCACGTACAACGTCGCGATCCAAGAGCAAGAGAACTTCGATCCGCATCTTCGGGGCAATTTTCAGTTCGGCTATCAATCGAATTATGGCGCCTTGACGCAGATCCCGCCCAACGAGTCGCTCACCGGCGCGATCGTGCATCAAACGCAGAACACGTCGCAGAATTACTCGTTCACCCGCAGCACGGTCGGCACGGAATCCGAAAGCAACAGCCTTTCGTTTACCGATTCTCGGCAGTTCAACGAAAATCTAAGCCAAGACATCAGTTACAATATTTCCAACAGCTCGTCGAACTACGGCGAATCGTCGTTTAACGCGCAGTCGGAGTTCGACTATCTGATGCATTACACGACCGAGGGCGCAGATTACCAACTAGAGTACGATAAGACGTTCGCGCAGCAGCCGTACGGTATCAACAAGATACCGGAAGTCACCGTGCGTCCGAACGACTTCTTCCAGCATTTTATCTTTCCGATGTCGGCGCAGCTGGTGGTGGGCGAATACAGCGAACCGACGAGTCAGCTCGCGACCTGGCGCACCGACGCGGGTGTGGTGTTCGGGCCGGCCACCGCAAAGGTGTTCGGCAGCGATTTCGAAGGCACGATCAACGTCGATCAGTATGCGTACGGCACGGGCGATCTCAAAGCGGCGATCGAACAAGACTTCAGCTTGACGACGCCGATCGGCAAGCATTTTTTGAACTCGATTACCTACAACGAGGACAACTACAACGGGCCGGCCTTCGTGCCGTTTCAGTATCTCGACCAACAGCCCACTGAAAACACGAAGAATGCCCAAGACCTTTTCCGCGTGTTCAACGACGACGTGTACGATTTTTCGCTCGGCTATTCAACGAACTTCGACGGCGTCGCGCAGCCGTGGAGCTATCAGCTTACGGCCAGGCCGTCTCTTCGTTCGGTGGTGCTGCTCAGCGGATCGTTCATTCCCGGTCCGGGTCAGGGATTCGAAACGACCAACCTACAGTTGTCGATGCCGTTCGGACGCGACGCATCGATCCAGTTCGTTACCGACTTGAATTGGAAAGGCGGCCCGGGCGTAGAATTGTTTTCCGATAAGGTGCTTTACTACACCCGCACGTTCGGCAACTGTTACCAAGTGCAAGTGTTGTATAGCGAGGCGTCGCAGTCGATCAACGTCGGCTTGAGCCTATTGGCGTTTCCGAATCAAACGGCGACGTTCGCGGTCGGTCAGCCTGGCCAGATCGTCCCGTCGACGTTCAACTTCTAATTTTCGTCGCACGGCGGGTGGCCGCAGTCGCACATATCGCTCTCGATGGTCGCGACTTCCGCGTCGCGACAGCCTTCGGAACAGTACGCCTCGCCGCCGACTTCGCCGGTGATCGTGCAGTTGCACGGGGCGTGACTACATTCGAGAAGTTGCATGTTTGGCATCTCCAGTATCTGCCGAGCACGGCACCGCGTTCGGAGCGGGGCTCGGATTATTAGCAATTTCTACGCTAACGATTTCGGCCGGCGGATCGATCTGCAAGCCGCTCGACAACGAGTACAACGTTTGATCGAAGCACTGGTAGGTCGGCAATGCGGGAGAGCTGTACTGCGGAGTGTTGGGACCGCCGGCGCCCATCGAATCGACAAACACGAGATTATTTTGCACGCTAGCCTGCGTCGTAAACCCATTGAACAACCAGTTGGCGGCCAAGGGCGCCGGGCTCGCCAGCGGCCCCAAAAAGATCGATCGCTGAAAAATAACGTTGAACTCGGTGCCGCTTCCGTTGCTATTAACATTGAACTGCAGCTGCTGCGGCGTTGTTTGCAACGTCAAAAATGCGGGCGGAACGTGCGGGTTGGACGGGTTTTTTACGAATTGCACCGCGCGAGCGAAGGCCGAGCCGCCGTTTCCGGCCACTTCGATCGCCTCCGAATATGCCGCCCAATTGTTGAGGAACGGTTGGGTTCCGGGAGTAAGCCCGTTTCCACTCGTGTTGAAGACGATCCAATACTGATAATTCGAAAAGTTGAACTGCGCCGAGACGTCAAAGAAGACGCTCATGTACCCTTCGGGCGCGCCGCCCGGGCCAATTCCCGGAGGATTGGGCGTCACTTGCCGCCCGCATGCAACGACCGTGACCGCCGCTAGTAGTACCAGTACGAAACCGAGTCTGCGTATCATGCGTTCCTCTTGGCTGCGCGACGCAGGCGTCGCGGCTTGTGCCGCACTCGCGTTAGCTGCGGCTTTCCCCAAGTTCGGCGCGGCGTGGCTGGTACCGTTCGGGACGGCCGCGCTTTTTTGGACATGGCAAGGCGCCTCCTGGAAACGGGCCGGAGCACTCGGATGGTTCGCAGGGGTCATTTTCTTCACGATCGGTTTTTCGTGGATCGGCCATACGGTCGGCAGCTATATCGGCGTTTTCGGACCGGTCTTGCCCTTGGCAGTGGCGATGATCGAAGCGCCGTTTTTCGCCCTGGCTGCGATCTTAGCGTCGTTCGCATATCGTCACGTTCGGCCGGCGTTCGCGCCGTTAGCTGCGGCGGCCGCGTTCACCGCGTGTGATTGGATTCGAACGATCGGCGTGCTCGGAGCTCCGTTCGACCAGCTCGGTTATTCGCAAGCCGATACACCGTTGCGAGCCATCGCGGCGTATGCCGGTACCTACGGCATAACGTTCGTGCTGTGCGCGATCGGCGCATATTTCGCCGACGCCGTGATTCGACGAACGTGGAAGCCGTTCGCCGCAACGATCGCCGCCGTCATCGTCGCGACATCGTTCGCGTGGCTCGCATGGCCCGCGCGTCGCGTGCCGCCTCCGACCATTCCGGTTGCGGCAGTACAAGGCAACATCGCGCAATCGCTCAAATGGAATTCGCTGGACTTAGCTGTCATACGTTACATCGGAATGACGCATCAAGCACTGCTGCACCATCCGAAGCTCGTCGTATGGCCCGAAACCGTTATTCCGACCATCTTGAATACCGATCCGTACTTTATTCAATCCTTTCGGACGCTCTCCGTCGGTTGGAAATCGACGCTCGTCGCCGGCAGTCAAAGTCTGCGCGGGCGCAGCGTGTATAACTCGCTGTACATATTCGCGCCGAGCGGCGGTCTTGCAATCTACGATAAACGGCAGCTCGTACCGTTTGCTGAGTCGTTTCCGGGGCGCAAGTTTTTGTCGTGGCTTCCGTACGTCGCGAAGCTGAGCGGCCAATTCGGCACCGGTCGCATCGACGGTGTCTATCAAACCGAAGCGCTACCGATCGCACCGCTGATCTGCTGGGAGTCGGGTTTTTCGGATCTGGCGTTCGCACAGATTCGCCGCGGCGCGCAACTGCTAGTCATCAGCACCGACGACGCGTGGTTCGGCACGACATCCGGACCATACATGCACGCACAGATCGCGCAACTGCGCGCGATCGAAAGCGGCGCATACGTGGTGCGCGCGGCAGCGACCGGTATCAGCGGTATCATCAACCCCGACGGATCGTGGCAAGCGCGCAGCAAGATGGAAGAACGCATCGTTGTCTACGGAAAGGTCGGGCGGCGAGTCGACACGGTTTTCTCGCACGTCGGTCCGACGGCAATCGGTTTGGGGGCGTTCCTGTTATACGCGTTGCTGATCGTTTTGCCCGACAACAGGCGGCGGCGGAGCTGATCGGATGCTGCTCGCGATATCGTTAGCAATCGTGGCGGGCTTAGGTTTTGGCGCCGCGACCTACATCGTGTCCGCCTTAAGCTGGCGCGGCGGCTTTTTATCGTTCGTTCTCGGCTTTCTCTTGGGTCCGATCGGTCTGTTGATCGCACTTGCGGGTGCACGCCGGGCTCGGCTCGAGGACCCCGACCGAAAGCCCCCGCGTCTCAAGAAAGTTCTCGTGCGGTGTGGCTACCTCGTTTTCGGCTTCGGAATCGCCGCATGGGTGGTGATCGAAATTCTTCTCGCAGACAGCGGGAAAGTTCCGCCGCCGCCGGCGACGGTCAGCATGGATTTGCACGGCGGCCATGTGGTCGGCAACCGCATTCAGACGAAGTCTTGGACGTTCGACTATACCAAGGCGCACCTGTCGCCGGACGGACTCACCGGCAGCGTCGACGGCGTTCGTGACGGCGTAATCTTTCGCAAAGGTAAGCCGTACCTACGCATATCCGCGCAGCACATTCAAGTCGACGTGCAGTCGCTCAACTTTACGGCGATCGGAAAGATGCACATCGAACGGATCGGCGACCCGCAGCATCTGGCGTTCGACACCGATCACGTGGTCTGGACCAACGATGCTAAATCGCTCAAGATCGACCATCCGGCATTCATCCACACCAACGGACAAACGCTTCGGGTCGACCATATCTCGGTCGACTTCGATGCGAATACGGTTCATATTGGAAAAATCGGTGGACAGCTCGACGTCCACACTGGAAAGGTAGCGCCGGAGATCTAGGCGCCGCTACGGCACCTAAAACTCCGGACTACGTGTTGCCTTCTTCGGCAATCTTTTTCTTGGCCTCGGCGATCAGTTTCTTTACTTTCTGACCACCCTTATGGCCGATTTCCTCGTAGAAATCGGAACCATACTTTTCCTTGACGACCTTCCCACCTTTTTGTCCGATCGATTCGTAAAATTCTACGCCGTGGCGGTCGCGCGTCGCTTTGCCGCCCTTGCGGCCGATGTCTTCATAGAACGTAGAACCGTAGCGGTCGCGCACGGTGTCGCCACCTTTTTTGCCAGCCTCGCGGACGGACATTTCGCGTTTCGCCGCGACTTCGTTTGTTTTTTCAGCCATGGGTCCTTACGGGGTCGGATGGGCGAGAAATGTTAAGAAGCCGTTCCAGCTTTTTTTTTGGGGCGCTGTCCGCCTTTTTGGCCAATCACCTCGTAGAAGGACGGGCCGTACTTGGTTTTCGTCGCCTGGCCGCCTTTGCGACCGATCTCCTCGTAAAATTCTGAACCATATTTGGCTTTGACGCGTTCGCCTCCACGACGTCCCGCTTCGCGAACGCTCATGCCGCCGGACGGTCCCGGTTCTTGCGTGGTCATGCCTGCCTCGTATCTGGGAAGAGTGATGATCAGTTTTTTCCCAAGTAGGCGCCAGGCAAACTAAGAAAACTCACAGGAACGGGCGCTCGCCTGAAAACTTGTCATATTAGCAGCCGGTCGTAGACGTCGCGGGAGCGCAGCCGAAGCTGCTCGAGCGATCCGTCATTAGCGATCGCGAAGTCGGCGAGTTCGACGGCGCGCTCGGGCGCCAATTGCGCGGCCATACGCTGCTCGATGGCGTCGGCGTTCAATCCGTCGCGCGCTTCGACCCGCCGCAGACGTTCGGCGATGGGTGCCGTTACGACGATCGTTCGATCGACCAATTTGTCGTAGCCGGTCTCGAACAAGAGCGGTACGACGTGCACCACCACTTGTCCGGGCGCCGCGTGGGCCCCCCGCTCTGCCGCAATCCGCCGCACTTGCGGATGCACGATTGCGTTGAGACGTTCGCGCTGTGCGGGATCGGCGAATACGATGTCTGCGAGCGCGCCGCGGTTGAGTTCGCCGTCGCGAATCGTCTCGGGCCAAGCGCGCGCAATTTGCAAGAAGCCGTCGCTATTGGGCGCGACGGCTTCTCGTGCGATAAGGTCGGTATCGATGACCAGCGCTCCAAACGAATGGAAAAACGCCGCCACGGCCGACTTGCCCGAACCGATTCCTCCGGTGAGGCCGGCGAGCATTTGGGCTGCTAGGGAGCCGGCTCCGCCGAAGGAGCGGCGTCGGGCAATGCAGCTTCAGAGGTAACGGCTTCGGACGGAGCCACATCGGGCGATGCAGCTTCGGACGGAGCCGTGTCCGACGATGCAGCTTCGGGCGACGACGTCTCTATCGGCGCAGCGGCCGACGGCGCGATGACGTCGATCTCGGGAACGACGATCTGTTCGATTTCCTCGAGCGGAACGTCGGCCACGTGTTGGATCGACGCGGTGATGCGCCGGGTCGCGTGATTGATCGTCAGCAGCGTCACTTCGACGTCTTGCCCGGGACTGTACTGGGCGACCGAGTCGAACTCGCCCTTCGGAACCATCGCCAGAATGCCCGGAATGATCTCGACCAGCAAATAGTTCGGCGTAACTTTGACGACTTGCGCCGTCAGTTTATTGGTTTCGTACAACTTGTCCGCATGCTCGTCCCACGGATCGGGAAGCGCGTGTTTGAGCGACAAGCTCACCTTTTTCGCGTCGGGATCGAACTTCATGATCTCGACTTGCACCACATCGCCGATACGCGCGACTTCCGAAGGATGCTTGATGCGTGCGTACGACAGCTCGCTGTTGTGAATTAACCCGTCGATGCCGCCGAGATCGACGAACGCACCGAAATCGGCGAGACGCACGACGATGCCTTCGCGGATCTGTCCCACTTCCAACGTGTCGAGCAGCTCTTGCTTCTTGGCCTGCAGCTCTTCCTCGAGTACTAAGCGCTGCGACAGGACGACGCGATGGCGTTTGTGATCGAGATCGATTACTTTCAAACGCAAACGCTGGCCGACCAACTCATCGAGATTACCGACGGGTTGGCGGCGAATCTGCGAGGCCGGGACGAATCCGCGCATGCCCAGATCGACGAGCACACCGCCCTTAACGACTTGCGTTACCGTCGCTTCGATCACTTCATCGCGTTCGTGCGCTTCGATGACCTTTTCCCACGTCTTGAGCGCGCGGGCACGACGCTCCGACAGGAACAGCGTTCCGTCGAGATCGTCGATGCGGTGAATCATGACTTCGAGCGTATCGCCGACTTTGAGCAGCTTCGGCTCGACAGCGAGCGAGAGCTCGCGGAACGGAAGCACGCCTTCGGACTTACCACCGACGTCGACGAGTAATTCGTCTTTGTCTTTCTGGACGATCGTGCCGGTTAGAACTTGGCCTTCGTCGAGAACTTTGAGCGACTCTTCGTAAAGTTGCTGTTCGAGCGCGAGCTGATCTTCTTCGGGCTGTACGGGAGAGATTTCAGTCGTAGTGATGTTGGAGTTCCTACCTTCGTTATATTTTTTTGTTGCGAACGAACGTTATCGTTGGCATCCGCGGCACCACCAGGTTCCGCGTTGACCGAGTACCGTCCGGATGACGGGCTTGCCACATCGTAGGCACGGTTCGCCGAGCCGGCCGTATACCGACAAGACGTTTTGAAAGCCTCCCCGCAACCCCCCGGCGTCGACATAGTCGTCGATGCTCGAACCGCGCATGGTCACCGCGCGATCCAGCACGTTGACGATAGCACGATGGAGCCGGAGAATCCGCGGAGCGGTCAACGACTTGGAGGGACGGCTCGGGCGGATGCCCGCCTCCCAGAGCGCTTCGCAAGCATAGATGTTGCCGATGCCCGCTATGCGCCGCTGGTCGAGAAGTGCCACCTTGACCGGCGTCGTTCGCCCCGCCAGCATACCCGTTACGGCCTTGACTGTAAAGTCTGGCGAGAGGGGCTCCACGCCGAGGTCGCGATCCCACGCTTCGCCGGGTTCGACCAGGCGCATCCGGCCGAAGGTGCGCACGTCGGCGAAACTCAGGCGGGTATCGTCGGTGAAGTGCAAGACGATATGGGTGCCGGGATAATCCGGCTCTCCGGCGCGCTGCATCAACATGCGCCCGGTCATGCGTAGGCTGGTTACGAGGCTACGGCCCGAGGCCAAGTCAAGGATCGCGTACTTACCGCGCCGCCGTGCCCCCACGATTCGCTCGCCCGCCGCGGCGTCGACGAACACGACACCGGGCGGCGCCACACCGATTTTCGCAAGCCGCACCTCGGCGCGCTCGATCCGTTTGCCGACCGCTGCCGCGGCTAAGCCGCGCACGATCGTTTCTACTTCAGGAAGTTCAGGCACCAGGCGGAATGGTCAAGTGGGTTCCGCGTTTGATCCCGTCGCGCGCCGCCTCGCCCGACGGAAGCTCGATCACGTACTTCGCAGCGCCCGGCTCTATTGGAATAGCCGGATCGGCGGCATTCCGCGGTGCCGGCGCCACCGCCGCGTCGACCAAACGAACCGTGCCGTCGGCAGCGACGAATACCATATCGAGCGGAATCAGTGTATCTTTCATCCAGAACGTCACCGGTCCGTCGCTGTCGAAAACGAACAGCATTCCGGTGTGTTCGGGCAACGACGTTCGATCCATCAAGCCGCGTTCGCGCTGTGGGTCGTTGCGCGCCACTTCGAGGTGCAGCGTCGCTTGCGGAGCGTGCAGCGCTATCACCGGCAATGGGCTGGGCGCAGGCGACGCAGCGGCCACGATCGACGCCAGCAACAGATCAAACATTCGCGCCTTCCTCCTCGAGCAACGGCTCGACGTCGTACCAGTTGTGGCCGGTTTTTACCGTGACTTCCAGCGGCACGCTCAGCGCGACCGCGCTTTCCATATGTTCGCGCACCAGTGCGGCCAATGCATCGCGTTGCGACACGAGCACCTCGAAAATCAACTCGTCATGAATTTGCAGCAGCATACGCGCATCCAGTCCGGAGCGGGTCAGCGCTGCATCGATGCGGACCATCGCCAGCTTCATGAGATCTGCCGCACTGCCTTGCAGCGGGGCATTGGTCGCTTCTCGCTCGGCGGCCGCACGCAACATATAATTACCCGAAGTCAAACCCGGCATGTAGCGCCGGCGCCCGAGCATCGTCGAAACGTAGCCGTTACGCCGGCCCTCTGCAATCGTTCGATCGATGTACGCGCGCACCGACGGAAAACGCGCGAAATATGCCGCGGTGATCTCCCTCGCTTCAGCCCGGCCGATCTCGAGCCGTTGCGCTAATCCGAAATCCGACATGCCGTAGAGCAATCCGAAGTTTACGCTCTTGGCCATGCGGCGCTGATTGCCGTCGACGTTGTCGCCGGCGGCCACGTTGAAGATCTGACGCGCGGTGAAATCGTGAATGTCTTGACCTTCATGAAACGCCGCGCGCATCGCTTCATCGCCGGACAGATGGGCCATCAAGCGCAGCTCGATTTGACTGTAATCGGCTGCGACCAAGAGATACTCTTCGCCGCCGGCGACGAACGCTTTGCGGATCTTTCGCCCGAGCTCGCCGCGCACCGGCACGTTTTGCAGGTTAGGGTTGGTCGACGACAGCCGGCCGGTTGCTGTCGATGTTTGATTGAATACCGTATGCAGCCGTCCGTCGGCGGGGTCGACCGACGACCCAATGACGTCGACGTACGTGTTCTTGAGTTTGGTGACTTCGCGCCATTCGAGCACCAACGCACAAATCGGATACTCACGCGACAATCCTTGGAGAACTTCCACGCCGGTCGCCCAACCGGTCTTGCTCTTTTTCCCGTTCGGAATCTGGAGTTTGTCGAAGAGAATCTTGCCGAGTTGCAACGGAGAGCCGATGTTGAACTCTTCGCCGGCAAAGTCGAAGATGTGCCGCTGCAGCCTGCTCGCTGCCGATTCCACCTCGCGGCCGACGATGGCCAGTTCGCCAAGGTCGATGGCGACGCCGGCGGCTTCCATTTTCGCCAGGACGGGCGCGAGAGGAAGTTCGACATTGCGGTAGAGATCGAGCTGCTCGCGCTCTTGTAACGAGGCTCGTTCGGGTTCGATCATGCGTAGCGTCGCATCGGCGACGGCGGCTGCACTCGATTCGGTCGAAGCGCCCAATATCGCCGCCGCAGCATCTTGGGGATCGGCGAAGCCGCGGCCCGGATCCAATAGATGCGCCGCGAGCATCGCGTCGTCGGCGAATTGCGGAACGTCGATGCCGCGATCCAACAGCGCGCGCATGAGGCGTTTCGCATCGTACGCAACGAGCAACGCGTCCGACCGCAACAGCGTTTGTAACGCGTCGCGCACTCCGCCGTGCGCCAGGGCTGCGAGCGGAAAGTCGAGTCCGGTTTCGGGAGCCGCGCTCGCACCTAGGTCGTGGCCCAATACCGCAAGCGCGATGCGCGCGGCACTCGCCAATTCTCGCAGTTCCCCGGCGAGCCGTTCGAACTCCGGCGGATCGGCGGCGGCGGCATACGAGCGGTACGAACCATTCAATCCCGTTCGCGCGTCGAGCAAGAGCAGTTCGGGCGGTGCCTGTAGCTTTGCGACTAACGATTTGAATTCGAGATCGCTGTACAGTTCAAAGAGTTCGGCCTTATCGGGTGCGCGGTATCGACTGGCTTCCCAATCGACGGTGACCGGCAAGTCCCGAACCACGATCGAAACCGTGCGGCACAAACAGGCCTGATCGCCGTATTGCTCGATCAGCTTTTGCAACTTTGGCGTTCCGGCCAGCGTGGGATTTGCAACGAGCGCGTCCAGCGAACCGGCCGCCTGCAATAACTTCGTCGCGGTCTTTTCGCCGACGCCCGGGATACCCGGCAGATTATCCGACGGATCGCCCTTGAGCCCGCGATAATCCGGCAACTGCGACGGGTCCAGTCCGAAGCGTGCGCGCACCGCTTCTGGGTCGTATCGGGCCAGATCGGTGATTCCGCGGCGCGTCACGAGCGCAGTCGTGCGTTCGTCCACGACCTGTAACAAATCGAGATCGCCGGTGACGATGACGGTTTGCTCGCCGGCTTCTTCGGCTTGCCGAGCCAAGGTTGCGATCACGTCATCGGCTTCTTGCCCGTCGAGTTCGACGATCGGAATACCGAACACGTCGAGGATTCGGCGCACGAGCGCGAACTGGCTGCGCAATTCGTCGGGCATCTTTTCGCGTTGCGCTTTGTATTTTTTATACAACGCGATGCGATGCGCCGGCATGCCTTTATCGAACGCCGCAATCACGTGTACCGGTTTTTCGTCGGCGATGATCTTGTTGAGCATCATCGTAAAACCGTAGGCTGCGTTGATCGGCACGCCCTTGCTGGTCGTCAGACCGGGCAGCGCAAAAAATGCGCGATACACTAACCCGTAGGTATCGAGCAACATCAAGCTCACGAGTGCACCACCAAGATCGCAGAACCTGCGCCGACGCTGCCATCGTTTGCGATTCGCAACACCGACAGCGTGTAACGTCCGGCCTGCGATGGAACCGGAATCGTTATGTCGCCGCGAGTCGCCGGGACGATTTTCCAATACACCGGTTGTGTATCGGATTGCGCCAGCGATAGTTGCGCGGGCGGCTGAGTGCGCCGCACGAAACCCAAGACTTGCGCGTGATTACCGGTCGAGTCGACCCACGGGTGCCAGCTTTCGGTCGACAGAGCGCTGGTTTGCGTCGCCGCGACGTCGACTGCCAGCAAGTCCGGCGCGGAGTCGAACAGCGCGCTACCCGATGGTTGTTCTCTGCTGATACGTATCGCTAACGTCGCGATCGAGGGCGCGTCGGGAATCGTTACCGCAGCAATCTGGGCCGGCGCAAAGCTGGCGCCCCCCAGCGACGGGACCACCGCCGCCGGACGCCCGGGTGCATAGACCTGTAACGGCAGCGTCGACCATTCGATCGCTCCGTCGCGAACGAAACTCGATCCGGCGAGCAACTCTCCCGGCGCGCTCGACGCGCGAAAACTCGCGCCGGCACCGCCGCCGTTTGCATCGACGACGTCCGCATCGACGCCGAGTGCGCTCTCGAGCGTCACTAGGGCTTGCCCTTGTCCGCCGGCAAGATGCGCGTCGACTCGAATCGAGTCGCCGGAACGATACGTCTGGCGATCGACGGCGAGCGAGACGTTACCACTTCCCCGATCGACGCTTTGCCCGGACGATTCGGCGTCGACCTGCACCGAGACGGCATCGGTCGCACGTCCGCCGAGGTCGACGCTGGCGAAAATTAAATCGGTTCCGAGAAGTGGAGACGCGAACGAACCTCGTCCGCGACCGTCGGCGTCCAGTTTGAGCGTTTGGAGGTTCGTCGATGTACCGTGCACCATACGCACCGTTACGGTCGCACCGGCCAACGGTTTGCCGGTGGCAACCTCGCGCGCTTCGATATCGAAGCCGATGGGCGAACCGACGCGCTGCTCTTCGCGATCGACCGCGACGCGGATCGCGGCTTGCGCCGTGGCGACGACGATGCGCGTGTCCGCGGTAGCTTCGTTGGAATCGACGTGAACGCCATAGGTGGATCCGAGTTCGTCGGTCGGATGCGGAATCGTAACTGTCGCATCGCCTTGCGCGTCGGTCTGTACCGTTTGATCGAGCCACATGCTAGTCGCCCATGGCGTAACGTCAGGCACGGCCCCGACGTACACGTGCGGCGAGCGCACGACTTGCACGCGAACCGTAGCGCCACCGCGAGACGCATGCACGCGCAGCGGAACGTCCTGGTGTGGGTCGCACGAATCTCCGCACCCGGCCGCAACCGAAAGCGACAAACCGCCGACATCGGCGTCGACGTGCACGGTCGCGCCGCCGGCACCGCTTCCGCTTTGTGCCAGCAGCGTATACTCGCCCGAACGCGCGCCGGCCGGAACGGAGAATTGCGTTGCGAACGCACCGGCGGAATCGAGTGCCACGCGTTGTTCCCCGACGAGCGTCGCGCCCGAACGCAGCGTGACCGTCACCGAGCCTGAAGCGGGGCGAAACGACGTTCCGTTCCGCGAGCGTGCGAAGCCGACGGCTCGAACGATGTCGCCCGCATGCACCACCGCGGAGTCGGTGCGCACCGCAACGATTGCTGTCGGCAACGGCGCTTGCGCCAGCGGGCTCAGAAAGGCGTAACTGGATCCCCACTGCGCGAGCGCAAACACCGGTCGCGGAAAGTGCTTCCAGCGTACGATTCCATGCGCGTCGGTTTGTGCCGTTTCGAACCTGCTACCGACCACGAACTGCACGCGCATGCGTGCCATCGCGCGGCCCGTGCCGAGATCGGTTCCATACAGCAACAGTTCGGCGGGCGTTTCTTTGGAAATCAGGCCGACCCGCGTGCGGTTGATCCACACTTGCTCGCCTACGTCGCCGCGCCGTGCCTCGACGACGAAGAATCCCTCACGCGAGCCAAGTTGCACGTCGATATAATTGGATTGAAACTGATAGCCGCCGGGGGGTGAGAACGTAAACGAAGCGACCGGACGCCGTCCGCGCGTAACGATCGCGCGTGGTCTCGCATTCGAACCAGCCGTCAACACTTCGGCCGGGTCGGCCGCATACACCCCGATCGAAACCGGTGCGCTGGAGTAGGTATCCAAGCGAACCGTCGTCGGCTTCCATGGTACGTTCGAATCGTTGGCAAACAACGCGAAGTACGCATCGAATCGATGTAAGTCGACGATCTGACGTTCGGCACGTACGGGTGCGCTGCTAAATGCGAGCACGACCGCGAGCGCTGCCAGCGCGCGGCGAGAGAACACGCAAGCCCATTCGCCGGGCACTATCGTGGGCCTCGCGTAGAGAGAGGTCGCGGCCGAGGGCGCGGGTAAAGCCGACCGGAGTGGACGAGCAACCCGTCGGAGGAAATCCGACTTCCACCCGCTGCCGGTTTTGCGGCACCCCTGAAAACGAAAGCGACGAATCGAAAGCACGAGACAAGTCGCACGTCCAGGTGGTTATCGCGTGCGGTTCGTGCGGCCACCCCTTCGCCGTCCTGTCGCGTAATTAGGAGTCGTTTTCACCCGTGACCATCGATCGCACGCGCGCTGCCGTACTGTTCGCCCTCGCGCTAACGTTGGCCGGCGGCGCAGCACGCGCCGCGACACCGTCGCCGCATCCCACGATCCCGCCGCCGCCCTTTCCAAAGGTGAAACTGCACGCGGAGTACGTCGTCGAGGTGAACAGCAAAGGCCAGGTCGTTAAAGTCAAATCCGGGCACGGCACCAAGTTCGCGACGTTCAACGCGCAGACTTACGGCAACGCTTTGCAGATGTGGATCCGCAAGGCAGACGGAACGGCGGTCGTCGGCTTATTCCGCGTTTCGTACGACTACAACCCGACCACGCATCATGTCGACCGGAAGATCGCGCTTTTGTCCACAGGCGGAAACTGGGGCAACCAGCCGGGCGCCGCTACCGTAATGATCGACACGGCAAAGAAAGAATACGCCGCGTCGGAAGCGGCCGCCAAGAAACAACAGGCCGCGTCGCATGCCAAGCTGCCGTCTCTGAACGAGATTACCGGCAAGCCGACACCGTCGCCGTCGCCTTCGCCGCACCCATAACGCCGGTATGCGGCTGGTTACGTTTCGAACGCGCGACGGGCGAACGCTCCCGGGAGCGCTCGAGGGGGATGCCATCCGCACGATCTCGACGGCAACGATGCGCGACTACATCGCGTTGGCGCCGCACGAGCGCATCGCCTGGCACTCACCCGAACCGTTGATTCCGCTCGCCGACGTCGAGCTCGACGCACCGGTGCGCCCGGCGCGCAACGTGTTTTGCGTCGGCCGTAATTATTTGGAGCACGCAAAAGAGGGCGCCAAAGCCTCGGGACGTGAGCTCAAGCTTCCAGACGTTCCGACGTTCTTTACCAAAGCGCCGACGGCCATCGTCGGCCCGGGCGCGACCGTGCGCCTCGAGCGTTCGATCTCGAGCGAGTACGATTTCGAGGCCGAGCTGGCCGTCGTGATCGGAGCACGTTGCAAAAACGTAACCGAGAGCGAGGCCTTGGACGTGGTGTTCGGATATACGGCGTTCAACGACGTCACCGCGCGCGATCTCCAGCGCGCACACGTGCAGTGGTTCAAGGGAAAAAGTTTAGACGATAGCGCGCCCATCGGCCCGTGGATCGTGACACCCGAGGAGATCGGCGATCCGCAGGCGCTCTCCATCGGCTTCCGTTTAAACGGCATCGAGAAGCAGCGCAGCAACACGTCGGAAATGATCTTTTCGATACCGCGCCTAATCGCCGAACTTAGTCGCGGTATGACGTTACTTCCGGGCGACGTCATCGCAACCGGAACTCCGGCCGGCGTAGGATTCGCTCGAACGCCGCCGGAATTTTTATCGGACGGAGACGCAATGCAAGTAGAAATCGGCGGTATCGGTTCCCTTCGCAACCCGGTATCGATCGCGTGACGGCCGCATTCATTGCCGGCGGCGTCGTCGCGGCCGGACTCATTTTGGTCGGCCTCTGGGCGCTGTTCGATCCGCGTCGCATGGCACACGCATACGGTCTTCCCGCCGAAGGTTCGCACGCACACGGCTTTACGCGCGCGACCGGCATTCGCGATCTCATCATCGGTGGGGTGCTCGGCGCCGCCGTCGTGCTGCACGATTTGCCATTCATCGCCGTTTTGGCCGTCGCTGGAATCGTGTTATCGATCGCCGATTTCGTCATTGCGTATCACGGCGCAGGGCGGCGGATTCGTCCCGCGCACGCAAATCATGCGGCCGGCGTTATCGCATTCATCTTGGTACTGGCAATGGCGTTGCTGGCGATCGGCATATAAATCGTAGGACTCCTTCCGTATTAGCCGTATGAACGGCGCATGATCGTCGCCGTACCTCGCGAGAGCTCGGCCGCCGAACGTCGCGTCGCACTCGTGCCCGAAACGGTTGTTAAGCTCGTGAAATCGGGTATCGATGTGCGCATCGCACGCGGAGCGGGCGCGGGCGCTTCTTTTCCGGACGAAACCTATGCGGCCGCCGGGGCCACCTTGATCGACGACCAGCCGCAATCGTACGCGGATGTCGACGCGTTGATTACGGTCGGACGTCCACCCGGAGCAATACTGCAAGCTCTGCGACCGGGTACCGTGGTCGTCGGATTTTTCAATCCATTGGGCGATCCGCAGTACGTCGAAACGCTGAAAAGCGCCGGCGTCAACGCGCTGGCTATGGAAATGATACCGCGTATCACACGCGCGCAATCGATGGACGCCTTGTCGTCGCAAAGCAACATCGCAGGCTATAAAGCGGTGCTACTCGGTGCGGCCACACTACCGAGATTCTTTCCGATGCTCACGACGGCAGCCGGAACGATTCCGCCCGCCAAAGTACTGATACTGGGCGCCGGCGTTGCCGGTCTACAGGCGATCGCTACGGCGCGACGGTTGGGCGCGGTCGTGAGCGGATACGACGTACGCGCCGCCGTCAAAGAGCAAATACAGTCGTTGGGCGCGACCTTTTTAGAATTCGATCTTGGCGGCGACGCCGAAGGCGCCGGCGGCTACGCGAAAGAGCTGACGCCCGAACAACAAGAGCGACAACGCGCGTGGATGGTCGATCAAATTGGAGCCAACGACGTCGTCGTTACCACCGCGCTCATTCCCGGACGCAAAGCACCGATCTTGATCAGTGAAGCGGCTGTCGCCGCCATGAAGCCCGGAAGCGTCGTCGTCGACCTTTCCGCCGAAGCCGGCGGCAACTGCGCCTTGACCGTCGCGGGCGAAACGATCGTCTCGCCCAATGGCGTGACGATTATCGGAACCACCAACTTGCCCGGCACGATGCCCTACCACGCCAGCCAGCTGTACTCGCGTAACGTGTACGCGTTGTTGTCGCCGTGGATCAAAGACGGCAATCTCATTATCGATTCGAACGACGAAGTCGCTCGCGGCGCGTGCGTCGCCGGCGCGGCTGCGACCGGAGGTTCCGCGTGAGCGACGTTTCTCATTATATCAGCCTGCTGACCGTGTTATTGCTGGCAGTGTTCGTCGGCTTCGAAGTCATCTCGAAAGTGCCGACCACCCTGCACACACCGCTCATGTCGGCGACCAATGCTATCCACGGCATCGTGCTGGCGGGCGCAATCGTCATCGTCGCGCAACTCTTTGGGGCGACAACGCAAGGTCCGCTCATGACGATCCTGGCGATCGTCGCGGTAACGCTCGGCGCGATCAACGTGTTCGGCGGATTCGCAGTCACCGAACGCATGCTGCAAATGTTCCGCCGCAAGGATTCCAAGAAGTGAGCGCCGGTTCGATCGTTATCGCGCTGGCCGACCTCGTCGCCATCGCACTGTTTATCTACGGCCTGCACGACTTGAATTCGCCGGCCACAGCGCGACGCGGCAATCGTCTCGCGATGGCCGGCATGTTCATCGCGCTGGTCGGCGTCGGCGCATCGACGCAAGGCGTCGGCTGGTGGGCAATCGCGATCGGCACCGTTATCGGCGGCGTGATCGGCGTTTACGCGGCGCTCAAAGTAAAGATGACCGCCATGCCGCAAATGGTCGCGCTGTATAACGGCGCGGGCGGCGGCGCGGCCGCATTGATATCAACTGTCGAGTTCTACGTGGTTCGCGGCGGCACCGTCGGGATGGACGACGTCATCGCGATCTCGTTGGTCCTATCCGCGATCATCGGTGCGATCAGCTTCGCCGGTTCGATCGTTGCGTTTCTCAAGCTCCAAGAGCTGATGACGGGCCGTCCGATCACGTATCCCGGCCAACAATTCGTCAACGCGCTGGTGGCTATCTCGATTCTCGCGCTAGCGGGCTGGTTCGTCGTGACGTTGGGCATTTTGCCGCTGTGGGCGTTTGGCATCATGATGGCGGCGGCACTGGTACTCGGCGTGCTGTTCGTGCTGCCGATCGGCGGCGCCGACATGCCGGTCGTGATCTCGCTCCTCAACTCGTTCACCGGTTTAGCCGTCGCGATCACCGGCTTCGAAATTTCGAGCACGCTGTTGATTATCTGCGGCGCGCTGGTCGGCGCCAGCGGCACGTTACTGACGGTCCTAATGGGCCGCGCGATGAATCGCCCGCTTACCAACGTGCTGTTCGGCGCGTTCGGTGCGGCCGGCGGTTCGGAGCCCGCAGCAAGCGGCAGCGGGGCAGCGCAGCAAGTACGCAGTGCCAGCGCCGACGACGTCGCCGTCATGTTGGCCTACGCGAGCAAAGTAATCTTCGTTCCGGGCTACGGCATGGCCGTCGCACAAGCGCAACACAGCGTGAAAGCGCTAGCCGATCAGCTCGAAAAACGCGGCGTCAAGGTGGCGTACGCGATCCATCCCGTTGCCGGGCGGATGCCCGGCCACATGAACGTCTTGCTAGCCGAATCGAACGTGCCCTACAACCAATTGCTCGACATGGAAGACGTGAACCCCGAGTTTCCCACCACCGACGTCGCGCTGGTGATCGGCGCGAACGACGTTACCAATCCGGCGGCGCGTAATGTGACCAGTTCGCCGATTTATGGCATGCCGATTCTCGACGTAGATAAAGCCGCCAACGTCGTCGTGCTCAAGCGCTCGATGCGTTCCGGCTTCGCCGGCATCGAGAATCCACTCTACGAACTTCCCAACACTTCGATGCTGTTCGGCGACGCAAAGGCATCGGTCGACGAACTTACCGCAGCGGTAAAGGCACTGTAAAACGCTCGGCGCGCACGTCGTTCTTAGCGTCGCAATATGCGCCGGAACGCCAGCGCAAGGTTCTAGTTTGCACGTCCAGATCGAAGATCGCGTCGGGCACGCGTACGCCGATCGTACGGTTTTAGTCGAGCCGCAACGACGTGAGTACACGCTCGAGCTCGACGCACCGCCGGGCGTCTATCGCCTCAGCGCAGCAACCACGGCGCCGCAATGTTCGGCCAACACATTCCTGTATTTTTTACCGCGTTCCGACCGGCACATCGGGTTGACGCTCCTCGATCGGCCAACTTCCGCGCCGCGGCCAATCTATCTATTTGCCGGACTCGTTTCGCAATCCAACGCACCGTATGCGCGTCCCGCACCGATCCTGTTCGACCAGAACGCGCAATGCGATGAGCCTGCCGGTAAGCCGCTGCAGCTGCACGCACTGACCGAGAGCGAACCAGGATCGTACTACGTCACGCTGTTTGCCGAGCCAAACGTTCCCGCCGCGTCACAAATGGTAACGCTCGACCTGCAAAAGCCGGCGGAAACACACCATTACGTGTATATTCCAATGCCGTTTCCGATCCCCGTACCAAGCGATGGTTGGCCCGTGTCGTTTCGCCTCGACATTTCGCCGGCACTCGTCGAACCACTCGACGAACGAACTGCATCCTGGGTGGTGTGCGGACTTTTTCGAATCTCGTCGTCGAGATAAATTCTTACGAGGATGAACGCCGCGAGGATTGGGTTGGGGGTTGCCGGCATTCTCGCGTTACTCGTGGCAAGAACTGCGTTGTGGCAAGGCGGCGCTGAAGCTCGGTTCCAGTGGCCGGCGCTCGGCATCGCATGCCTGTGCACCGCTATCTTGTTGCTGACGTTCGCATTCTCGCGCCCCAAATCTTAGGGCTTTTCGAGCGCTCCTCGTGGCGCCGAAGTTAGTAACGGCACGAATCCCAGCGTCGGCGGCGGCGCTCGCACGATGCCGTCGTGCATATCCTCCCATGCCTGCGAAAGCAGCGGCAGCAACGTGATCAAGCTATGCGTTCCGCCGGTTTGCGAGTAAAACGAAACCGGTACCCCTTCGGACTGTAAGAATACAGCCGTCGACGTGGGGTATTGCGTTGGAACGACGTTGTCGCGCGAGCCGGTGATTACGTAGAACGGTGTCTCGCGCATGCTCGAAAGCACGCGCTGCGACTGGCGATCGATCAGACCGCCTGAGATCGACATGACCGCCGTCCAGTCGTCGGGATGCAGCGGGCCGACTTGAAATACGGAAAAGCCGCCGGCGGAGTATCCCGCGAGATACCGCTTGCGGGAATCGATTGTAAACGCGCTCGTCGCTGCCGCGAGCGCGTCGTAGACGTCGCTCGCCATTTTAGGTATATCGTATTCGCCCCGAACGTAGGGCGCGATAATGATGCTCCCACTTCGCTCCGCCAATGCGGCAATAAACGGCGGCGCGAGCAGGTTGGTCTCCGATTGCGGTCGCCCGTGCAAGAACATGACCAAGGGAGCGGGACGCCCCGCCCGATACGTGGATGGCACATAGACGGCGACGGGCTGCATCGTTCCGTCGACGCTCGAGCGCAATAACGTTTCGCCGAGTCCGCGGATCGATCCGAGCGGCTGAAACTGCCGCGTCATGATTTGATGAATAAGGCTCAGATCGAGCGTGGCTTCGTTGACCAGATACGCCTGTCGCTGTTCTTGCGTATATCCATGCCAGCTCGTCGTATCTCCGAGCGCATCGTAATCGTCGTTGAGCCGCTGGAGATAGTCCATCGCCGTATCGCGGCCGACGAGCGGTGCAAGATCGGCGACCTTATCGTAGTAGACTGCTGCCGTGGCGTGTAGATCCTGACGCAACTGCGTCGATGATGCGCTAACGCCCGTCAGCATCGCAATTGCTGCGGCTGCAGCGATTGCTCGCAAACCTTTTATGACTGTCTCCTCATCGTTGGTTCACTGTTTTTCGGGCGTTCCCGAGGGCGCCGTCAGCGGCAGTGGCACTTGGCCGAGCAACGGCGGCGACGCGCGCACGATACCGCCGTGCATGTCGTCCCACGCTTGCGAAAGCACCGGCAGCAGCGTTATCAGGCGATGCAATCCGCCGGGCTGCGAATAGAACGACACCGGCATACCTTTGGATTGTAAGAACGCAGCGGTTGCGGTCGGGTATTGCGTGGGAATGCTCTGGTCGGCCGAGCCCGTAAGCACGTAAAACGGCTTCTGACTCATCGTCGAAACGACGGCCCGCGCATCGTGACCGAGTAGGCCGCCGGCGATCGACATTACCGCGTCCCAGTCGTCCGGATGAAGCGGCGCGACCTCGTACACCGAAAAACCGCCCATCGAATAACCCGCGAGAAATCGTCTGCGACGATCGACTGCAAACGCGCTCGTCGCCGCATCGAGTGCGTCGTACACATCGCCGGCAGTCTTTCGAAAATCGTATTCTCCGCGTCCGTACGGTGCGATGAGGATGCTCCCGGTTCGCTCGGCAAGCGCGGCGACGAACGGTGGCGAGAGAAGATCGGTTTCGGATTGCGGACGGCCGTGTAAGAAAACGACCAACGGCGCCGGACGATCCGTACGATACGACGACGGTACGTAGACGGCGACGGGTTGCATGGTGCCGTCGACGCTGGAACGCACGAGTGTTTCACCTAAGCCGCGTATTGTGCCAAGCGGCCGAAAATGCCGCGCCATGATTTGGTTCACCAGGCTAAGGTCGAGCGTCGCCTCGTTGTCCAGATACGCCTTCCACTCGTCCTGCGTGTATCCGTGCGACAGCGTCGAATCGCCAAGGACCTCGTCGTCGTCGTACAGGCGCTGGAGATAATCGATGGCCGACTCGCGGCCGACAAGCGGCGCGAGATCGACGACGTTCGCGTAGTAGGCCGATGCGGCCGCGTGTAATTCGTTGCGGAGGTCCGTGCTCGACGAGTTGACGCCGGTTAGGGTCGCGATCGCCGCGACAGCCGCAATAATCCGGCCAACCATAGCTACCCTAACGAACCATCTGCGACTTCGTGACCGAAATCGACCGGCAGGCTCGCGACCACCTCAGTCGGGGAAGCGCTCCTCATGTACGCCCGCGTCGCGTCCGATATAGAGCACGCGCTTTCCGGAAAACGAGACGAAGTATCCGGCGCATCCGGCGGCTGCCGCCTTCTCGCAAAAACCAAGGTACGTGTATCCGGCAACGAGCTGCTGCGCTTCCCGTATTGCAGCTTGTAATGTTACAGCGTCGAGCGCGGCGGCAACGGGTGTCTTGACGACGTGGGTGGCAAGCGAAACGCTGCGTCCGTCCGGAGTATAATACGTTGCGAGCGAACATCGAAAATTGATCGTATAACCCTCGAAGCCCTGGCGTTGCAGCGACCCGACGATTTCCGGAAATGTCAGCGTATTTTGCTGCGCGCCGTTCAAACAAAAGGACGCTGCGGCTTCCATCTCGTCGTCGAGCATGTTATATCGTCTCCGGTGGAGGAGGTGTTTGCGGCAGCGTCTGCTTGGCGACGACCGCCGTTTTCTGATGGCCGGGCTTCTTCTTGCGGTCGGTCCAGTTGACGACGATTACGTACAGCACCGGAACGATGGCGAGGTTCATGATCGTCGAAACGATCATACCGCCGAGCACGGCGGTACCCAGCGAGATGCGCGACTGCGCGCCGTCGCCGTGCGCGAAGGCGAGCGGCAAAATACCCAGGATAAATGCGATCGACGTCATGAGAATTGGCCGCAAACGCTCGGTCGCCGCGTGCGCGACGGCGTCGACCGTTTCCATACCGTGCTCGCGAAGTTGATTTGCGAACTCCACGATCAAGATCGCGTTCTTGGCCGCCAGACCGATCAGCATGACGTAGCCGATTTGCGCGTAGATGTCGCTCGACGTCTGCGGTACCAGCACGAGATGACCGGCCAGCTTCGAGTGAATGACGGTGCTGAGAATTTCGCACCAGCGCCGAACGTAGATGCCGCCGACCGCGCCGACCAACGCTAACGGTACCGCCATCATGATGACGAGCGGCGTCGTCAAGCTTTCGTACTGCGCGACGAGCACTAAGAACACGAATAGCAAACCCATCGCGAAGACGATAATCGTCTGCGGTCCGCTCTGCACTTGCTGACGTGCGATGCCGGCCCAATCGTACTTCATGCCCTTTGGCATTTTTTCCGTCGCGATTTGGGCGATCGCGTCGAGCGCCTGGCCGGAGCTCGAATTCGTGCCGGGCGATCCGTCGACCTCGTATGCGTTGTATTCGTTGAACCGCATGATCGTCACGTTGGACGTCTCTTTTGTGATGTCCAAAAACTGCGAAACGGGCATCATGTTCCCGTTTTGGTTGGCGACGTAAATGCGATTGAGATCCTGGGGGACGGTACGGTATTTCGCACCGGCCTGGACCAGCACGTTATACGAACGGCTACCATAGTCGAAAAAGTTAACGAACGCCGCACCGGTCGTTGCATCGAGTGTATTGAAGAAGCTCGTCGGGGTTACGCCGAGCGACAAGGCCTTGGCGCGATTGAACTTTGCGACGACGTACGGTCCGGTGAGCAGCGTTGGAATGTAAACTTGCGATAGCCGATTATCTTTCTTCGCTGCCGCCAGGATCGAGTCGCCGACCTTATTTAACGTCGGCAATCCGAGATTATTGATGTCTTGAATTTCGAGAGCAAAACCGCCCGTCGAGCCGAGACCGGGAATCGCGGGCGGGTTGGCGGGAAGAGCGGTGACGCCCGAGATCTTACTGAATTTTTGGTACAGCGCGTACTGCAGGTTGAGCGAACTGTTTTCGAGCCCCTTACGCTTGTCGAGTGGCCATAGCTGCACGAACAGTGTCGCCTGATTGGCGCTGCTATTGGCGAAGCCGAAACCGATGCCCGACGTTACCGCTTCGACTTGCGGCATCTGCAGCATCATCGCTTCCATGCGTTTCACGACGTCGGTCGTCTGGTCGAGCGATGCGCTGGTCGGCAGCGTCACCAATACGTAGAGCAAACTCTGATCTTCGGTCGGAAGAAACCCTTGCGGCGTTATCACGAACAGAATACCCAGCAATGCCAAGCCGGCCAGAAAGATGCAGACCATCACCCGCGTGTGGGCCACGAGCTTTGGAACCAACGCCGAGTACCAACGTTTCAGACCGTCCAACTGACGGTTGAACCACTGCATGAAGACGTTCTTGATGGGTTCCTCGCTATGCACCAACTCGTACGTCAGCACGGGCGCGAGGGTCAACGCGGTGAAGAGCGAGATACCGATCGACGCAGCCATCGTTAACGCGAACTGCTGATAGAGCAGGCCCGTCGTGCCGGGCAAGAACGCAACCGGTATGAAGACCGACATCAACACCAGCGAGGTCGCGACGACCGCTCCGGTGATCTCCTTCATAGCGCGTTTGGTGGCTTCGAAGTTGTCGACTTTATCATCGACGATATGGCGGACGATATTCTCTAAGACGACGATCGCGTCGTCGACAACCAATCCGGTGGCGAGCGTTAATCCAAACAACGTCAGCGTGTTGATCGTGAAGTTCATCATCTTCATCGCCGCAAACGTTCCGATCAGCGAGACCGGAATCGTAATCGAAGGAATCAGCGTACTCTGCCAATTCTGCAAGAAAATGAAGATGACGAGAACGACCAGCAGGATGGCAATGAAGAGCGTGATCACCACTTCTTTGATCGAAGCTTGCACGAAGTCGGACGTATCGAACGCAATCGCGTAGTCCATGCCGGTCGGGAAGTAGGCTTTGAGCCGTTCCATTGTGGCGCGTACGTTTTTCGAAATTTGCAACGAATTGGCGGTTGGTTGGCCTTCGATCGCCAGCACGACGGCCGTTTGACTGTTGTAGCGGCCCGAGGTTACGTAATTCTGCGCGCCGAGCTCGACCGTGGCGACGTCGCCCAGCCGGATGTATCCACCGTTGGGCTGCGAGGCGACGACGATTTGCCTGAACTCGTCCGGCGTCTGCAATCGTCCGTTGACTTTGATGGGAATTTGAAAGGGTTGCGACCCGGTCGTCGGCGCTTGGCCGATGGCTCCCGGAGCGACGTCGACGTTTTGTTGCTGGATCGAGCTCAATACGGTGTCGAGCGATATGCCGTTGGCTTGCAGTTTATGTGGGTCGACCCAAATGCGCATGCCGTAGGTGCGATCGCCGAGTACGTTGACGAGGCCAACACCGGGGATGCGTTTGAGATCTTCGATGACGTTGATGTCGGCGTAGTTGCTGACGGCGACGTCGCTGACCGCCGAACTTTTCGAAAGCATTGCGACGGCGATCGTGATATTGCCCGAGCTCTTCTGAACGGATACGCCCTGTTGTTGCACTGCCGTCGGCAGTTGCGCGAGCGTAAGGTCGACGCCGTGCTGGACGTTGGTTTGATCGGTCGTCGGGTCGGTGCCGAGTGCGAACGTGCACGTGATCGTCACGATGCCGTTGGAACTCGAGTACGATTGCATGTATTGCAACCCGTCGGAACCGTTGATGTTGATCTCGAGCGGCGTCGTTACCGAGCGAACGACGGCCTCGGCATCGGCGCCCGGAAAATTCGCCGTCACCGTGACCGTCGGCGGCGAAATCTGAGGATATTGCGCTATCGGCAAGGCCGGAATGCAAATCAAACCGGCGAGCAATACCACGAAACTCAAGACGCCGGCAAAAAGCGGGCGCTTGAGGAAGACCTCAATCATTCTGCAGTATTAGTACGGACGAGCGCGCCCGCTCCCTTTGCCCGTCGCCACATCCACGCATTCCACGTCGGAACGAACGGGCCCGGATCGAAGCGTTGTAGGCCCCGAACGTACGCATACGTGTAGTCGGCATCGAACAAGTAGAGGATGGGGACCTCGCGGGCCGCGATCGACGCGATCCGCCGATACAGTCCGCGCCGCGCCGACTTGTCGGTATGAACGAGCGCGGCCGATTCGAGTGCCGTCACGGCTGGGTCGCACCAGCGCATGTAGTTAGATGTACCGTCGCACGCGAGCACGGCCGAATCGTCCGGGTCGGGTCCCATCGTCCACGGCACGTAGGCAACGTCGAACCTTCCCGTGGCGAGGGCGCCGGTGCGCGGCATGAAGAGCTGCGCGTTCGAAATCGACTTCACCTCGACCGAAATACCGCGCTCGCGTAACGCCGCTTGGACGGCCGCCGCCACGCGCACGCCGGTGTTCGATTCCGGAAACTGCACGTACAGCACCTCGAACGCACGACCGTTCTTCTGTAATATTCCGGCCGGGTCGCGATGCCAGCCGGCCGCCGAGAACAGCCGGTCGGCTCCGGCCGGATCGTAGGCGGGCTGTCGAATCGAAGGGTCGTACGCCCACGAAAACGGCGGCTGGATGGAGTTCGCGACGGGATAGTACCCGAGCGTAATCTTACGCGAGATCGCCGCGCGATCGATCGACATTGCGACCGCTCTCCGCATTGTGGGATCGTCGAAGGGCGCTCGCGCCGTATTGAAGGCGAGCCCGGCCACCACCGCCGACGGCGCGCGCAAGAACCACAGCCGGTCGTTACCGCGGAGGGTGGTCAGTTGCGACGGTGCGATCAGATTCCAGTCGAGCTGCGCGGACTGCAGCATCACGAGATTGGTCGACGGGTCGGGGGCGATGCGAACGTCGAGACCGACCTGCGGCGCGCCTTGCCAGTAACGGACGTTCGGGGCGTATCGCAGGCCTTCGCCACGATGCCACCAGAGCAAACGGAACGGTCCATCGCCAACCGGCGCGGCCCCGAACGGCGATTGCGCAAGCGGACCGGCGCCGGCCAACAGGTGCGCCGGAAGCACCGCCTGCGGCACGACGCCGTATGAGAAGTACGTCGCGACGGCCGGCGCCCACGCGTGACGCAGATGAAGAACGACGGTATCGTCACCGCGCGCCGTGGCCCGATCGATCAGCTCGTAGCCCTCGTGCGAGCGAACCGGATTGCGCGGGTCGAGAATTGCGTGCAACGTGAACAGGATGTCCCGCGACGTCACGGGCACGCCGTCGCTCCACCGAACGCCGTGCCGCAGACGGAAGACGATCGTCCGGCCATCGGCCGAAACGCCGCCGTTTCGATCGGTCGGAATCTCGGCGAGCAACGCCGGCACGGCGTTGCCGCGAGCGTCGAAATCCAGGAACGGTTCGAACATCAGGCGCGCCAGTTGCTGCTCGACCGAGGCGGCGTCGGGGTGGATGAAGAGTGGGTCGAGCGTCTGGGGATCGGCCGCGATGCTGAACCGGATCAGGTTGGCGGGCGGAGCCGGATGAGCTGGTGCGCAAGCCGCCAGCAAGGAGGCTAGCCCAAGCGCGCGGAGCCATCGTATTGCGCCGAACGAATCATCGGTGCTATAGTGATTGCGCCGAAGATTTCTCGGTATTTTGCTCTCCTTGACGAACATGATAGCGCCAACTGAAGAATTAGACGAACTCGACCTGCAACTGCTGGATGCCCTC
Source organism: Candidatus Tumulicola sp. (assembly GCA_036490475.1). NCBI lineage: Bacteria > Bacillati > Vulcanimicrobiota > Vulcanimicrobiia > Vulcanimicrobiales > Vulcanimicrobiaceae > Candidatus Tumulicola > Candidatus Tumulicola sp. The sequence goes on from DASXDT010000006.1 coordinate 802,717, forward strand.
CAGACCAACGCTCGCTCGACATTTGCCGAGCTGGGCTCGTTGGTCGGATTGCGCGCACCGTCGGTTCACGATCGCGTGAAGCGGCTCGAGCAACGCGGGTACATTCAACGATATTCGGCTCAGCTCGACGCCAAGCGGCTCGGCTTGGAGCTGACCGCGTTCGTCTCGCTGTATACGACCCCGGACTGCGCCTACGAGACCTTCACGGCCGAACTCGGACGCATGCCGGAAATCTGCGAAGTCCATTCGGTAGCTGGCGAAGAGACCTTCGTTTGTAAAGTCGTAACCAGCTCGACGCGCCACCTCGACGATCTGCTCGCGCGCCTGAAAGGCATGCGGGGGATGGCGCGCACGCGCACGACGATCGTTCTGACGACGCCCTACGATCGCGGCGGCGTCACGGTGCAATCGTGAACGCGACCGATCTGCATCCGCTCGGCGCGCATCGCGTGCTCGAGCCGCCCGGCTCCATGCCGCAGACGGCGTGGAAGGTCGACAATACGCCGGTCGCGCTTGCCAACGAAATTTTGTGCGACGTCGAGACGCTGAACATCGACTCGGCCTCGTTCAAGCAAATCGCCGACGCCTGCGGCGGCGACGCAGCTGCGATCGCCGATCACATCGCTGCGAACGTCGAGCAGCGCGGCAAACAACACAATCCTGTGACCGGTAGCGGCGGCATGTTCGTCGGACGCATCGCAGCCGTCGGCGAGCGTCTACGCGGCCGGCCCGGCCTCGAGGTGGGTGCGCGCATCGCGTCGCTCGTCTCACTAACGCTGACGCCACTGCACATCGATGAGATCGTACGAGTCGACGTTCCAACCGGACGCGTGTGGATTCGGGGCCGCGCTATTTTATTTGAAAGCGGCCTGTGGGCGCGACTTCCCGAGGACATCGATGAAGGCGTTGCGCTGGCCGTGCTCGACGTCGCGGGGGCTCCGGCGCAAGTCGCGCGCATGTGTTCGCCGGGTCAGACCGTGGTCGTGATCGGCGCCGACGGCAAATCCGGTTTGCTCTCGTGCGCGCAAGCCAAAGCGCGTGTCGGCAACGGCCGAGTGATCGCCGTCGTTCCCGACGCGTCGACCGCCGGCGCGCAACTGCTGCGCGATGCCGGCTTGGCGGATGCGATCGTCGTCGCCGACGCGCGCGACACGCTCGACATCAGCGGTAAAGTCGCCGTCGTCGCACCCGCGCTCGCCGACATCGTGATTAACTGCGTCAACGTGCCCGGCACCGAGCTCGGCTCGATCTTGTGCGCGAAGGACGACGGCATCGTCTACTTCTTTTCGATGTCGACATCGTTTACCGCAGCGGCGCTCGGCGCCGAAGGCGCGGGCCGCGACGTCACCATGATCGTCGGAAACGGCTACACCAAAGGTCACGCCGATACCGCGCTGCAGACGCTGCGCGCCAACCCGAAAGTACACGACTATTTCAACGCCAAATACGCACCGTCCAACGCCTGAGGATAACAACATGAACGACACGATCGCACGTCATCGTAAGCCGCCCGTGGGTCCGGAGGCCTTCGAGTACAAACAGCTCAAGCAGGGCGAGTTTTGGCGCCATATTCCCGCCTATAAGGAAATCGACGAAGCGACGTTCCTCGATCATTTATGGCAACAGAAGAACGCCGTCAAGACCGCCGACGAGTTGCTCTCCACGATCAAGGGCGTGTGCTCGCCGCAGTTCTACGCCGACGCAGAGGCCGGCTTTCAGCAAGCGCCGATGGCGGTGCGCGTTTCGCCCTACGCGATATCGCTGATCGACTGGAACGATCCAATCGCGGATCCGATCCGGCGTCAGTTCGTGCCGCTCGCCTCCGGCTTGCTACCCGACCATCCACGCCTTACGCTCGATTCGCTGCACGAGCAGGACGATTCGCCCGTCCCGGGCCTCGTGCACCGTTACGTCGATAAAGCGCTGTTTTTGCCGCTTAACACGTGCCCGGTATACTGCCGGTTCTGCACGCGCAGCTACGCCATCGGACCGGACACCGAAAACGTGGATAAAGTCGGACTCGCCAAGACACCCAAACAGTGGGAAGAAGCGTTCGCGTATATTGCGGAACGCCCCGAGCTCGAAGACATCGTGATTTCAGGCGGCGACACGTATCAGTTAGCTCCGCGCAATATCGAGATGATCGGCAACGCGTTGCTCGACATTCCGCACGTACGCCGGATGCGCTTTGCCACCAAAGGCCCGGCCATCATGCCTATGAAAATCATCACCCACGGCGAATGGCTCGACGCGATCACAAAGGTCGTCGAACGCGGCCGTGGTATGGGCAAGGAAGTCGTGTTGCACACGCACTTCAACGCTCCCGAAGAGATTACGTGGATCACCGAAAAGGCGATGCGCATGTTGTTCGAACGCGGCATCTTCACGCGCAATCAGTCGGTTTTGATTCGCGGCGTCAACGATACGCGCGAGCGGATGACGTTGCTGGTCAAGCGGCTGGGCCACATAAACGTCCACGCGTATTACGTGTATATGCACGATATGGTGCGCGGCGTCGAAGATCTGCGCACGACCATCTACAGCGCGACCGATACCGAGAAGTTCGTGCGCGGCAGCACGGCCGGCTTCAACACGCCGACGTTCGTTTGCGACGCACCGGGCGGCGGCGGCAAGCGCGACGTGCACTCGTACGAGTACTACGATCGCGAGAACGGTATCGCGGTTTACGCGGCGCCGAGCGTGAAACCGGGCCAAGCGTTCGTCTACTTCGATCCGATCGACAAGCTCTCGCCCGACGCGCAAGCGCGCTGGGCAGTGCGCGAGATCCAAGATCAGATGATCGCCGAGGCAGTGCGCAAGGCCGGCGTCGGAGACGAACAGCTCGTCCTAGCCTAAAACGCCGTACCCGTTAGCGAAGCCGTACCGGCCGCGAGAGTTCCGAGTTGTCGATCACGATCGAGGCTCGCTCTTGCGGCCGGCATTCGTTGAGATAGCGTGTTTCACCGACGACGTACCGCCGATTAGACGGGTCGGCCGCTCCGCGTGCCGATCCGTCGCGCAGCGCGCAACGTTCGATCGCGACTTCGAACGAAACCGCGAGAAAGATCGATACGTCCCAATATTGACGTAGTTCGTCTCGATTGAGAAATAAGCCGTCGACGATAAGAATCGTGCCGTCGTATGCGCGCAGCCGGTCGCTCTCGATCGGCGAATCGAGCTCGCAATCGAATATCGCGGTCCGGTACCGTCGCGATCCACCGGGCTGCAGCGGATCGAGGAGTTCGCGTCTTAGGCCCTCGTAATCGTACGATTCTACATAGTGGCCGTCGGGCGAATCGCGGCCCAGCCGGTAGCGCTGCGCCTTCGGCCGGTGAAAGTCGTCCACACTTGCGCGAACTATAACGCGCCCGCCCGATTGCAATTGCACTGCCAACTCGTGGGCAAAGGTCGATTTGCCGGCACCGGATATGCCGTCGATGGCGACGCGCACGATCGGTTCGACCCGCGCCAGCACGATATCGGCCACGGATGCGATCAGTCGCCGCCGTTCGACGCTAATTGCGGTCGTCACGAATGGGGTCTCACCCATGCATGCTGAATACGCGGGCATGGATGAGAAACGCTTTCGAGTCGATCTCTACATCGCCTCACTAGCACTGATATTCAGCGGATTGGCCGCCGCGGCCGCGGCCTACCAGACCTACGTCATCCGGCAACAGTTTAGCGCGACCGTATGGCCGTACTTGACCTTTATTAGCTCGACGTCGGGCAAAGGATGGTTCGAACTCGACCTCAACAACGCCGGAATCGGGCCCGCGCTCATTCGTACGGCCGTTATCTCTCGCGACGGCAAACCGGTGAAAGAAGGCCTCGGACCGACTTCGCTAACCGCGTTGGGAACGGCGATCGCTCCCGAACGCGCGGAGGCCAGCGGGGACGAGGCGCGCGCGAACTCGCACATTCATAACGACCTAACCGTCACCTCGCTCACTCGCGGCGACGTGATCCCGGCCGGCAGCAGAATCCAACTCATCCGCATCGTTGGATCGTTCCTGACGAAGCGCGTGGTTGCCGACGCACATCACATCGATATCTCTGTGTGCTACTGTTCGCTGCTCGGTGATTGCTGGACGAAGCGCTTATGGGATCCGGCGGCCGAACCGCATTCTATTCGGGCCTGCCCGACTACGTAGTTACTGCAGACGTGGTACGAACGCGTTCGACGGCGCGCATCTCGACCGCACCGCCCGGGCGTAACGTCACCAACGGCGCTATTTTTACCGGTTCGCTCGAATCGCGCACGAACGAATAGTTGCGGCCTACCGCTTCGAGTACGACGGCCGCTTCCGACAATGCAAACTCGGTGCCGATGCATTGCCGCGCGCCCGCGCCAAACGGCAGGTATGCGAACGGCGGCGCGTCCCAATCGATCCAGCGATCCGGGTCGAAGCGCAACGGATCGCGATACAACGACGGTAGGCGATGCAAGAAGAGCGGAGCAAACAGCACCGTCGTCCCCTTCGCTATGCGATACCCGCCGGTCAGCTCGACGTCTTCGAACGGTTCCCGGCCGATCACCCAAGCCGGCGGATAAAGCCGTAGACTTTCGCGGATAACGCGTTCCACGTACCCGCGGTCGCCGCGCGCCACCGCTTCGCCGAAGCGCCCATCGACGTCGGGATTTTGCGCTAAGAGATACAGCGTCCACGTCAGCAGGTTGGCGGTCGTTTCGTGTCCGGCTGTAAACAGCGTCATCACTTCGTCGCGAATCTGACGGTCGTCCGGACGATACCCGCTTTCAGCGTCGCGCGCATCCAACAGCATCGAAAGCGCGTCATCGCCCGCATCGCTGGGCCGCTCGCGCCGGCGCGCGATGATTCCGTAAATGATATCGTCGAGCGTGCGTTCGGCCCGCTCGAACCGCTTCGTCGAAGGCAAAGGCAGTCGACGACGCAGCTGACCGAACGGCATCAACACGTACGGAAATTCTTGCATCATGTCGTGCAGCGCAGCACTCACCCGCTGGGTCGAATCGCTTTCGTCGCTACCGAAGAGCGTGGTCGAGGCGATCCGCAACGTCAACGCCGTTATCGATGCATGCACGTCGAACATCTTACCGGGTTCGATCGATGCTGCAAAATCGTCGGCCGCCTCGTGCATCATCTCGACGTAACGCGCGACACGAGCTCGGTGAAATGCCGGCTGCACGATGCGCCGCATCTGCCGGTGCAGCGGCTCTTCGCTCGTCAACAATCCGTCGCCGAGCAGATAGCGCAACATGCGCGTGCCCATCGACTTGCCGAACGAGTGCTGCTGGGTTACCAGTACGTCCTTGATCAGCGCGGGCTCGTTGATGAAGACGTAGTTGCGCCACGGCAGCGAAAACGCCGCGATGTCGCCGTAGTTCTCGACCAGCTCGGCCAGGAATGACGGAAAGTGCAGGAACGGAGTTGGAAACAGGCGCCGCAGGGTGGTCCACTGTGACGGCCCCGGCATACGTGCGTTCATCCGCCCGCGAGCTTGGCTTTCTTGCCGGCAGCGGAAAACCACGCGGCAATTTTTTCGCGATGATCGCCCTGGATCTCGATCGTTCCGTTCTTTGCCGTGCCGCCGCTGCCGCAATGACGCTTGAGCGCCTTCGCGGTTTCATCCAGATCCGATTCCCGAACGCCGGTAACGATGCTCACGGTGCTGGCACGCCGTTTCGCTCGCGCGATGCGAACGATGCCGTCGTCGGGAATTCCCGGCCGCACGCTCGGACGGCTTGTGTTCCGCACGCCGGCAACTTCGGCAGGCGCCGCGCACGCCACTGCCCAAGCCGCGAGCGTGCCACGCATCTGCGTTTTTCTCGGCAGCAGCTTCGGAAACGGCGACGAGTATCTTCGCCTCACCGAAGAGTGCGCGCGTGCGATCGTGCACGCCGGGTACGGAATCGTGTACGGCGGCGGCCGGATCGGTTTGATGGGCGCGTTAGCCGACGCTGCCTTGGCTGCCCGTGGCGAAGTAATCGGCATTATTCCGGAGTCGCTCGAACGACGCGAAGTCGCGCACCAGGAACTTTCTGAGCTGCACATCGTCGCCGGCATGCACGAGCGCAAGGCACTCATGGCCTCAATGAGCGACGCCTTCGTTACGTTGCCGGGCGGCATCGGAACGCTCGACGAATTCTTCGACATCCTGAGCTGGAGCGTGCTCGGACTCCATGCAAAGCCGATCGGTCTATTGAATTATCGCGGCTTCTTCGATCCGCTGCTCGCGCAACTGGACAGTATGGTTGCGCGGGGCTTCATTAAAGCGGAGCATCGAGGGTTGTTGGTAACTGCATCAGATATGTCCGAGTTGCTAAAGCGCTTTCAGAACAGTCACCTTGGGTGAACGAACCACAAATTACGGCAGTTTTCGAACGTTAAATACGCTCGCCTGTAGCACGCATAATGCTCGGAAGCAAACATCGCCAGTATCTTCGGAAGGACCGAAGCCAGCATATCGACTGATTCGGCGGATGTTTGCGGAACGCGTTCCGGTTCGACCATCGCTATGAGGTAGTCCAAGGAGAACAAATCTTTTATGTGCTCGGTAGGGGCGATATACACGACCTCTTCACCGCGGTCTCGGACGAAATCTATCGCGATGCGGTCATTTCGATATCGGTCGATCTCGTTACCGAACGACAGACCGCCGAGATACTCGCGTGTGACAGAGAAAGACTCTCTAGCACCGCTCCGTAGTTGGAAGCGGTATGAAGGTCTAACCTCGCGGCTTTATCAGTCATCTACGACGGAATTACCAATCCGTAGGTAACGTAACGTCCAGACTCTTTACCAAGAACGAATAGATATCGGCGGTCGAATCGATGCTCTGCGACAGCATCGTGCCGCCGCCGTGACCGCCCTTTTGCTGGACGCGCAACAAGATCGGCGCCGGGCCGGCTTGTGCTGCCTGCATTCGCGCGGCGAACTTAAAGCTGTGTGCCGGGAAAACGCGGTCGTCATGATCGGACGTCATGATCAAGGTCGGCGGGTAGACAGTTCCCGCTTTGACGTTGGCGTACGGCGAATATTTGTACAGCCAGTTAAAGTTGTCTTGACCGCACGACGAGCAGCCGTATTCGGGAATCCACGCGTTGCCGATCGTGAACTTGTCAAAGCGCAGCATGTCTAAGACGCCGACGCCCGGCACGGCCGCGCCGAACAAGTCGGGGCGCTGCGTCTCGACCGCGCCGATTAGCAAGCCGCCGTTCGATTCGCCCTTAACCGCCAACTTTGGCGTAGACGTGTACTTGTTAGCAATTAAATACTCGGCCGCTGCGATAAAGTCGTCGAAGACGTTCTGCTTGTTGCCCAGCATGCCGCCGTGATGCCATGCCTCGCCGTACTCGGAGCCACCGCGAATGTTCGCAACCGCATAGACGCCGCCCATTTTAAGCCATGCCGCGATAAACGCCGAAAAATACGGCGTCATCGGAATGTCGAAGCCGCCATAGGCATACAGAATCGTCGGTGCGCTCCCGTCGAACGCGGTGCCCTTGCGGTAGGAAATCATCATCGGCACGCGCGTGCCGTCTTTACTTGGGTAGAACACTTCCTTCGTTTCGTATTGCGACGGGTCGAACGACACGCGCGGTTTGCGATACACCGTGCTCGCTCCCGTCGTAATGTCGTACGAATAAATCGTCGGCGGCGTGGTCCAGCCGGCGTACGAATAAAACGTCGTATTGTCGTTGCGAAAACCGCCGAAACCGCTAGCGTCTCCCAGACCTGGTAAATCGACGTTACGTATGAGTTGGCCGTTGCGAGCGTACACGCGAACCGCCGAATGCGCGTCCTGAAGGTACGTGAGAATAAAGCGGCGCCCGACCGACGAGGCGTTCGACAATGCGAACTTCGACTCGGGGATGACCGTCCGCATCGTGCCGGGATGTCGCACGTCGATTGCGACCAGCCGGGTATTCGGTGCGTTCAGCGTGCTCGTAAAGTAGAAGAGCGGTCCGACGTTATCGACGTAGCTCCACTGGGCGTCGCTCTTCCACAATAGCTCGTGCATTTTGTGCCCGGCTTCGCGTAAATCGACGTAGCCGATGCGCGAGTTAATCGATGAATTATCCGAGACGCTCAACACCACGTAGCGTTTGTCTTCGGATACTTGCGCGCCGTAGAACCAGTTCTTGTGATCCGGGCGATAATAGAACTGCGTGTCGGAGCTCTGCGGAGTGCCCAAACGATGCAGCCAGACCGATTGCGCCGAGAGCGCCGCTTTGTACGTTTGTCCCGCGGCCGGTGCCGGATAGCGCTCGTAAAAGAACCCGGTGTCGTCGGGTAACCACGAAGCCGCGGAAAATTTGCTCCACTGCAGGACGTCGGGCAGATCGTTGCCCGAAGCGACGTCGCGTACGTGCCACGTTTGCCAATCCGACCCGGACGTCTGCGTCGCATAAGCGAGCAAACGCGCGTTCCAGCTCGGCGTCTCGCCGCTAGCGGTGACCGAACCGTCTTTCGACAACGTGTTTGGATCGATCAATACGCGCGGCGTACCATCGAGGCCGTGGGTGGTATACAGCACGGCTTGGTTCTGTAAGCCAGAGTTATACGTGTAAAAATATTCGTTCCGCATGTGAAACGGCAAACTGTACCGTTCGTAGTTCACCATCGACTGCAGGTGCGACTTGATCGTCTCGCGCTGCGGGATCGCGTCGAGGTACGAGCGCGTCAACGCGGCCTCGGCACTCACCCAGGCCGTCGTCGCCGCCGAATCGATACTCTCGAGCGGCCGGTACGGATCGGAAACTTGCGTGCCGTAATACGTATCGACGGTGCCGTCCGAAGGCGGCGTGGGGTAGGTGAGACCACCGGAGGCTGCCAGCGACGGCGCGGCTGCAGCGACGGAAACGATCAGGCAGCCCGCTAAAGCGGCGCTCGCAATTCGAAGCAATGGCATAATCGCCCGGTTCCTAGGTGGTCGGGGCTGCTCCTCCGGACCGGCTCGGGCTGACGGAGCGTTTGTCGACCACGCGTTTCACGACGGCCAGCGCGTTGAGCGCTTTGGGAAATCCGACGTACGGGATGAGCGTCATCACGGCTTCGACGACGTCGGCCTGCGTCAGGCCGACGTTGAAGGCGCCATGCACGTGCGTTTCGAGCTGGCGCTCGCAGTCGCCCATGGTGATCAGCGACGAGATCGCGATCAGCTCGCGTTGACGCAGGTCGCCCGCGCGCGAATAAATCGTACCGAATGCAAATTCGGTAAGGTACGTAAGGAAGTCCGGCGCGAACTCGCCGTACGTCCGCAGCAAATTGTCGGCGACGGCATCGCCGTCGACCAAGCGCAGGAGCCGCTCGCCGCGCTCGCGCGGCGTTTGTGGCTCCGGCACTATTCGGCCAGCGCCGTTGCGACGATACGCTCCTGCTCGACGGCGTGTTGGCCCGCATAGCCTTCGCTCGGGCTGGCGCGGTAGCCCCGGCCGATGTATTCGATGTCGAATCCGTCGCGCTTACTTTCCAGCAAGCGACGGCGGACGAACGCGCGCGCCCCCATATTCTTCGGCTCTTCCTGTACCCAAACGATCTTCTTGAGATTCGGATAGCCTGCGATGACTCTGTTAATGTCGGCCGCCGGAAGCGGAGCGAGCAACTCGATTCTCGCAACCGCGGTCTTGTGCAGCGCTGCGTAGGTCGCGTGCGCGGTGAGATCGTGATAGATTTTTCCGCTGCACAGAATCAGCCGTTCGATCGCGGCACGGTCGAGCGCTCGCGGATCGTCGATGACCGGACGGAATCCACCGTTGGCCATCTCGTCGAGCGAGCCCGACGCGCTTTCCGCGCGAAGCAACGATTTCGGCGTCATCACAACCAGCGGCACGGCGAGCGGCGAGCGGGCTTGCATGCGCAACAGATGATAGTAGTTCGCTGCGTTCGACGGATAGGCAACGCGTAAGTTGCCCTCGGCGACCAACTGTAAGAACCGTTCGAGACGCGCGCTGGAATGTTCCGGGCCGCCGCCTTCGTAGCCGTGCGGCAGCAGCAGCGTGAGGCGCGTCGTCTGCCCCCACTTTGCTTGTCCGGCGGCAATGAATTGGTCGACGATAATCTGCGCACCGTTGAAGAAGTCGCCGTACTGCGCTTCCCACAACACCAGCGCTTCGGGCTCTTGCGTGGAGTAACCGTACTCGAAGCCCATGCACGCGTACTCTGAAAGCGGACTGTTGTGCAGTTCGAACGACGCTTGGCGCTTGGCGATATGCTGTAGCGGGATCCACACGCCCGACTCTTTGGTATCGTGAAATACCGCGTGACGATGGCTATACGTGCCGCGTTCGGTGTCCTGGCCGGTGAGGCGGATCGGCGTTCCCGCCGTGAGCAGCGATGCGAACGACAACGCTTCGGCCGTACCCCAATCGACGATGCCGCGTTCCGCCACAGTGGTGCGGCGGCGTTCGAACTGCTGGGCCAGCTTGCGATGCATCGTGAAATCGGCCGGCGCTTCGGTCAGACGATCGTTCCACGCCACGAGCTGCGCGCGGTCGACCGGCACCACTTCGGTTCCGTCGAACGTGTTGCTGCCCGACATCTTGCGTCCGCTCAAATGCGTTGCTAAGACGCCCTTGACCGACTTGCGGACGTCCGCCAAGCGCGCGGAGGCTTCGTCGGCCATCGCCCGTGACTGATCGGCCGTCAGCAATCCTTGATTGACGAGTTTGTTCGCGAACAACTCGCGCACCGTCGGATGCGATTTGATCTTTTCGGCCATGTGCGGCTGCGTGTAAGCCGGCTCGTCCTGTTCGTTGTGGCCAAACCGGCGGTAGCCGATGAGATCGATCAGCACGTCTCGACCGAACGCACGACGGAAATCGACCGCGAAGTGCACGGCCGCAATGGATGCGTCGACGTCGTCGGCATTGACGTGCACGATCGGGACGTCGAAGCCCTTTGCGAGGTCCGACGCATAGCGCGTGGAGCGTGCGTCGGCGGCATCGGTCGTAAAACCAATTTGATTGTTGGCGATCAAATGCACGGTGCCGCCCGTCGCGTATCCGCGCAGCGACTGCAGGTTGAAGACTTCCGAAACGATACCTTGTCCGGTGAACGCGGCGTCGCCGTGGATGAGAATCGGAACTGCGCGGCGGACGTCGTGCGGCGCCTCGCCTTGACCGTGATCGGTTTGCAGCGCACGCGCGCTGCCTTCAACCACCGGATCGACCGCTTCGAGATGGCTCGGATTGTGGGCCAGCGTGACGGCGATCGACTTGCCTTTCGACGTGACGAACGTGCCGGTGGCGCCGTGATGATATTTTACGTCTCCCATCACATCGTCATCGCCGAGTTCGCCGCGATACTGCGCGGCCTCGAACTCGGTCATCACTTCTTCGTAAGGCGTATTGACGACGTGCGCGATCACGTTGAGACGGCCGCGATGTGCCATGCCGAGTACCGCGTTGGCAACGCCGTCGTCGGCGAACATGTCGAGCATTTCCTCGAGCATCGGCACCATCACGTCGAGGCCTTCCCCCGAAAACGTTTTTTGGCCTAAGAACGTCTTGCGAACGTAGCGATCGAACGCTTCGACGCGCGTTAACCGCGCGAGCACTTCGATTTGCCGCTCGGGAGATAGCTTGATCTTGTTCTTGCCGGACTCGATGTAGTCGCGCAGCCACGCGCGCTGCGTCGCGTTCGAGATGTGTTCGATTTCGTATGCGATGCTCGAACTGTACGTTTCGCGCAGACGCGGCAGCACGTCGCCCAGCGTGTTGCCCGGAACCTTCACTTGCAAGACGGAGGCCGGGATGGCATTTTGCATCGCCGGGGTCAATCCGTAGGTTTGCGGATCGAGCGACGGATCGCCGACGGGTTCGGTGCCGAGCGGATCCAGATTGGCTGCTAAGTGGCCGTGACGGCGATATGCCGACACGATCGCCATGCCGGCCGCAACGGCGCGCAGCATCTCGTCGGACGGCGCCGGCGCAACTGCGTCGTGTGCCGCGCGCGGAACGCCCGGCGTTGCCGGAACGGACGCCGGCTGCAGATCGAACGACGCGAACACGTGCTGGAAGAAATCGTGACGGCCTTGCAGCAGTTCGTCGATGTACCGCAAGTACTCACCGGATTGCGCACCCTGTACCACGCGATGATCGTACGTGTTCGTCATCTGCATGACTTTGGAAACACCGAGTTGCTGCAGCGACTGTACGTTTGCGCCGGCAAACCCAGGCGGATAGCCGATCGCTCCGGCCGCAACGATCGCACCTTGACCCGCCATCAATCGCGGAACCGACGCGACCGTTCCGATCCCGCCGGGATTGGTCAACGTAAACGACGCGCCTTGCAGATCGTCGGCGCCGAGCTTGTTGTCGCGCGCTTTTGCAACCAACTCTTCATACGCGCGGCGAAACTCCGCGAACCCAAGCGTTGCGGCGTTCTTAATGACCGGCACCACCAGAAAGCGGCTACCGTCTTTGCGCTCGCTATCGACCGCCAAGCCTAAATGAATGCCCGGCTCGATGCGCTGCGGCGCGCCGTTTTCGTCGCGACGAAACGAATACGTAACGAACGGCATCGTCCGCGCTGCGGTAACCAGCGCGAATGCGATGACGTGCGTAAACGAGATCTTTTCGGTGCGTCCGGCCGCCCGTAATGCGGCGTTAAGTTCCGCGCGACGAGCATCGAGCACGTCGACGTTGATCGTGCGGAAACTCGTGGCCGTCGGAATGGTCAAACTTTGATCCATGTAGGACGTCAGCGCGGCCGCCGGTCCTTTAAGCTGCGTTACGATCGCGCCGGCGGGTACCGGCTGCACGATCGCAAGCGCACCACCGGCGGCGGGGCGTCGATGGGCCTGCCCGGCTTGCGTGACAACATCTTGGCGCAAGATCAACCCGTTTGGGCCGGAGCCCCGCACTAAGGACAGGTCGACCTCGAGTCGTTCGGCCATACGCCGCGCTTGCGGATCGGCGGGGGCGCCCGGTCTGGCCGGAGCTTGTGCCGCCTGCAAAGCCGCTGGCGCCGGAGCTTTGGCTGACGCCGCCTTCGCGGGTGCCTTGGGCGGAGCCGATCCCGCGGAATCGAGCTGCATGAGGGCTGCGCCCACCGGCACCGTGTCCCCGGCCTTCACATCGATGCGGACGACGCGACCCGCGGCCGGCGCGGGAACTTCGACGTCGACCTTGTCGGTCGTCACTTCGACGAGGACTGCACCCTCTTCGACCCAGTCGCCGACCGCGCGACGAACCTCCACGATCGAGCCTTCAGTTACCGACTCGCCCATCTCGGGCAGCGTTACCTCGACGAATACTGGCTCGGCCGGTGCGGCCGCGGCGGAACCGTTGCTCGCGGCGGCATTGCCTTGGCCTTCGGACTGCGACGTATCGATTTCGGCCAGCACGGCGCCGACGGCGACCGTGTCGCCCTCGCCTGCCATGATCTGCGCGATGACGCCTGAGGCGGTCGCCGGTACTTCCACATCGACCTTATCGGTCGTCACATCGACCAGAGGATCGCCTTCGGCGACAAAATCGCCGACGCGCTTGCGCCATTCGACAATGGAACCCTCGGCAACCGACTCGCCCATTTCGGGCAGCGTTACCTTGACCGTCGCTTCCGGCATGAACCTCATTTTATCGCTCTCCTCGAGCCGGGCCTACGACCTAGCCGAGACCGGCCGCAAGTAAGCGAACGTCATCGTCCGGCAAATCGGCCCTCGCGGCCCATGATACCGGTCGTCTTCGTCGCGTCGATTGTGGATGCGATCGATGGCGCGCGCGACGACGTCGTGTCGATCGCGTGCACATCGTTATGCGCGCAAGGCTGAAATGAACGAAGCAACTTTGCAACGTCGAATCGAGGAGGGATAGGTTCGCCGTCAAACGGCATACTATGACTTCGCCCGCAGATCCCAATCGCTCGACGTCGTTACAACTTCGTCGTGGTGCGTTCGTCGGGTTCGTCGCAGCTGCCGGTGCGGCGGCCGGGACGCTCCCGGCATTTGCCGCGACGTTGCCGCCGGTGCCCGAAGACGACCCGAGCATCGTCGTGCAGCACGTCGACCTTGCGAACGGGAAAGACGCGATTCCGGCCTACGCCGCGTGGCCGAAGAACGCGGCCGCCGGCGTGCCGTCAGTCGTCGTCGTGATGCATATCTGGGGCGTCGACACATCGATTCGAGAGGTCGTGCGCAGGCTCGCGGCGGCCGGCTACGCCGCGATCGCTCCCGATTTGTACGCTCGTTTCGGCGCCCCCAGCGGCGACGGCAACAACGATTTCACGACCTTTCGTCCGTATGCGAAAAAACTCGAACGTCCACAGTTTGTCGGCGACGTAGCGTCTGCGGCGGACTGGCTCTCGGCGAAGTTTGCGGGAACGAAGACGGCGGTGCTCGGTTTTTGCATGGGCGGACGTATGGCAATGCAAGCCGCTATCGATACGGGCCACCGATTCGTGGCCGTCGCTCCGTTCTACGGATCGTTCGACGACGTCGACCCGGCAACAATCGAAATGCCGTGGTGCGGTTCGTACGGTGCGCGCGACACCAGCATTCCGGCGGATAGCGTCGATGCGTTTGTGGCCAAACTCACGGTTCCGCACGACGTCAAAATCTACGACGACGCCGGCCACGCATTTATGGACGATCATCGCGCGTCGTACGTACCTTCGGCGGCGGCGGATGCCTGGCAACGCGTACTCGCCTTCTTCAAGCGATATATGACGGCAACCCAATCGTGACCGGCTACGTTCTGATCGCCTTCTTGATCGGCGGCGCGATCGGTGCCGCGATCGCCTGGTTGGCGGCGCGCGCCGAGACGGCGGGCCTCCGCGCGACGCTCGCTGCCTCCGGCGACACCCAACGGCTAGCGGTCGAAGCGCTGATCGAGCGAGCGAAGAACGATCTGCGGGACGCGACCGCCCAACGAGCCGGCGAACGCGTCGACGCCGTCGTCGAACCGGTCGCACAAAAGCTGCAACAGATCGACCGTCTGATGACCGAATTGGAATCCAAGCGCCAACACGACGCCGGAAAATTGCACGCACACATCGAGCAATTACTGGGACGGGCCGACCGGCTCGAAACCGCGACATCGAGTCTCACGACGCAAACCTCGACGCTCGTTACGGCTCTGCGCAACCCCGCTTCGCGCGGCAAGTGGGGCGAGATGCAGTTGCGCAACGTCGTGGAGAAGGCCGGAATGTTGGAGCATTGCGACTTCACCGAGCAGCAGACCGTCGCGATCGCAGAAGCGCGGCTGCGCCCCGACATGACGGTTAATCTCCCGGGCGAACGCGTCGTGTTCGTCGACGCAAAGGCGCCGATCGACTCGATGCAGGCCGCACTCGAGGAAGCCGACGACGACAAGCGGCGTTTGCTCGTTCGCAAGCACGCGCGCGCCTTACGCGATCACATCGATGCGTTGGCACGCCGCGGCTACCAGACGGCGGCCGGATCGGCCGACTATGTCGTGCTGTTCGTTCCGGGCGAAGCGTTTCTCGGCGCGGCCTGCAGCGACGATCCAGCGCTGATCGAATACGCACTCGACAAAGGCGTTCTGGTCGCCGGGCCGCTCTCGTTGATCGGACTGTTGCGTACGTTCGCCATGGGTTGGCAGGCGGTACGCCAAGAAGAAAACGCCAAGCGAATTGCAACCATCGGCAAAGTACTGTACGAGCGCACGCTGAAATTTTCGGAACATCTTATCGAGCTCCGCAAGAGCCTCGAGAAGTCGGTCGGCGCGTTCAACAGCGCGATCGGTTCGTATGAGACGAAGTTGCTACCGCAAGGACGCCGGCTGAAGGACGAGGCGTCGCTGAGCGGAGACGAGATGCTCGACATTCCGCCGATCGATATCGTACCGCGCGATATCACCGCGCTCGACACGGGAACCGAACCGCGGCGAATACCGCGGTCGCAGCAACTGTTCTAGCGAGCGCGCCCGCTACGGGCGGCTGGTCCCATCGGTAAAATCGACGCGGACGACTTTATACGAGACGCCGGCCGCACGCAACAGCGGCGCTGCTGCAAAATTTTTCTTGAGTTGCGCGCAGTTGTCGTTGTATCCGCGGTGACCCATCCCGCCTTGCCAATCGCTCAGATTGTGCCAGCCTTCGATCCCGACGTTGGGTGAAAATTCGCCGGTGCGATCGAGTTGCATGGTTCCGAGATCGCCGCCGTTGCGGCCGGAGATCGAAAACTCGAACTGCACCCGGCTCATCGTCTTGTCCGTCACGTTTTTGAACGAGATGCAAGCGACGATCGCCGTCCCATCGCGCTTTACGGCCGCGAACCCGCGGGTAACGTCGACGCCGTACTCGGTTTCTTTGTCGAATGTCGGACTGGCGAACGTGATGGAACGATACGGATTGGGCGTCGGGCTCGGAGACGGCGATGGGCTGGGTGTAGCGGCGCGCGATGCCGGCGCCGCAACGATTGCGATCGTTGCGACGGCGATCGCGGCGACGAGCTTATTGATGCGCACGGTCGGCTTGCCATGCTTTCAACGCATTCAGCGTGTTCGTTACGTGATTTACGGGATCCAGATCGGTGTACGTGTAGATGATCGTGCCGTCCGGCGCGATGACGTACGACGTCCGATTAGCATATTGCGGATGCGAAGCGAGCACCGCGTCGTAGGACGTCTCGACGGTCTGTTTCGTATCGGCGGCGACCGCGAATTTACTACGGCAATCGCTAACGGAGAACTTTTGCAGTGTGGCGAGCGGATCGTGCGATACGCCGATGACCGTCGCTCCTAGCGCCTTATATTGGTCGATCGCGTCGGCGAACTCGTGCGCCTCGATCGTGCAGCCTTGGGTGAAGGCGGCGGGATAAAAATACAGGACGACCGGGCCCTTTTTGAGCGCGTCCGCCAGCGAAAACGTAAAAACGTTGCCGCCCTGCGTGGCTTGCAAGGTGAAGTCCGGGGCCTTCGAGCCGGTCGGGAGCGCGGCCGAAGCCGGTGCGGCGAGCGCCAGCACGGCGGCAACCGTCGCAAGAATAGATGAACGAATCAGCTTCATGGTTCCGTCTTCGCACGAAAAGGTTAAATCTTCCTTGAGCGTGGAGGCCGACCCGGCGGGGGCCGAGTAGCCCGCTCTATGGTTACGGCCGCGGCAACGCCGTCTCCCGACCCGTACGCTCTGTTTTCACAGACGCGTTCGGCGGTGAGCGCGGCTCGATACCCGGGCCGGATCGATTATACGATCGACGTGAGCGGCTACGATGGGAGCGTCGCTAAAGCCAACCATTATCAAGCAATCGACCGCGTCGCCGAGCAGTCGCTGAAGGTCGGCGCCATCAGCGCCGAAGAGAAGGCCGCACCGCCGATTCCGCAAGGTGTCAACGTCAAGTTCGTACTGGGAATTTGCTTTGGGGGCTGTGGCGGCATCGTCATCCCGATGGGCCGTCCGGTCGCGTCGCAAGATCTGCTCGGAGTTCCGCTGCTAACGCCCGCGTACACGTTCGGAATGCAATATCCACTAACGCGGCGCACCACGTCCCAAGCCGATGCCGACGTGGAAGGTCTGCCCGTCATCGCGGTCGTCGCAACGCAGGCGCGCGATTACGCCATCGATTTTGTGGACGTGCAAACGATCGACGACACGCCGGTGTACCACCTCCGATTGACGCCGCTGCGAAATCCAAAAGAGAACCGGCTCCGTGAGCTATGGTCCGGAACCACCGACCATCTGCCACGCAGAGCGATCGTGGCCGGTAACTTTACCGTCGCACCGCTCGTCGACGTTCCATGGACGATCGACTATACCGTGATCGACGGCGCGCCGTATATCCAACGCGAACGAGCCGACGCCGTGCTGTACATGCCGCATCGCCAAGTCGTGCGCGACGCACAAATCTCGTTCGAAGACATTCGCGAGGGTGCGGGATTTATGAACGAGCCGCTCATTCCGTCCGATGCAACCGATACTGCCCTAGAAGAGCCCGGCTCGCGCTAACTTACAGCTTGAACTCGATGTCGCGGAACTGTGCCGGATCGTAATTTCGATCGCCGGTTGGACGCGGTTGTTCTTTCCACCAGACGCTATACACCGCTAGCCATTCGAAGTTCTCGAATAAGTATTCGTTTTCGCGAACGCGGCGTAGGCGCTCGACGAACGGCAGAATCGTGCTCCAGCGATAGCGCAACATAAAGCCGACCGCGTCGACGATCAACGACGCGTCCAGCACGCCCCGCCGCGCCAAACACGAAACGGTTTCGACGTATTGGGCCACGATCGTCAGCGCTTCGTCGTCGTCAGAGTCTTCAAATCGAGCTCGCACGGCTTCGTCGTCCGGATAGCGCGAACCGATGGCTTCTAACTGTTTGAAGGCGCGCACGATTTGGGGATCGGTTAGCTGTCCGATCGCATCTAAAATGGCGAGTGCGTTACGCTCGTGCTCGAGGTGACGGTTTTGCCGCGAAAGGAAATAGGTCGAGAAGGCGAGCGTGCCTAGCGATATGACGACCGACGCGGCGCTAAACGCCTGCTCGGCGGTCATCTCAGATCTTAGAGGCCCATCAAGCGGGCGATGACCACGCGTTGTACTTCGTTGGTGCCTTCGCCGATCTCGTTGATCTTCTGGTCGCGATACATCCGTGAGATCGGATACTCGTCCATAAAGCCGTAGCCACCGTGGACTTGCAGTGCTTCGTTGACGACGCGGTGGGATAGTTCGCCGGCGAACAGTTTTGCAAAACATGCGCTCCGCACGTAGTCGCGGCCCTGGTCTTTCTCCCACGCCGCTCGCAGCATCATGAGCCGCGCATGCTCGATTTCGGTCAACATGTCGACCAGCTTGAACGAGATGGCCTGAAACTTGCTGATCGGCCGTCCGAACGCGTGGCGTTCTTTGGCATAAGCGAGCGCCTCGTCGTATGCGCCCATGGCCAAGCCGATCGATAAGGCGGCTACCGATATGCGTCCGCCATCGAGGATCGTCAGAAACTGCTTATAGCCCTCGCCACGTGGTCCGAGCAAGTTCTCTTCCGGTACGGACGCATCGGCGAACGAAAGCTCTCGCGTATCGGACGCGCGCCAGCCCATCTTGCCGTACTTCTTACTACGGGTGAAGCCGGGCGTATCTTGTGGCACGATAATGTTCGAAATCTCGGGCTTACCATCGGGGCGCTTTCCGGTGACCGCCGTGATGGTCGTGCCGCCACTGATGTCAGTGCCCGAATTCGTGATGAAGGCCTTGGTGCCGTTCACGATCCAGTGCCCGTCGCGCAACTCCGCCTTGGTCGAAACGTTGCCGGCATCGCTGCCCGCATTGGGTTCGGTTAGGCCGAAGCCCCACAGTCGCTCGCCCTGCGCCAACGGAACGAGGAACCGCTCCTTTTGCTCCTGCGTGCCGAACAGATAGAACGGCGTCGCCCCGAGCGAGACGTGCGCCGCCATCGTAATCGCGGTCGACGCGTCCGCGCGCGCGATTTCCATCACGGCGAGTGCATAACTGACCGTGTCGCCGCCAGCGCCGCCATATTCTTCGGGGAACGGGAGGCCCATGAACCCGAGCTGCGCCATCGTCTTCACCAGATCGTAGGGGAACGCGGCTTCGCGGTCCATCTTCTCGGCGCGCGGCTTCACCTCGTCCTGCGCGAATTCGCGCGCCAGGCTTTGGATCGCCTTTTGCTCGTCGGTCAAGTCGAAGTTCATGGCGGAGGTATAGGCCGCACGTCTAGGAAAAGTCCTCTTGCAGCGATGCTCTCACTGCGCAACGTCTCGCTTGTGTACCCGAACGGCGTGCACGCTCTCGACAACGTGAACCTAGAAATCGCGAAAGGCGAGTTCGTGTTTCTCGTTGGCGACTCCGGGACCGGCAAATCCAGCCTGCTTCGTTTGCTCTATCGCGAAGCGCGTCCGACATCCGGCGAGATTACGGTCGACGGAATCCGCGTCGATCGACTGCGCCGCAATCGCATACCGGCACTGCGCCGGCACCTCGGCGTCGTCTTTCAAGACTTCAAGCTGCTGGTCGACAAGACGGTCTGGGAAAACGTCGCCTTCGCCATGCAGGTCACCGGCGCGCACACGCGCGACGTCATGCGACAGGTCCCGCGAGTGCTCGACCTGGTTGGGCTCGCCCACAAGAGCCGGATGTATCCCGGCGAACTTTCCGGTGGCGAGCAACAGCGGAGCGCGATCGCACGCGCGCTCGTCAACAATCCGAAGATCCTGTTGTGCGACGAACCGACGGGAAATCTCGACCCGGACAACGGCAACGAAATCATGGAGTTGCTGTCTCGTATCAATTTAAAAGGCACCACGGTCGTGGTGGCGACTCACAATCAATCCGTCGTCGATCGCATGCGCCGCCGCGTCGTCCGTCTCCAAGAAGGGCGCGTTGCAACCGACGAAGAGCGAGGCTACTATTACCTTGGACTGGGGCAAGGTCAAGTTCTTTCTGGGTGAGGTGTTGCGCAACTTTACGCGCAACGCCGGGATGCAGGTGACGGCCATCGGGACCGTCGCCATTACCATCATCCTCCTCGGAACGTTTCTCTTCGTGCGTGCCGCGCTCGCCGGACTCGGCGGCCAGCTGCTCGATCAAATAACGATTTCGGCAACGGTCGCTGGCAACGCTTCGGCCGCGCAGACGATCGCGCTACGGCGGTTGATCGCGACCGATCCGCGCGTCGCTTCGGTCGAATACATTCCAAAAGCAAAGGGTTGGGCCGATCTGCAACGCCGCTTGCGGGGGCAAATCGATACGTCGCTCATACCCGGCAATCCGCTGCCCGACGTCCTTCGCGTTCGTGCGCGGCATCCCGAACAGGTCCCGGCCGTCGCAGCAAACATCGGCCGGCTATCGGGAATTGGCACCGTCCGCTACGGGCATTCCGAGGTCGTCAAACTCTTACAGCTCGGCGACGTCCTGCGACGCATCGGCGTCGGAGTCATCATCTTGTTCTTTTGCGTGGCCGGTATCATCATCGCCAATACCATTCGCTTGACGGTGTTTGCAAGACGGCGTGAAATCTCGATCATGCAGCTCGTCGGTGCGACAAACTTTTACATCCGCGCGCCATTTATTTGCGAGGGGCTGTTGGACGGATTGGTCGGCACCCTGCTGGCGGTCGTCGTGCTCGGCATCGCTCGCGTAACCATTTGGCCAAAACTCGTTGCGGCGTTGTTGTTCATCCCGCTCAACTCGGTTTCGTTCGAACTCGGGCGGATGGTCGCCGAACTGTTCCTCGTCGGCGGTGCCGTCGGCATCGTCGCGTCGTGGATCGCCGTCGGACGGCATCTACGCGCGTAGCCGCATGAGGGTTTTCCGCATGCAACGGCTGGTCGTCGCCGCAGCTCTCTTGGCATTGTGGTCGGCAGGCTCCGCCGCCGTTTGGGCGCAGCCGACGCTGCAGCAGCGTATCCAAAGTCAACGCTCGAAGGCCGAGCAAACGCAATCCCAGCTGCATGAGAAGCGCTCGCAGCTACACGTGGCGACGTTGCATTACAACGATCTCAGCCGCCAGCTCGGCGAAACCAACGATGCGATCGCAGGCGTCAACGCGCACCTCGACGGCCTGGCCGCCAGCGCGGCTTCGACACAACGGCGCATCGACTGGAACACCGTGCAGTTGAACGCGGCGCGCAAGTCGCTTGCCTTACACGACACGATGCTCAAGCGTCGACTCGTCGACATGTACGAGAATGGCGACGTCAGTTACGTCTCCGTGCTGCTGGCCGCGCACTCGTTTAGTGACTTCGTCGAACGCTGGGACGATTTGCGGCTGCTCGTTGCCGCCAACCAAAGCGTGGTGCGCGAACGCAAGAGAGCCGAAGCTCGCGTCGCTTCAGTCGAGCGCGACTTGGAGCGCACGCAGCTTGAGTTACAGCAAGAGCAGGCGGCGCAAGAACAAGCACGGACGCAACTGAACTCGTTGGCGTCGGAACGGCAAAACCTGGTCGTGCTCGCCTCGCAGCAGCGCCACCAAGTCGCCTCGCAAGTCGCTCAGATGGAAGACCTGTCGGCAGCCGAGGAAGCGCAGCTCGAGTCGTTGATTCAGGAACGCCAGCGTGAAATCGAGCAGCAGCGCCGTGCCAGCGGCATCGCTGAGGGCGGAACCGAGTCCAGCGGAGGCGGGACGGGAAGCTTTTCCTGGCCGGTAACCGGGCCGATCACATCCCCGTTCGGCTGGCGTTCGAGCCCGTTTACCGGTGCGCCCGACTTCCATCCGGGGTTAGATATTGCAGCCCCAACCGGCACTACCGTAACGGCGGCAGCCGGCGGCACCGTTATTATGGCACAATGGTACGGGGGCTACGGCAACTATATTCTGATCGATCACGGCGGCGGCTACTCGACCGGCTATGGCCACCTTTCGGCCATGTACGTCTCAAACGGCCAAAGCGTCAAGCGCGGCCAGGCAATCGGCGCGATCGGCATGACGGGCGAAGCAACCGGGCCCCATCTGCATTTTGAAGTCAGAATTGATGGAAAACCGGTGGACCCGTCCCCCCGTCTGCATTAAGACTTAATCAGTAAACTGTTCCGGTAGAAACCACTCACCCGGTTTTTCGGGTAGTGAGAGGAGATATGACGCTTCGTATTCGTGCGCTGATTGCGGCGCTTATCGTCGTCGCGGTTGCGGCCGCCGGCACGCTCTATATCCGCCAGCGCGCCGTCGCGAGCGCCGGTCCGAAAGGCGTAGACGTCGCCATGAACGGCGGCCTGGCCGACGTCTTGGGACAGCCGCCGCCCGATGGACCGCAATTAGCCCGGATGGCCGTACGCGATCTGCAAGAGGTGTATTACAAGCCGGTCGACGGCGCCGTCGTCGTCAAGGGCGAGTCGGATTCGCTGCGCGATTTTCTTCGCACGAAGCACGTCGCCAACGCGACGCTCGCCAACGACGCGGCCGGCTCCGATGAAGACCGGGCCGCCGAAACGCTGACCGGTGCGCAGGACCGCTACGCATCGTCACTCGGGCCTGACGGACGCAACCAACTCAGCGAGGCCGCCCTGCGCGGCATCATGTCGTCGATGAACGACCCGTATACCGTGTTTCTTTCGGCGCGAGAGATTCAAGGTCTCAACGAGTCGCTGAGCGGCGGCAACTTCGGCGGGATCGGCGTCTACATCTATCAGCTCAAGGACGGGCGCGTGCTGGTGCAGCCGATCGAAGAACTGCCTGCCGCGCGTGCCGGAATGAAACCCGGCGAAGTGGTCGATACGGTCGACGGAACTCTCGTGCGCGGTTTGGCGCTCGACCGGGTCGAGCAGTTAATCCGTGGAGTAACGGGTTCGACCGTCCGCATCACCGCTCACCAATATAACGCACCGAAAGCCGAGCGCACCTTTAACGTAACGCGCGAAATCATTCACGTTCCGTCGGTTCGCGCGAAGATGGAAGACGGATACGATTACATCCGGCTGTCGGACTTCGGCCAAACTTCGGCCGAGGAAGTGCGCAAGGCGCTGGTAGACGGCGAACAACACCACGCAAAAGGTTACATCTTCGACCTGCGCGATAACGGCGGCGGTTTAGTCACGGCTGCCACGCAGATTTCAAGCTTGTTCGTTGCGCAAGGCCCGATCGTTTCGACCATACAGCGCGACGGCCAGAAGACGACCGATTCGGCTCTCGGCGACCAACTGCCGGGTTTGCATCCGGTCGTCGTGCTGGTCAATAAATATACGGCAAGCGCGTCGGAGATTACGGCCGGAGCGCTCCAAGACTATCATTTAGCAACAATTCTTGGAACCAAAACCTTCGGCAAAGGCGTCGTGCAAACGATCATTCCGCTCGGGGGCGCAAACGCGCCGCTCGGCGCGTTCAAGATCACCACGGCGCGTTACGTGACGCCGCTGGGTCGCGACATCCAACATCGCGGCATCATGCCCGATGTCGTCGTAAACCAAAGCGTCGATCCGGCTTTGATCGACACGCCTAACGATAAACAACTCGCCGCCGCAAAAGCCAAGCTGCGCGCGCTCTCGCAACGGTAAGAACGAAATAGCATGAAACGACTCTACAGCGCACTCGTCGTCGGCGTGTTTGCCGCGGCCGTCACCGCATTGCCGGCGGCATCGACGCTGGCCGCCTCCGGCGGCCTTTCGGCGGCGGACTCGACCGAAATTTCGACCGGTTATCAGCATCTGACGACCGATTTCTATAAGAAGGTCGACGACCAGACGGTTCTCAACTCGGTTCGCGCAAAGTTGCTTTTCGCGCTCAAATCCTCCGGCGTCACGCACCCGTCGCTCGCTCCGATGCAATCGAACGAAGCGCCAGGGGCCAACGTTCGTACGATCGATCGAGCGATCGCGTCGGCGGCGGCCCAGAGCCACGGTAAGCTATCGGACCATCAAATGACGTATGCCGCGCTCGACGGGATGATGGGATCGGTCAACGATCGTTACACCGTGTTCTTAAATCCGAAGGAATATGCCGGGCTCAACGAAGATCTCGACGGGGGCGACTTCGGCGGCACCGGGATCGTTATTCAAATCGACGATAGTACGAAGTATATCTTGGTCGAAAATATCGTTCCCGATGGTCCGGCGGACAAGGCCGGCGTTCAACAAGACGATTTGATCACCGCGATCGACGGCGTGTCGACGAAAGGCATCACCGTGCAACAAGCCAGCGCAAAGTTGCGCGGTAAAGAAGGCACGAACGTTTCGTTGACCCTCAGTCGCGACGGAGCGGCCCAACCTCCGCTCGCGATCACTCGCGCCAAGATTCACGAGTTGAGCGTCTACGAAAAAATGTTCCCCGGCAAAATCGGGTACGTCGAGCTCACCGTTTTCGGACGCGATACCGGTGCCGAACTCAACGCCGCGCTCACCCGCCTGCAACAACAAGGCGCTCGTGCGATCGTCATGGATCTACGCGACAACGGTGGCGGTTACTTAGACGCGGCCGTTGCGGTCAGCTCGAAGTTTATTTCCAGCGGGCCGATCGTGTCGGTCGAATCGCGGGCGTCGAACATCACGACGCTCGATGCCGACGACACGGCCATCGATCCGCTGCCGTTAGTCGTTCTGGTAAATCAATACACCGCGTCGGCGTCGGAGATTACGTCGGGCGCGATTCAGGACAGCGGCGTCGGCACGATCATGGGGACCAAGACGTTCGGCAAAGGCGTCGTGCAGACGATCTTTCCGCTGGGCGCCGACGGATCGGCGATCAAGATCACCACGGCGCGCTACCTCACGCCGCATAACCGCGACATCAACCATCTCGGCATCAGCCCGGATGTCCCGGTTGCGGAAAACAAGCATCCGCAGTTCGGCGTTCCGGCCAAAGACGATCAGCTGGAGCACGCGCTGCAGTTTGTTACGCAAAAGATCGCACTGCTCAATAAAGAGAACGGCGTGTAAACGCCGTTCTCTCGGTTCCGCCGTGGGCGCGCGATGCGCTTGCGGATTAGGCCTTTTTCTTCCGTGAAGACGCCGCAGCCGGCGTCTTCTTTTTCTTTGCGGCAGCCGGCTTTTTAGCGGTGGCCGATTTCTTGCGCTTGGGCGCGGCCGTCTTCGCCGGCGCGGCCTCGACCGGTTCGGCCGGAGCGGCGGCTTTGCGCGTGCGCTTCGGTTTCGCAGCGGGTTCCGGAGCCGGGAGCGCGGCAGGCGGGACGTCTTCGACCCGCGCCACCGCGGCGCGTGACGTGGACGCGCGCGGGCGGCGGGTAGGCTTTGCGGACGCAGGCTTTTCCTGGCGGGCCTTCAGGCTTGGAGGCGGGGGTTCGATGGCCGGCGGCGGCGATTTCGGGACGGGCGCGATAGCGCGAGACGGTTCGGCCGGTTCGGCCTTTCCATCTGACGCATTGCCGTGATCGGCATCCAACGGCGTCGCGCTACTACGACCGCCACGGCCGCGACGACGACGACGGCGTTTATGCCGGCCGTCGGCGTCGATTGCGGGCGTTTCGCGGTCCTGCGGCGGCGTCGCCGGCTCGGACGTACGCTCCGGACCGCTCTGCGCTTCGGGCGTTCCCGGCGTTTCGACGGTCCCGTTGCGACCACGTCCGCCGCGTCCACGGCGACGGCGGCGGCGACGGCGGCCGTCACCCTCGCCTTCGGTTTGTTCGGACGGCGCCGATCGTTCGGACGGGACCGATTGCTCGGGCAGCGCCGACACCTGTTCGGCGGCCACTTCGACCGAGCGGCGTTCGGCCATAGCGGCCTTATCTTGCCGTTCTTCCTCTTCGGTGACGGGGCTGATGCCGATCGGCGGGCGCGCACCGGCTTGGTGCGCCGCCTCTTCGGCTAGCTGGCGCAACTGCTTCGTTTCTTCGGCGGACGTCAGGTCGGCGCGGCTGCGACCGCGCCCGCGGCCACGACGGCGTTTTGCCGCCCCGCTGGCGGCCGTGACCAGTTCGGCCAATACGAAATCTTGTTCGTCGACATCGATAATGCGAATCCGGGCCGAGCCGCCGGCGTTGTTGGCCGCGTTCTCGACCTCGACGATGCGATTGCCGACGACCGCGGCAGCCGACGTCGGATTAGGCAGGCGCCCCGCCAGCAATTCGACGTCTCGCTCGTCGCCGACTCGCACCGGTAGTTCGATGTCTTCGCGAATCGTTCGCGCGACGTCGATGCGTATGTGCTCGGGATGGAGCATCGGGTCGACGCGGACTTTGATCGGGTGCGCCACCGACTGCGCCAACGTGCGACACTCTTCTTCGTACCAGAAGTCCATCTGTGCCGCGACCGTCGGAGCGACGTGCGCGACGACGTCGCCGGCGGCTGCGCCTTCGGCTCGATCGCGAATTTGGCGGAACGTTTCGATCGCCATCGATTGCGGCGACATCACGCTGCCCTGGCCGTAGCAGGTCGGACACGTGCCGCGCAGCTGCGCGCCGAGATCCTTACCGATTCGCTTACGCGTGAACTCGAGCAGACCCAGATTCGAAAACGATTGAATGGTCGCGCGCGTGCGGTCGCGCCGCAATCCGTCTTCGAGCGTTTTGATGACCCGGCTGCGCGACGCTTCCGATGACATGTCGATGAAGTCGACGACGATGATGCCGCCGATATCGCGCAAGCGCACTTGACGGGCCACCTCGGTGGCGGCTTCGATGTTGGTTTTGAGAATCGTGTCTTCGAGGTTACGGCCGCCGGTAAACTTTCCGGAGTTGACGTCGATGACGGTCAGCGCCTCGGTCGATTCGATGACGATCGATCCGCCGGACGGCAGATTGATCTTGGGTCGCATGAGCTTCTCGATCTCTTCGTTAATCTTGAAGTCATCGAACAGCTTGCGGCCGCCTTCGTATTGCTCGATGCGCGCCAGATTTTGCGGACCGAGCAGCTGTAGAAAGTCGCGCACCTTGCGAAACTCTTCTTCGTCGTCGATCAAGACCCGATCGACGTCGCCGGTGATGAAATCGCGCGCCGCCTTAAAGATCAAGTTCATGTCGCGGTGCAGCAGCGACGGGGATGCAGCGCGCTTGTAGGTCTCCAATATCCCGTGCCACATACGGATCAGCACGCCGAGATCGGCAATGAGTTCCGCCTCGCTCACGCCGG
Organism: Candidatus Tumulicola sp.; assembly: GCA_036490475.1. NCBI lineage: Bacteria > Bacillati > Vulcanimicrobiota > Vulcanimicrobiia > Vulcanimicrobiales > Vulcanimicrobiaceae > Candidatus Tumulicola > Candidatus Tumulicola sp. Next base: position 830,128 of record DASXDT010000006.1, read on the forward strand.
CGGCGGCGGTGCGTACGACCGTCGCCATGCCTTCGGGCCGAATGCGCTGCATTACGGTCTTGAGACGGTTGCGTTCTTGCGCCGATTCGATCTTGCGCGAAACGCCGGAGTATCGGCCGGTCGGCATTAGGATCAGATAGCGGCCGGGCAACGATATGTTGGTCGAGATGCGCGCGCCTTTGAGGCCGCGCGGCTCTTTAACGATCTGCACCAACACGTCGTCGCCGCGTTTGACTTTTTCGGAGATCGTGAAGCCGCTGTGGCCTTGCGTGATCTCGACGTCGCCAATATTCAGCGGCTGCCGGTTGATGTCGTCGACGTAGAGGAACGCGTTGCGCCCCAAGCCGATATCGACGAACGCCGCGCCCATGCCGGGCAGAACGTTGTGTACTTTTCCTTTAAAGATCGAGCCGATAACTTTTTCTTCGCGCTCGACGTAGAGTTCGGCGAGTTGGCCGTCCTCAAGAATGGCGACCCGGTTTTCCCAGGGGTCGCTCGAGATCAAAATCTCGCTCGACAAATTTTCCTCAACTCTTCGTGGCTGCGGTTGCATGCGGGCGCTCGCGTTGTATTGCGAACGGCACTCGGCCTCGCGACCTACAGCTCAGGTCTAATTTCTAAATTTCTCCCGGCGGGTCTCGCGCGATACGCGCAGCCTCCGGCCGGTCGAAGGGGCCATTCCCGCCTGCCCGAAAGCGGACCTCCCATCATGGTACCCACCTCCGCGCGCACAGCCGCCGCCGTTTGCATGGCAATTGTCGCACTCGCCGCCTGCGCTCGCACGGCGGCCCCGTCGCACGTCGGCGGCAACTACCGCGGCCGCCTGGAGGACGACACGTTGGTCGAAGCCTCGACGACGGTGATCGTCACCAATAAGCCGGTGGTGATCGCGTTACGCTGCAACATCGTCGACGGGGCAATCGCCGCGGGCGACGATGCGACCATCGACCGAGCGGTCGCCGCTGGAGTGGCGGCCCGCATTCCGAGCGGTGTCACGCTCTACTCACCGCCCTTCTCGGCGCAAAACCCGAAGGGCAGTCCGCTCGTGGTGACCGACGACAAACGCGCCGGAACCCTCTGCACGCCGCAATCCTACGACGTCGTTAAGTCGTAACCGTTTCCGCCCGGTTTCGCCGGCGACGCCTCGCGCTCCAAACAGAATGGCGCGGCCGCCGGTAGTCGCAGCCGCTTGTTGATCTCGACGTTCTTGCGTCGTCCACCGATGTCGATACTGGCGCGTGCGAGGCGCGGCAACGAATAGAGCACCTCCGCCTCGAGCATGCCGAACTGCCACAGCTCTGCCAGTTCTAGTGATTCGAGCGACGGAAGTGCGAGCAGACCGGAAAGCCGTTCCAGATGCGGCAGTCGCTGCAGCCAGATCGAACGCAATCGTGCGTGCCCGCTGAGACCCGACAACGACCGCACGCGCTCGACGGCGCTCGCGCGCAGCGCGCCCAGTTGCGGCAGCGCTCCCACCTCGTCGAAACAGTCGACCGCAACGTCGCGCAATTCCAACGCACGTAGGCCGGTTGCTTCCAGTGCTCGCAAGTTCGCGACCGATCCTTCGACGATTGATAGTCCGTCCAGTGGCACGTCCGCCGCTTGCGTTGCGTCGAACCGCGTCCCACGCAAGGCGATGCGAACGATGCGCGCGTTGGGAAGCCGGCGCAACCACCCGGCGATGCCCTCGCTTGCGGAGAACGTGACGCACTCGACGCGCTGCAACGCCGGCAATCCGGTGGGCGGCGGCCCGGCGCCGAGAACGAGCCGCCGCGGTGCCGCAGCCCCGAGCCGTCGCAGCAGTTGGAACGCGAGCGCGTCCAAACGAAGCGTTGCATCGGGACGCTCTTGGAGCCATTCGACGACCTCGCGCGACACCGTTTCCGGCAACGATTCCCGCACGTGCAGGCATGCGTCCGGCGGCAGGGTACGCATTCGCGCCGGCGCCGCTCGACACGACGAGTATACGTACACTGCTATGAAGCCCGGTCGTTTCTACGACGATCGCGTATTAGTCGTCCGCATCCGACCCGCTGCCCGAACCTTTCGAAGGTTTAAATTTCGGCGCTTTAATCTTCACGAACACGATCGGCGTTTGCGTAAAGTCGAACGCGTCCATCAAGTCATCGGCGCGAACGTCGGTCGTGCCGAGCGATCCTTTCGGAATCCCGAAGGTTTCTTCCGAAAACGCCAGCAGGCTGCCGAACTCGTGCTGGTCGTGCGAAACGTATCCGGCTCGCGCATACGGCGAAATGATGAGCAGTGGCACGCGGAAGCCGAGTTCGTAATAGTTATTAAACTGCGGTGGTGCGACGTGGTCGTACCATCCGCCCCAGTCGTCCCACGTTACGAAGATTGCGGTGCTATTCCAGTAGTGGCTCGCGCCGACCGCGTTGACGACCGCAGCGATCCACGACGGGCCGCTCGCACTATCGCTTCCTGGATGGTCCGAATGCGGAAGATCGGCCGGCATCACCCACGATAGTCCCGGCAGTTGGTTGTTGGAGATGTCGGAAAGAACGGTTTCCGGTGGCGTGATAACGTTGCTGTAATCCTGTCCGTACCGTACGTGTTTGATCGCGTCCATCGCGTGCCACAATCCGGTGCCGAGCTTATTCTGATAGTATCGCCACGATACGCCTTGCTGGTCGAGCAAATCCGAGAGCACGGGGCGCTCGAAACACGGGAAGGGCGTCGGCCCCGGTCCGCCGTCGTACGGACTAACCGTGTCGACCACGCTGTATTTGTTCGCGTCACATCCGGCGCCGGAGCCTTTTCCATTTTGGCTGTCGTATGGATTTCCAGCGGCCGGCCAGGACGTCGTGGGTAACGCAGAAGCGGTACCGCTTACGAGATATTGATGCGACGGAAAGCTGTCGGATTGGTTGCTTTGAAACATCCGGTCCGCGAACGCGTATTGCTTAGCCATCGCGAGATACGGAGCGGTTTCGCTTTTCGGCGCGTAGTGGAATACTCCGTATTTTTGCTGCTGGTGCGTTAAGCCGGTATCGAACCCATCCATCTTCCCGCCGTCGTAGTCGCGCTCGAAGCCGACATGGTTGTGGTTGAGATCGTATGGGGCGGCCAACGAAATCGGCGTGAGTTTGACGGTTTTACCGGTATGGTCCAAACCGGTTTTGGAAATGTCCGCGCCCGGAACGCCTTGAAACAGATAATCGGGCGTTCGATTCTCTTGCACGAGGATGATGACGTGTTGGATCGGCGATGTATAGTGGACGGCAGAGTGTGTCGTTCGTGACGTGCCGAATTCCGAGCCGGGCATGGAAGCGCCAGGTTGCGGCGCTCCACAAGCGGCAGGTAGCAACGCGAGGACGCATAGCCAATAACGTAAACGCACGATAGTAACCCCTTTCTTCGCGCAGGCATTGTTCGCGACGACGGCTGAAAATGCTGCGGTGCCGCCATCTCCCGAACGATCTGCAGGACGCCGGTTCGACCGCGAGCGCGGCGTTACGACGCACGCCGTTTTGTTCTTACGAGACTTGGATCCGGAAGCGGTCGGCGACGCGGGCGCCCACGCGACGCATTACGAGGCCGTTCCCGTCGAAGGATTTCGCAGCTTGCTGCGGGCGCTTCCGGACGACGCAGTGCGGCGTTCCACCTTCGTCGACGCCGGCGCCGGCATGGGTCGCGCGGTACTTTTAGCGCTCGAATATCCGTTCGCACAGATCGTCGGCATAGAGATCTCGCCCGGACTGCACGGGATCGCGACCGACAATCTTGCAAAGGCGCATTTGCCGGTACGGCGTTGCGCCGACGTGCGACTCGTTCGCGCCGATGCGCGCCGCTATCGCTTTCCACCGGGCGACCTGGTCGTGTTCCTCTACAATCCGTTCGACGGCGAGGCGCTCGACGCGATGCTCGATCGCTTAGCCGTACGGCGTAAGCGCGGCACCGAATATATCCTGTATCACACGCCGGTGCATTCGGACCGGCTAACGGAGCGCGGATACACCCAAGTGTACGCCGGCAACGACATGCTTGCGGTGTTCAGGCCAACCGATTCAAGCGTTGCCGAGAACGTCGCGGTCGCGCTGCCCATAGATATTCAACAAGATGCCGACGGCGGCGAATTCGGTAAGAATGGCCGAACCGCCGAACGACACGAACGGCAGCGGAATTCCGGTGATCGGCATGATCCCGATCGTCATACCGACGTTCACGAGCACGTGAAAGAACAAGATGCCGACGATGCCGGAGGCGAGCAGTAACCCAAAGCGATCGCGCGCCGCGAGCATCGAGCGAATTCCGCCGTACAACAGCATGGCGTAGATCGCCAGCAAGGCTGCGGCGCCGGCGAATCCCCACTCTTCGGCCAACACGGTAAAGATAAAGTCCGTCGAGTTTTCGGGAACGAAATGCAGTTGCGTTTGGGTACCGTGAAATAGGCCGCGCCCCAACCATTCGCCGCTTCCCACCGCAATTTTCGATTGATTGAGGTTGTACCCGGCGCCGAGCGGATCGAGTTTTGGATTGAGAAAGACGAATAAGCGAGTCTTCTGAAACGGTTTGAGGACGACCGACGTCCCCACCGCAACCGCACCGACCAACAGGACGCCCAGCGCATAGATTGCAAAATCGCCTAACTTCGGCAGGCCCATGAAGAGCTGAACCGAGAGCAGTGCCAGCAACACCAATGCGGTACCGAGGTCGGGCTGCTTTAAGATCAAGAGCGCGGGTACGCCGACGACCAGCAACGGCTTCCATAAATCTTGTAGTTTGTCGTACGATCCGCGACACAGCGTGGAGGCAAGCGCGATGGCGACGATGAGTTTTGCCGGTTCCGACGGTTGAAACGTTCCTAACGGTCCCAGCGACAACCAGCGCTGTGCCCCGAGCGCGCTGTGGCCCCCGCGTAAAATGAACAACAGTAACACGAGATTGACAACGTATAAGCCGATCGCCCATCGTTGCCAGTTGCGATAGTCCACGAACGATAAGCCGGTCATGACGCCGACTCCGAGCACGACGTACAACACTTGACGGCGTACCTCAGCGGCAACCTGTTCGTCGTGTAGCCCGGCCGAATCGATGCAGACCAGGCCCACGACGGTGGCCGCGACGGCTGCCACCGCGAGCGGCCAGTTGAAGTTGCGGAAGAAGCGTCTGACGTCGCCGCGTAATGCGACGCTCGCCACCGCGCTCACGGTGCCGGCGCGGCTTCCGGCGACTGTGGCGCTCCCGCCATTTTTCGCTTGCGCCGGCGGCGGCGCCGTTTCGGATCGGCGACGGAAGCGTCGGGTGTTGGCACGTCGACCGGCGTGTCGCCGACTGGCATTGCTTCGTCCGGCGTCTCCGCGACGACGGGCGTTTTGGAACCGGATGTTTCCCCATCGAGCGTTTCGCCTGCGGGCGCGTCGGGATCGATATCGGCCGGCGCGGCCGCGACGATTGGAGCCGCCGCGACGATCGGTGCCGCCGCGTGCCCGTTGCCGGAGCGGTTGACCGCGAGAATCGGAATGTTGGCCAGCATCGCCAGCGATTTATCTTGCTGTTCGAACGTGACGTCGATCTTCTCGCGGTCGACTTCGACGTAGCGCGAAATCACGTCGACCAAATCGCGCTTCATCGCCTCGACCATGTCGGGCGCCAACTCGAGATGATCGGTCATCAATACGAGTCGAAGCCGTTCCTTAGCGGTCGAGCTCGAACCCGACTGGCCGAACAGCTTGCGGAAGAAATCGATCACGCGCGCCGGCCTCCGAACCACGCGCCGACGCGCGACAGTAGCGATTCTTTTTGTAGCGGCATCGGTGCCGGTACGTCTTCGCCCGCGACCCGCGCGGCGATCGCACGGTACGCAGCGGCCGTCGGCAGATCGGTACGCAACGCCACCGGTTCGCCGCGATTGGTCGAAACGATAATTTCCGGTTCGTCCGCAATCACACCCAGCAGCGGCAATCGCAGGATCGCGTTGACGTCGTCCACCGACAACATCTTGCCCTTTCGAACGAGGTGCGGACGAATGCGATTGACGATCAACTGCGGGCGAAAGCGGTTGCCGAGCAAGCCGACGACGCGATCGACGTCGCGCACGGCCGACACCTCGGGGGTGCAGACGACGATCGCTTCTTCGGCGCCGGCAACGGCATTTTTGAAACCTGTTTCGATGCCCGCGGGACAATCGATCAGCACGTACTCGAAGCGTTCGCGAAGCGCGCGCACCAAGTCGCGCATTTTATCGATATCGACGTCTTCTTTTTCGCGCGACTGCGCCGCGGCCAAAAGAAACAGCGTCGGGCTGCGTTTGTCGGCCACCAACGCATCGTCGAGCGTCGCGCGCTCCTCGATGACGTCCAGCACGTGATGCTGCACGCGGCTCTCGAGCCCGAGCACGATGTCGAGATTACGCAACCCGACGTCGGCATCGATTAACACCACGCGCGCTCCGCGCTGAGCCAGCGCCGTTCCGAGGTTGGCGGTCGTCGTCGTTTTACCGACGCCGCCCTTGCCCGACGTTACGACGATCGCGCGACCGAGTTTGGGCGCGCCGTCCGTAGCCTGCGCTTCGGCGGTTTCGCTCAAGACATGCATCGTTTACCCTGCTTTCTTTCCACCGAATAACCGGCCTAGCAGACCCTGTTGGTCGAAACGCGTAAACGGAACGATCTCGCCTTCCAAGCGGCGCGCGATATTATCGTACACGCCGCGCAGGCGGCTGTTCTCTTCGAGCACCACCGGCGTGCCGCGATTCGTCGTATCGATAATCTCTTCGTCGTCCGGAACGATGCCGAGCAGTTCCAGCGCCAAAATTTCGCAGACGTCGTCGACCGACAACATGTCGCCGCTGCGGACCATTTCGGGGCGCAAGCGATTGACGATCAGCCGGGCCGGCATCTCTCGATCTTGCAGCTTCCCGACGACGCGGTCGGCGTCTCGAATCGCGCTCACTTCCGGCGTCGTTACCACGATCGCTTCGGCCGCACCAGCGACGGCATTGCGAAATCCGTTTTCGATGCCGGCCGGGCAGTCGATGAATACGTAATCGGCTTGTTCGGCAGCTTTTGCGACCACGCAAGCAAACTGCTCTTGCGTGATCGCGTCTTTCTCGCGGGTCTGCGCGGCCGGCAAGATGGACAACGATTCAAATCGCTTATCTTTGATCAACGCTTGGCGCAGTTGGCAGCGTCCTTCGACGACTTCAACCAAGTCGAAAACGATGCGCTTCTCGAGACCCATCACGAGGTCGAGATTGCGCAATCCGATGTCGGCGTCGATCAAGATGACGCTTCGGCCGCGCTTGGCCAGTGCCGCGCCGAGATTGGCAGTGGTCGTGGTTTTTCCGACGCCACCTTTACCCGACGTCACGACGATTCGGCGTCCGTTCATCGCGACGCGTCCTCGACGACTGCCGGAAGACGGTCGAGCGGCACGACCGCGATCTTGCCATCTAGAACGAAGGCCGCCTCGGGCTGGTGCGAACGGCGTTGCGGCCGCTCCAACTCGGCTCCGATGAAGGAAGCGATGCGCAGCTGGGTCGGGTCGAGGTCGAAGGCCATTACCCGGGCCGCGGCATTGCCGCCGGCGCCGGCATGCGCAACGCCCGCCAACCGGCCGAAGACGGCGATATCGCCGAACGCGACAATTTCCGCTCCGGGGTTAACATCTCCGACGATCACGACGTTTCCTGAGTGATGCACGCTTTGACCCCCGCGCAGCGTGGCGTCGTGGTACAGCGTCGACGGCCGGTCCTCGACGGCTCGCAACCCGGTCTGAACGGGACCGCCCGTTGCCGCGCGCTGCGGCAACCGCGGCACGCTGCCCTCACCGCGCCGCCGTCGCGCCGCGATATCGGCCCGCGCGCCGGCGAAGTCGGCGATCAGCGATCGCGCCGACGCCGAAAGCTCGCTGTCGCTCGCTTCGCGCGCCGGACGCAACCGCAGTTCGGCCGGCGCCGTTTGGGCCGGTTCGAAGCGCAATCCAGCTTCTGCGGCAAGACGTTCGGCCGCCGGTCCCCCCAAGATACCCTCCAGAACAATCCCGGCGTTCTCGAGAACCGCTCGCAAGCGATTCCACTCTTCGGGTTGCGGAAGGACGTCGCCCAAACGCGCCACAGCCGGCGTGCCGCGATAAAAACCGGGGCGTTGCGCCAGCACGTCTTCCAACTCGCCGAGGGCTTCCTCAAACGCCCGCCCTGCGAGAGCTATTTCGAGCCCGCGCCGGCGGCCGCGCAAAATCGTCACGTCGTTCTCCGAATACTATGACCGGGTCGAAGCGGTTATGAGAGCAGTCCGCGTCAGTTCACGCTTGCTGCCACCCGGTCCCCGTCGCCATCCACACAGGATTCGCAAGTTCTTGCTATTATCCACAACTCGTACACAAGCCCCGGCGCGAATGCCGGACTCCTACGAACTCCCAAAGAAAGCCGCTAGTGCTATGCGCCGTCTTCTTCCCGCGCTCGTCGCGTTGTCGCTTTTATGCAGCCTGTGTCCCGCCCCGGCCGTCGCGATGTCGACCGCGGCCGAGATTCAACTCGGCCAGTCGGAAGACCAAGAGATCGTCGCCGGCAGCGTGATCGAAACAGATCCGCTGATGAACGCGTACGTTCAGGGCATTGCCGAAAATCTTTGGAACCAGGTCGCGCGCAAAGACGTGCCCTACTCGATCAAAGTCATCAAGGACGATAGCATCAACTCTTTCGCGACGATGGGCGGCTTCGTGTACATCGACGAGGGCCTCATCGACTTCGTGCAGTCCGACGATGAGTTTGCCAGCGTCATCGGCCACGAAACCGGTCACATCGAGCGGCGCCACGTCATTACCACGCAATCGAAAGCGCAGATTCTCGACATCCTGTTCGGATTGGCATCGATGTTCTCGCCGCTGATCTATAACTTCGGCGGCCTGGCGGAAGCCGGCATCATGGCGAAAATCTCCCGCGAGGACGAGTTGCAAGCCGACCGCTACGGATTGCAATTGATGTCGCGCGCCGGCTACGACCCCGAGTCGATGGTCACGATGATGGCGCACCTCGGCGTGCTGCAAGACGAGCACAGCGATCTGTTGACCAAGTATCTGCAAGACCATCCGGATCCCAAAAACCGCGTTTCGCATCTGATGGGCTATCCCGAGCTGGATCCCAAAAACGTGACGACCGCGCAGCAACTCGTTCAATCGTCGAGTGACGAAGAGCGCGCTCGCTACTCTTTTTCGGAGTACCGGTTGCACCAAGTGCTTGCCAAAGAGCCGCAGAATCCCGAAGCGCTCCTCGAGCTGGGCCAATCCGAACTGGCCGAAGGCCAAACCAGCAAGAGCGAACAGACGCTAGCCGAGGCGGCGCAACTCGGATCCGCCCAGACGCGCGCGACCGCCAACCAGCGCATCGCCGCGCTCCGGCAGATGGAAGTACAGCGCGTTAATCTTACGCATCCCAACTTGCCGAAGCTGCAGGCGGCCGTTCAATCGGCCAAAACCGCACAACTGGCTGCTGCGACCCAAATTCAAGCGCGCGCATCCGAGGGCAAAGATCAGATCAAAGCGGTGAACAACCGCATGAACTCGTTGCAATACGAGATTCCGGACCTCAGCCGCATCAATATCAAGCGCGGCTCCAAAGTCGAAGCGATCGTCAAGAATTTAAACTTGATGTCGCGCTCGATTAATAGCGCGCTGCAAGACGCTGGAGACGCCATCGGCGGTGTCGGATCGTTAGAAGTCAACAAGCAAAGCGGCTTGCTCAAAGAAGGCTCGACGATCTACGACGAGATGCTCGCGCCGTTTTCTTCGTCGCCGATTCCCAGCGATTCGTTGGCGATCTTGCCGAGCTATCCCCAAATGCTAACCGCCATGTCGACGGCTAACGAAGAAATGTTGCGTTCCGTCGATGCGTCGCGCGCGTCGCTGACGCTGCTGGATCAATCGCTCGGCGACTTGGACGATTTTCTCAAACAGCTCGACCAAGTTCGCATGGGGTATAACGGCGATATCGGCCAAGAATCGTATGCCGGCATCGAGCCGCTGATGAAAAAGAACGTGGCCGAATTCGACGCGGCCGCCAGCGAAGCGTCGCAGGCCTCGCAACTGTATAATATGGCGCGCACGCGGCAACTCTCGACGCGCATCACGCTGCTGGGATTGGGCACTTCGCCCCAACGCTATTCTTCGTTGCAATACGCGTTACAACAGCGATTCGGTTCGACGGGTCTGGACTATCGCTCGATGCTGCGCGGCGGACTGACGCCGGGCGACGTGACGGTTGCGACGATCGTCGCGGCCGATATCAAGAGCACGCCCGAGGCGATCGTCGCCGAAGCCCGTAGCTCGAACGAAACGGTCGTCGACGTCGCTAACGCCCACGGGATGCACGCTTGGCCGTTGGAAATCTTCACCGGTTTGGTGTATCTCGACTTCACCGACGATCCGTTCAAAGAACTGCGCAAAGCCGACGGCACTGAGTCCGTCGAGCTGTCGCAGTTAGGTCTGTAAAGGCGGTCGACTCCTCATGGCATCCGTGATCCAGGTACGCAATATCTTCCGGCTGGTACGCCGCGGTATCGACGTTCGCACCATTCAAGCCCACGTGCAACGGCCGTTCCGCTTTCTATTAAGCGGAGATCCGGCACTCGTCGGACAGTTGCGCGGTCTATTGCTCTCCGGGCATGCAGACGGCGTACCGCTCGACGCTGCCGCCTGTCTCGAGACGTTCGTACCGGGTAACGTGCAGAACGCTACGGGCGACATTCGCGCCGCCATCTTCGTCGGCCGGCCCGGCGATGCGGCGGGCGCCGATCTCAGCGGACTGCGCCGGTTGAACGTTCCGTTATTCTTGTTGACGATCGACGACGCAGTCGCTGTTTCGTCGGGACCGCCGTCGGCGCCGGCACCGGGGATCCCGGCCGAGTACGTCGCGCCGGAGATCTCGCGCGACGCGCTGCGTCACTCGTTTTTCACGCACTTGATCGATAGTTCGCGCGGCGTCGAAGTCGCCGTCGGCCGCCGGTTGCCGCCGCTGCGCGAAACCGTCGGTTCTAAACTCACTCGCGAAGCCGGTAAGAACGCGTTGAAGGTCTCGGTCGCCAGCGCCGTCGTCGACCACGTACCGGTGCTTGGCGCCGTGCTGGGTGCGTTCGCGTCGGCCGGCGATATGATCGCGATCACCGGCATTCAAATGATGCTGCTGCTCAACATCGAGGCGGCGTACGGTCACGATCCCGACTTGCAGCGCATGTGGCAGTTGCTACCTGTCGTCGGCGGCGGATTCGGCTGGCGCACGCTAGCGCGCGAACTGAGCGGATTCATACCGGTGGCCGGAATCGCGATCAAAGGAGCGATCGCCTATGCCGGAACGATCGTCGTCGGCGAAAGCGTCACGTTCTTACTCGAGAATGGCCGCCACATGAGCGGCGAGCAGGCCAAGAAGATTTTTGACCGCACGAAGAGCGACGCGATGACGACGGCGCGCGACCTCGTTACGAAGTTCCGAAACCGAACCTCCGGCGATTCATAGTCGCTCGAGTAACGCCTCGGGCGACTTACAGTCGCTCGAGTAACGCCTCGTCCTCGTATGCCTGCATTTCCGGGGGCAGGCGGTCGCGAACGCGTGCCGCGATTTGCGCTGCAAGTTCGACCCTGCGCACCTCGGAGAGCGCATCGCGCCGCTCTAAGAATCGCGCGACTAACGATCGCTCGTCGCCCGACAGATATCGCGTCGCACCATAGACCGGTTCGCCGGCCGCGCGTTCGGCCGGAAGACCGAGTGCCGCGTCGCGCACCACGAGCGTTCCAGCCGCAAAATCTCCTAAACGCTTGTTCTCGTTTGAGAGAATCGTGCTGACCGCGGCGATCGCGTAATATCCCAACAACAATTCGCCGACTCGAACGAGATTACGAACGACTGCAGCACCGATGTCGAGCGGAAACCCGCCGTCGCGCACGACGCGAATCCCGAGCAGTCGTTTTCCGGGCGTCTGACCGTTCCAGAACGCCTCGAATACGATGAAATAGCCGAACAGCACGGCGAAGAGTACGAACACCACGATCGCGGTTGCGATGGCGGCAACGAGCTTGCCGCTAGCGGCTTCGTGACGAGCCGCCGCCGGCGCGTGCGACCCCGCTAGAGCTATCCCCGCAAAAATCGCAATGAGGATCGCGATTTGGATCGACTGGTCGACCAAGACGGCCAAAAACCGGCTCCCCAATCCGGCCAAATGATACGTCAGCTCCACGCTTTCCGGCGTTCTGACGTCGAGGTTGCGGTCCATGACGCGCGGCTTCGCCTCCGGGAACCCGTCGGCCCCGGTCGAATCGCCCGTTTCATCGATGCGATCGCAAACGCAGTTTCGAAACGCGCGCCAAGCGTCGTGGCAACGACTCGATGCGCTGGTTATGCAAGCGGGCCGCCGCGGCGTGCGTTCGTTGCGCGGCGGTGCAGCGGCCGAAGCCGGCAGGCTCTATCGTTCGACCGCCGCCGACCTGGCCTACGCGCGCGGGCGGGAGTTCGATTCGGCGCTCGTTGAGTATCTCAATCGCCTAACGGCGCGCGCGCACGCCGTCGTCTACGGGGCGTCGGTAGACAGCGGAACGGCTCGCGTTCGCACGTTCTTCTTCGAAACGTTTCCATGCGAGTTTCGACGCTCGATCGCAGCGATCGCCATATGCACCGCCATTACGGTCGCCACGTCCGTTGGTTCGTACGCGGTCGTGCGAGCCCACCCCGACCGCGCCGCGGCACTGCTGCCGCGCCAGTTGGTTCCGGACCGAATTCAAAAGAGTTTGCACGATTCCAACTTCGGCTTCGACCGCAGCTACTCGCCGGCGGTGTCGGCGCAGATCATCACCAACAACGTGCAAGTCGCCATCGTCGCATTTGCCGGATCGATCACGTTGGGCATTCTGACGCTGTGGATCTTGGCGTTTAACGGATTGATGCTCGGCGGGTTGGCCGGGCTCTACACCAACGCCGGATACGGGCTCGATTTCTGGGCTACCATCGCGCCGCACGGCGTCATCGAACTGACCGCGATTCAAATCGCCGGCGCGGCCGGCCTGACGATCGCCGCCGGCGTGCTCTATCCCGGACGTCTATCTCGTCGCGATGCGGTGCGCGCCAACGCACGCCGGGCCGGAACGCTCATCGCCGGAGTCGCTGCGATGCTCGTCGTTGCCGGGACGATCGAAGGGTTTCTCTCGCCGCAACGCTGGCCACCGAACGTTCGCATCGGCATCGGGGCCGTAACCGCGCTCGTCCTCGTCTGCTATTTCGGATTCTGCGGGCGCGCTACAGCAAGCCGCGTTGCTTCACCCGCAGATAGCGGTCGACCAACGCCACCGTAAGCTCGTTGGCCGGCACGTCGACGACGATCGCGCCGGCATGTGTGAGACGAGCCGCGGCCGCCCGGCGTTCTTCACGCACGTCGAGCGCGACGGCCACGCGGTAGGCGTCGGTGACGCTGGACGGTGCGATCGCTAATGCGCGATCGATCGCGGCATCGCTCGTGAACGCGCAGACCACGACGTGCCGCCGCGACATCGCGGCGAGTTCGGCCGTCAATCCGGGCTGCGAAAGCGGGTCGACCGCGTCGGTAAGAAGCACGATCAGCGAACGCTTGCGCAAGTGCCGCCGCACGTATGCGAACGCGGCCGAATAGTTGGCTTCCTCGAATCGCGGCTCGAGATCGTACAACAGCTCGGTCAGCCGCGCGATCGACGCGCGCGTCGAGCGCGGCGCGCTTGCAGCGACGATCGTTCCTGCGAACGCCACCGCTCCGACGCGATCGCCTGCCGTCCCGGCGACGCCGGCCAGCGACAGCGCGGCGGTAACCGCATAATCCAGCTTGCGCAGTTCGCCGACGCGCGGCGTCATCAACCGTCCGCAGTCGATCAGCAACAGCACGTTTTGGCTGCGTTCGATCTCGTGCTGCATCGCCATCAGTTTGCCGCGTCGGGCAGTCGCCTTCCAATCGATCGTGCGAAATTCGTCGCCGGCCGTCCATTCGCGCAACGATTCGAACTCGGTTCCGGCGCCGCGAGCTCGTAGTTTACGCAAACCCGCGTCGATACTCCGTTTACGAGCGCTGAGGTGTCCGTACCGTTCGAGCGCCGACAGATCCGGAAAGACGCGAAACGGTTCGGTCGCTTCGACACGCATTCGCCGGCGCAACAATCCAAAGCGATTCTCGTACCATACGTACAGGGCTCCGAACGTATCGCCACCGCGCGCGACCGGCAATATCGGTCGTTCGATCGACGTGCGCGAATGCGGCAGCACGATCGCGACGGTTTCGTCTTCCACGAAGCGTAACGTTCGGACGGGCGATTCGACCACGCCGGCGCGAATCGCACGTGCCGAACGATTCTCGATTTCGTAGGCGATCGACGACGTCGTACGTAACGCCAGGTGCGGCTGCGAGCGCCGTGCGATGGCGATGTCGCGTGCGCGCGGTCCGGTCGCGGCGTCGGCGACCGTCGCGAGCGCGATTCCGGCCGCCAGCGCGATGGCCGCCACTCCGAGTGCCGGGACCGCGGAAGCGCACGCATACAACAACGCGGCCGCGCCGAACGCATATAACAATCGCGGCGTCACCCAAACGGGCAGCCACAAGCGAAGACGTTTAGGCTTCACGCGGTACGGCGGTCGATCCGAGAATCTCGCCAACGACCGATGCCGCGTCGACGCCTTCGATCTCCGCATCCGGTGCGACGATCAATCGATGGACGAGTACGAAGGGCGCGACGTCTTTGACGTCGTCGGGCGTCACGTAGTTGCGACCGTCAATTGCGGCTGCAGCCTGCGCTCCCGTTAGCAACGCGATGCCGGCGCGAGGTGACGCTCCTAACGTCAAGGCCGCGCGTTCGCGCGTCGCGACCACGATGCGGTAGACGTATTCGCGTACAGCCTGCGAACAATGCACCGCGCGAACGGTTGCGCGCGCCTGCATGATTTCCTCACCGGCAGCCACCGGCCGGACGCCGGCCGCGGCTAGATCGCGCGCGTCGAATCCGGCGGCAACGCGTTCGAGCAACTCGAGCTCGCTCTCGCGCCTGGGATATGCTGCAGCGATTTTTACGGCAAACCGATCCAGCTGTGCTTCGGGCAACGGGTACGTTCCCTCGTACTCGATCGGATTCTGCGTCGCGCACAGCAAGAACGGTTGTGGCAGCGGATGCGACTGCCCGTCGATCGTGATCTGCCCCTCTTCCATCGCTTCGAGGAGCGCCGCTTGCGTTTTCGGTGGCGTGCGATTGATTTCGTCCGCTAAAACAACGTTAGCCAAGAGCGGACCCCAGCGCGTAGAAAACTCAACCGTTTGCGGATTGAAGACGGTGGTGCCGACCACGTCTGCCGGCATCAGATCGGGCGTAAACTGAATGCGCCGGAACTCCAGACCGAGTAACGCCGCAAGCGTGCGCACGATTAACGTTTTGCCGGTGCCGGGCACGCCTTCGATCAGCGCGTGACCGCCGGTCAACAGCGCGACGGTTAGCGCGAATGCCGTACGATCGGCATCCACCACGGCCCGGCCGATGCCCTCCGAAAGGCGGCTGGCCAGTTCGCGGACGTCGACGTTCATATGCGATCCTTTCGTAGTTGAAATTCGAGCCAGGCTGCGCGCCGCAGCACCGCATCGGAGGGTGTAGAAGCGAGCAACTCGTCCAGTTCGCGCACGGTCCCATCGCGTTGCGTCGAACGCGCCGCGCGCCGCACGTTGCGAGCCAGCGACGCAAGTGCATCCGCGCGCGCGCGGGCGCGCCGAAGAAGCGACGCCATCGCGTCGACGTATGCCGCGCTGGTGCGCTCGTCCGGAGCGTCGAGCGGGACCGGCGGAGCGAACGGCACGTTCGCACCGATCAGTCCCACGAGTAGAATGACCATCGTCGCGCCGAGCGCCCACCTGATCTCAATGGGAATTGCTTGCCAGAACGTAGCGTCATCGTTGTAACCGTGCGCGTACTCGTCGAAAACCACCGGTCCGTGACCGGCCAGGACGGCGTACGCAAACCGCACGTTGTCGCGTTTCGTCAGGCGTTCGTTGCCGAACGCTTCGGGCGACGTGACTGCAATCACCGAGCCCTTCCCGATGCGATACGCGATGGCGACGCGATCGCCGCCGGGCGAGACGAGAAGCGGCATGGCACCGGAGGAGCGTGCGAACGCCGACTCCGACGGTGTGTCGACGGTTCGAACTCCGGCGGCGGTCCGCAAGACGGTCGCAGCAATGGCGACTTTAACGTCGGCAGTGCTCGTCGCCGGAACGTGCGGGACGATATCGCGAAGCCCGTCGAAATCACCGGACAGAACGACGAGCCGGCCGCCGCCGGAAACGAACCGCGACAGTGCGGCTCGATCCGTCCGATCGAAGGCGATGCGAGCCGGGTCTCCGCTATCGTCGGACAACACCAGCGTGCCACCCGGCGTTATCGTCGTCAGCGAGCGGCGAAGTTGGCGCACGGGAACGTGCGCGGATTCCAGCACGCGGTACAACGCTCGGTACCCGTTGCGCCCAGCGTCGTAGGTCGAGGGTCTCGACGACGTTTGCGCCTCCTTGGCGTGACCACCCAGCGCAAGCGCGACCAGCACGATCCCCGCGACGGCGAGTGCGACGGTGTCGCGCGCGGTCGCGTTCATGCCTCACCCGCGATCGCGCGATAGGCGCCGATGGCGCGTTCGAATTCGGCTAGTTCGAGCGGACGTTCGGCATACACGCCGATAGCGAACGAGCGCGCTACCGTTGAGAACGGCCGTGCGTATTGCGGTGCGCGTACGGCCAGCGCTCGCTCCAGTTCACCGATCGTCGCGCCGGCCGCCGGTTCGATCGCTCCGCGCTCGGCTAATGCGGTGACCGCTGCGGCCAGAATGCAGCGGCTTGCGCTCGTGAGATCGCCACCCGCCGCGGTCGCGAGCGCGCGCCGATACCATTCTCCTGCGCTCACTGGGTCTTCGAGCCGTTCGGAGGCCGCGGCGCGGCGCCGGTCGATCGTGACCGTCGACAGCAAACGCAGTCCAAAGAAGATCACGCCCAACACCGCCACGACGAGCAAAACGTCGCCGACCGCCGCCGGAGCGTGGCCGGCATGGGCGCGGCCGAAGACCGACTGCACGACGTATCGCCAAAATTTTCCGACCCAGGACGCGATCCACTCCAGCCACGACCAGTGCTGCGCCGACGCCGACGGGAGCGCGATGCGATACTCCGGTAAAGCCAGTTCGCGAACCGCCAGCGAGTGTAGATCGGCGGGCGGTTGCGCGAACTGGACGGCGTTCACGCAGGCGAAGCGGCGACGCGTTCGAGTTCGGCTTCTAAATCGAACCCTTCGTGACGGATACGCAGATCGAAATAATAGACCGCGAGCAGCACGATCGAAAACGGCTGGATGACGGCGTTGCCAAGCGTCGATAGTATGACGGCGGCAGCGATCCAATGCATGAAGAGGAAAATCGTCGACACGACGCCCACGATCATCGATCCGGCGACCGCGGCGGCCATCGCGGCCAGCGCGAACAGCGTCGCACGCCAGAACTCTCCGCCCGAAAAAACGCGGGCAAACCCTTTGCCGATGGCTCCGATGGCGCCGAGCCTTTCGATCGGCACCGCGAACATCGCGCACGTCATCGCGACGAATACGGGCAATGCGGTCGCGAACGACGCAATCACCACGACGATCGCCACGATGAAGGCGACGACTCCAATGACGACCGATGCTTTCGCAACGAGCGCCGCGATCAAAAACGTCGTTATCGTTACGACGAGGACCATCGCGTACCATAAAACGAGAAGAACGATTTCGCAAAACAAGACGCCCAACAGCGCGGGCCAGCGAGATAATGCCACGCGATAACACGCCGCGAATTCAACCGTGCGTCCTCGGTAGAGCCGCGCCACGCCGACCGAAACGGCGGCGACGGTCACGATCCAAAACGCGTAAAAGACTACCGCGATTGCAAGGATCGCAGCGATGATTCCGGGTTGTTGCGGGACCAGCATTGCAGGCGGCGGCTGCGCGCCGGGATGCTGGATCAGCCACGGGATCGCGGCCAATTGCGAAGCCTGATTGAGATCGATCCAATACTGTGCGAACGCATACGGAACCAGCACGACCAGCACGATCGCAAAAAACGCTTTGAAGTTTTTTATATAGAGCGTAATCGCCCGGTCGAAAATCTCGCCGAAGCCAAGGGGCCGGAGGTCCATCGCTGCGCCGTTCTTGCAGAGCGGCGCGGAACCCCCCAGCCGGGACCGGTTAGGACGCCGTACGGGCACTACACGATGCGTGCGCGGACAACGCGGTTTTTCGTTGCTCGAAGTGCTGATCGCATCCGCCATCGCCGTCGTCTTGGCGTGTCAATCGATTGCGGCGATCCACGCGTTCGCGCTCGAAGCGGCGTCGACCGGGCGGCGCGTCCGGGCGGCGTCGGCGTGGGCCGGCCTCCGCGAACGGCTAGCGGGAAGCGCCGCGACGGCGTGGTCGGTTTTCGTGCCGCAACGCGACGTCCTCGGGAATGCCAACGCCGATGGCCACGAAGTCGACTTCGTAACGCAAGACGCGACCCGCCGTTCCTTTTGGTGGGCGTACGCATTCGATCGTTCGAAACGCCGCATCACGCAGTATGCGTATTCTCCGGGCGGGGACATGCGCGCCGGCGCAACGTACGACGACATCGACGGTTTTGCGGCCATCGCCTATCCGATTTCGGCGGTCGCGTTACCATCGAGTCCGGCGTACGATGCGTTGTTTGCCGGAGCGACCGCACCCGATGTAACCGTTCCGTTCGCTTGGACGCCGGCGGCGGCCGGTGGTAACGGAATCGTGCGCGCGACGATCGATGCACCCGGCGTACACGCTCTCGAAATACTGGCGCCGGCGACGGCACCGACCAGGTTTACCGTGGTGCTGACGTACACGCCGGCACCGCCGGGATTATAGCGCGGTGCGGCCCTCGAGCGCTTTGGTGAGCGTGACCTCATCGGCGTAGTCGAGGTCCCCGCCGATTGGAAGCCCGTATGCCAACCGAGTGACGATTATGCCGAGCGGATGGATTAGCCGCGAAACATAGAGCGCCGTCGCTTCGCCTTCGGCGTTCGGGTTGGTCGCTAAAATGATTTCGCGCGAATCTTCCTGACCGATTCGTTCGACGAGTTCTTTGACGCGAAGTTGCGAAGGGCCGATTCCGTCCATCGGCGATATCAAACCGCCCAGCACGTGATAGCGGCCTTTGAACGCGCCGGTGCGTTCGATCGCATAGACATCTTTCGCTTCTGCAACGACGCACACCGTGCGCGCGTCGCGGCGTTCGTCCGCGCAGATCGAACACGGATCGCCTTCGGTCAACGAAAAGCACGTCGAACAGAATCGCACGCGATCCTTCACGGCGACGATGGCTTCCGCCAACGCCTGCGCTTCATGACGCGGACGGTTGAGTAAGTGGAAGACGAGCCGCGCAGCAGTTTTCGGCCCGATGGTCGGCAGCTTACTGAATTCGTTGATCAGTGCTGCGACCGGCCCCGCGACGGAGCCGGAATTCGGCATCCTTACATCAAGCCGGGAATACGCATCCCGCCGGTGACCGATGACATACGTTGTTGTGACACTTCGAGCGATTTGGCGAGCGCGTCGTTGATCGCGACCGCGATAAGATCTTCGAGGGTCTCTATGTCCTCGGGATCGACCGCTTCTTTCGCAATGGTAACGCGCTTCACGCGCTGATCGCAGGTGAGCTCGACGCCGACCGCGCCGCCGCCGGCCGAGCCGGAGACCACCGTCGCGGCGAGCTCTTCTTGGGCCTTCACCATGTCGGCTTGCATTTTTTTGACTTGCTGCATGAGCTGTACTTGTTTCATCGTTCCGGTATCCGTTCGCTGAGGTAGTTGAATAAGGCCTCGGGGTCGTCCCCGCTTTGCTCGGCCGGGGCCGATCGTGCCTGCGGCTTTTCGGCTGCGGAGGCGGGCGCGCCGATTCGTAGCCTGATGGCGACCGGCACACTCAAAACATCGCTCGCCGCCGCTTCGAGCAAGGCGACGCGCTGGCGCACGATAGAGGCGTCGAGTTCGGTCCGGACCTGAACGAAGACGACGTTGCCTTCGACGCCGGCTATCCGCGCGCCGGAGAGCGGACCTTTCAGCGGCATATGTTCGCTCTCGACCTTGGCGCGGACGCTCGGCCAAGCCGCGTTCGCCCGTTGCAACGTCAGCGGTCCGGCGGGTTCGCGTAGCTCGGGCGGGGACTCCTCGACCGGCTCAGGACGCGGCTCGGGCGCGGGCTGCCGGACTGGTTCGGCATGGCGTGCTGTTGGGGCCGGTTCGGGGCGGACGGGCTCGGGACGCGTTCGCGCCGGCGGTGACGACGGTCGAGCAGCGGCCGGGGCCGTCGTTGGAGCAGGCGGTGGCCCGCCGGATCGACCCTCGAGTGCCGCTAGCCGCGCCGACAGCGCCTCGATGTTGGGATCTTCGCCGACCAGCACGACCCGCAAAATCGCCGTCTCGAGCTCCAATCGAGCATTGCCGCCGGACCGCGCCAGCGCGATCGCGTCGGTCAGCACCCGCAAGGCCCGGACTAACTGCGACTGCGTCACCGACCCGGCTCGCTGCGTGGCATGCGCTGCGTCGTCGGGAGCCAGATCGCGCTCCAACAGCGCGGGATCGATACGCGCCACCAGCACGTTTCGCAGGGCGGCCACCAGTAGGCGCATGAGTACCAGCATGTCGATCCCGGCGTCGGCAGCGGCTTCGATCGCGTTCAGCGCACCTGCCGCGTCGCGCTCGGCCAGAGCATCGACCAACGATTGCGCGATGTCGCGCGCGCTGGTACCGAAGGCTGCGTCCAACGACTCGGCCGTGATTCGCCGGCCATCGGCAAAGGCGGCGGCTTGCTCGAGCATCGTCAGCGCGTCGCGTAAACCGCCTTCAGACCGATAGGCGATCGCGGCCAAAGCGGCATCGTCGACTTCCATGTTTTCGGCCGACGCGATCTCGCGCAAACGCTCGATAATGACGGGCACCGGAATTCGCCGGAACGCGTAGCGTTGACAACGCGAAAGAATCGTAACGGGCAGCTTTTCCGGTTCGGTGGTCGCGAGGATGAAGACCGCCCACTCCGGCGGCTCTTCCAGCGTCTTCAGGAATGCGTTAGCGCCCTCTTTGGTGAGCATGTGGGCTTCGTCGATGATGTACACTTTGGATCGCATGCTGGCCGGTGCAAACTTAACCGCGTCGCGGATTTCGCGAATGCCGTCTATGCCGCGATAGCTAGCTGCGTCGATCTCCAATACATCCAATGCCGTTCCCGCGAGCATGGCACGACAATTCTCGCAGGTGTTATCGGGCGTCGGCGTGGGACCGTGAACGCAGTTGATGCAGCGCGCCAAGATCTTGGCGGCCGACGTTTTCCCCGAGCCGCGCGGTCCGGAAAACAAATACGCGTGCGCCAATTTTCCGCTCGTTAGCGCTGCCGAAAGCGTGCGCACGACCGCGTCTTGACCCACCAGGTCTGCGAACGAACGCGGGCGCCAGGTACGGTAGAGGGACACGCAGCATCCTCTTACGGAGGGCGTTTGGGGGTGCCTGCCGTCGGGTAGACTGAAACGGCGCAGGGGCCGAACGGTGTTAAGCGATCGAGGGCTATCGCAATAAGAGCGCCCGCAGTTCCCATTCTAAATCGATTACGAGAGAGCGAGCCTGAGGCTTCGGTGGACGTATATTCCGCGCTCAGCGCGCATTTTGGATTTCAAACCTTTTACCCGGGTCAAGAAGAAGTCGTGTCGCGCGTTTTAAGCGGGCAGGACACGCTGGCGATTCTCGCCACAGGTGCCGGCAAGAGCCTGACCTATCAGTTACCGGCACTGATGATGCCGGGAACGACCGTCGTCGTCAGCCCGCTGATCGCGTTGATGAAAGATCAGCTCGACATGCTGAAAGAACGCGGCATCACCAACGTCATCGCGCTCAACTCGACGCTGTCGGAAGATCAAGAAATGCGGGCGCGCGCACGCATCGCCACCGGCTCGGTCAAAATCGTCTACACGACCCCCGAAAAGCTGGAGGATCAAAGCTTTTTAAAGATCCTTCAGAAGTTGGACATTCCGCTCTTCGTCGTCGATGAAGCGCACTGCATTAGCCAATGGGGCCACGACTTTCGCCCCGCCTACCTCGCCCTCGGCGCGGCCGTTCGCCAACTCGGCAATCCCACGATTCTGGCCTTGACGGCTACGGCCACGCCGTCGGTGCGTGAAGATATTCTGCGCCAACTGGACATCGAAACGGTGCGCCCGCTAGTGCGCGGCTTCGATCGTCCCAATCTCGTGTACGAAGCCCGCCGCGCCGATAAAGAAGCCGACAAGCTCAAAATTCTCAACGCGCTATTCGTCGGTGACGACGCGCTACAAGGCACCGGCATCGTCTACACCGCGACGATCAAGAACGCGCTCGAGGTGCAAGAGCATCTGACGCAAGCACTGGGCATTCCGGCCGCCGTGTATCATTCGAAACTGCATAAAGAAGAACGCACCGCGGTGCAAAACGCATTCATGGGTGAGACGATCCGCGCCGTCGTCGCGACCAACGCATTCGGCCTCGGCATCGATAAACCGAACATTCGTTTCGTCGTTCACTACGATTTACCGGGCTCGGTGGAAGCCTACACGCAGGAAGCCGGACGCGCCGGCCGCGACGGCCTAACCTCGCGTTGCATCCTCATCTATCGCATGAGTGACACGCGCGTGCAGAACTATTTCTTGACCGGTAAGTATCCCGACGTCGAAGAGGTGCAGCGCGTTTTCGGCACCATCGAAGTATTCGGCGATCAAGACGGCGGCGTAACGATGACGGACCTGCGCAAGATCTTGCAATTGCCGCTAACCAAGTTGCGCGTCATCTTGGCGCTGCTCAAGAAATCGGGACACATCGAAGTAATCGGGAAATCGGCCTATCGGCTGACGCAGGCGGTTCGGGCGAACCGCGACCTGGTACTCAGCCTGGCGAATTACGAAACAAAAAAGTCGTACGACCAAAGCAAACTTGCAATGATGTTGCAATACGCCGAATCCGCTTCGTGCCGCCGCCGGTTCATCCTAAACTATTTCGGCGAGGATTTCGAATCGGACAACTGCGGCGCGTGCGACAACTGTCTCCTGGCGCTCGCCCGGGGGACGGACAGGGACGCTTCGACCAGCGGGTTCAGAATCTCGGAGGCGGTCGATCATCCCAAATTCGGACCGGGCACGATCGAACGGGTGGAGCGTGACTTAGTGACGGTGCTCTTTCCGAACGTGGGCTACAAGACGTTGCTGGCCTCCGCCGTGCATCGGGCCGAAGCAACAATCGCGTAGCGCCGGCAGGTACTGGAACGAGGCAAGGGAGCATACTCAACCAGTCTGTGACCGAGCCTTCGACGCCGCAAAGAGTAGCTTTGCGAACGCACCTTTCGGGCAGCGGCTTTTTGGCCGCGCGGCTTCGTTGCGTCCCGTGAGACTTCGTCCGCGAGCCGCCCGCGGCGCGGCCGTGTTAGCGGCGCTCGCGTTGGTGGCTTTCGCACGTCCGGCGGTTAGCGCCCAGACCCCACCGGCCACACCTCAGCCGGCGGCCTCGCCGTCCGGCGTCGCCTCTCCAGCGGTCTCCGCCGTGCCGTCTCCGCCGGCCGCACAACCGCCGCCGGCCAACGGTGCCACGCCACCCCCAATCGTCGTCACGCCCGACAACGCGCAAGTCGCCGTTGGAGCGTCGGTACGCCTGGCCGTGGGTTCCGTCATCGGACAAATTTCTGCGACGGTCGCCGATCAGACGATCGCCCAAGTCTCGGTCGATCAGACGAGTCAGGCAGTGGTCGTCTTCGGAAAACAACCCGGTTCGACGGTCGTTACCATCGTCGACGGCCGCGGACTACGCCGCGACGTCCCAATTCGCGTCGCCTATTATGCGGGCAGCGTTCCGTCCGACATCTCGCTCGCGATCACCGGCGATCCCGCGTCACCCGATTTCGTGCGCGATCAAGTCGTGGGCGCGATCCGGCGTGCCGCGCAACTGCGTCCGGGGGCACAGATCGTCGTCGGTTCCGACGACGTGCCGTTCAATCAAACGCTGGGACAGGATCGCGATGCGTCGGTCAACGTTTCCGTTTTGATGCAAGGCACGCAGTACTTCGAAGTCGATTCCACCGTACACATTCAGATCCGTAACGTTGCGGCGCCACGTATTTCTCCCGACTCGCTGATGGTCAGCGACTATCCAGAACGTCTCGAAGAAAATGGAACGCTCTTCACCGCCGATTTGCGCGGCGAACAGCCGTCGCGCTTTTTGTATTTTCATTACAATCCGCCGGGCCAGCCCGATCGTCGGATCGTGCTGCACGCCGACAATCCGTCGAGCGAACCGATGACGCTGCAGTTTATCAGCGGACGCGGCGGCCCGTCGCAAAACGAAATGGCCGCCGGACACGTCGCGACCAAAGCCTTCTTGGTAAACGCCCTGCAAAATCAGGGCCGCTTGATCGAAGTTCCGGCCGGCACCTCGATGGCCATCGTCACGCAAGATATTCCGGCCGGCGCCGTGGTCTGCAACATTTTGCAGTTGCGCGTGTTGTCGGGTGGCGGAAGCGTCCACCTGACGCTAGCGGCCGAATCGGCCGACGGCAGCGCGGTTCCCGCACCGTCGTCGACGCTGCTGGAAGGCGCGCATAAGCACGCACGCGGCATCTACCCGATTCCGGAGTTTCACTATGCCACGCAGTGGAACGTGAACGACGAGTACCTAGAACTGCCGATCGGCCACATTCCATTGCCGAACGACTTGCAGGGACAAGCGCTGGCCGGCGATTACGGCGTTCTGCAATCCTTCGTCGTGACGGTTCAGAACCCGAACGGTTCGCCGGCATCGATCGCGATCTACGAAAATCCGCGCGGTGGACGCGCTACCGGCACGTTTCTGATCGATGGCGTCTTAGTACAGTCGCATCAAACGCCGGCGTATTCGCGCTACAAAATCCGGCAATACGTCGTACCGGCGCGTGGCTTCGTGCGCGTGACGATCGTTACCATGCCCGAGGCCGGGTCGAGCTATCCGCTCAAATTGATTTTTGCTCCCGACGACGGGAGCGTCGCACCCGGCGCACCGGGTTCCCCGGCCTTCTAGCTTCTCGAAATCCCGTTGCTCGACGCCGCAGCGTAGAGCCTTTCCATGGCGCCGGCGGCGGCGTCCCACGAGAATCGTTCGATCGCGATCGCCCGCGCACTCGCAGCGCTCACGTCGTACGCGCCGGCGAGCGCCGCCTGCAGCGTTTCGGTCCACGCCCGCTCGTCATCCAGGGAGATTACCGGCACGCCGGGGCCCGCAATTTCGGGGAGGGAACCGCCCTCGGACACGACGCACGGAACGCCCGCGCACATCGCCTGCGCGGCAGCATAACCGAAGCCTTCGTAAGTCGATGGCACGGCGACGACGCCGCAGCGCGCATACAGATCGAGCACGTCTTGGCGCGAAACGTATCCGCGCATCTCGAGGCGGTCCGAAATCCCCAGCGATGCCGCGAGTGCGGCGCATTCGTCGAGGTACGGGGTCGGCGGCCCGATCGATACGATGCGCGCGCCGTCGAGTTCCGGCAACAGCCGGATCAGCGCCGCTAGATTCTTTCGCCGTTCGACGGTTCCGACGACGAGGATCGTCGAGCGGTCCGCCGTCCCGCGTTCGAGCTCGCACATGTCGGCGGCTACGCCGGGATAGACGACCGTAACGCGCTGCGGGTCCAATCCCGGACAAACCTCGAGTAGTTCGCGCCGTGAAAACTCGGAGTCGACCGCGATCTGGCGCGCCGACGCGTATCTTCGCAGGGACAACGCTCCGAAATACCAGCGCGCGTACCAACGCGTATGCGCCTGCACCCGCAACCACGCGACGTCGTGCACCGTGACGACGACCGGAATGCTTCCGACCAACGGCATCGTACCGGACGCGCAATGTAATACCGGAGCGCCGGATGCACGCGCGCGACGAGGTAGCAACAACTGGTCCCACAGTACGCGCCGGTCGAACCGCCATGGATCGAGACGCGGTTCGGACAACTCGACCACGTCGACGCGCTTGCGCCGGCGTAACGCGGCGGCCAATCCGTTCGCGTACTCGCCGATACCGGTCGGCGTTCCGACCGTGAGTTGCGCGTCGAACGCAACCTTCATTGCGAAAGATATCGCGCCAGTGCGCGCACCATCAGTGCGTTCGGATCGAAACGCCGCGCCTGCCGCAATTGTTCGGCGGCGGTTCGCACGTCGCCGCGTTCGTAGGCGGCGACTCCTAACCCGGCGATCGCATCGGCACTTCCCGGATTTGATCGCGCGGCTTGCGCGAACAACGCGCGCGCGCGCTCGACATCGCCCAGCAGCATGGCTTGATTGGCGGCCGCAATGGCGTACCGATCGGATAGCGGAGCCGCAGCGACGGCGCGCGCGAATGCGTCCATGGCACGGCGCAGCCACGAGCCTTGCGCCGGACTAGCCGGTATTTCACGCCACGCTCGCCTATTTGCCAACAGGCCCATATGCCATTGCGCTTCGGCAACCGCGTCGGGATGCGTCGCAGTCGACGCTAGCCGTTGCGCTAGCGTGCGCTCGAGCGCGTACGCGGCTGCCGGGTCGTGCGCCGCGACGCCTTCCACGTAGTGCTCGACCGCGTCGACATCCGGCGCGGCTAAGAAATACTCGAACGCCAGCGCCTGGTCGCCACCTGCCGCTGCGGCTCGTCCGAGCAAATCGTCACGAACCGGCGAGGGGGGCAACGCGATCGCGTAGCGATGCGCCGCGAGGGAATCGCCACGCTCGAGTGCGTATGCGGCGAGCGTCGCTTCGACATATGGAGCGGGCGCGATTCGGTCGAGTAGGCCGTAGGTAGCCACCGCAAAGCGCAACGGCACGAGCCGGGCCGGCGAGTACGGCGCGGCGGCCGTTGCAGCAAATGCGTCGGATGCGGCTTGTATGCAAGCGAACGATGCCAGCAGCGCAATGACGACGGCGCCGGCGATCGCGCGAAACGGACCGTAGCGCCGGTTCACGCCGCGGCTAGAATTTGACGGTAAAGTTGACGTCCTCACGCGTCTGCGTGTACGTATCGGACGGCAGCAAGTTGTCTTGATAGTGCAACTGTCGCGCCGAAATCGAAAGGGAGCCGGCCGAATGCGGAATGGCGAACGTGAGACGTCCACCGTACGAGTTATCGGTCGCATCCAAATTGTTCACGCCTGGCAACCCGTAGGCGCCGAGCATGCGATCCGAAGCGACGTTCAGATTCAGCGTTAGATTGTTGACGACCGGAACGGCAAGCGCGGCTCCCAAAGAGATGCGGCTCATGTCGGCATAGTTGGGCACGACCAACGGGACGTCGCCGCCCGGCAACTGCCAGTTCGACGACGGCGAAAAGGCGGCCGAACCGGACGGGTCGTCGCGCATCAAGCGCTCGTAATCGCTCGAGACTGCAAAGTTGAGATTGCGGTGCAAGGCGCGAACGTTCACGGCCGCACCGGCGCCGTAACCGCCATCGGTCAGCGCCGATTGCTGTTGCGTCAACTGCGACGAATCGAAGTGCGTGCTCACGTGGACCGGGCCGAAGGCGGTTCCGCCGGTTGCGGCCGACGTCCATGTGCTGGTCGACGGTGACTGCGAAAACGCTAATCGTCCCGTTTCGGACGTGCCGGTCGAAGTAGAGCCGATAGCGCTCTCGGTGGTCGTCACCGATGGCGCGGGAGCGTCGGGGCGGTACTCGCCGGAAATGAACGACGTCCCACCCGGCGACGCTACAAAATCGGTTTGGCTTGAGTATGCGGGCGTCGACGCCACATATTGCGCAGCGCGCGCCGGCGCAAATGCAGCATCATACTGTTCGGATGTGTCGATGAGTGGAACGTCGTCGCTCACCGCCGGATCGACGATCGCAAAGGTCGGCGCGACGGTGGCGACGTCCCACGCGGCCATCTGCGGCTGCACCCGAACCGCGCTCAGCGCCAGATTGCGGAGCGGCGATTCGCTCTGCGCGTTTCCGTAGGCCGCCTCGAGCGACGCGCGAGCATCGGTCGTTTCGCCGAAGAAACGCAGCAACAGCTGCTGTCCGAGATCGGCCGCCGGGACGGCGGTAGCGAGCGTTCGGGCATGAGCAAAACCTGGCATCATCGTCAGTACCGAGAGAAGAACGACGCTAAGCACCCGCCGCACGAAAAAGCCCTCCGGTTACACCGTATACCCGCCAAAAGGCGCGCGATATCTCATATCGCTCCATCGGGCGGGAGTTTCATGTTGGAGGTGGCTAGGCGTCTCCCCTTGCTGGGGGAGCGTCTGTGGTACCAAGATACCGCCGGCCGATCAAAATCGCGGCGTAGTCGTCGATCGGGCGGTCCGGCACCTGGAGCCCGCGGGGCAGCAGCCGGCGCCATCCGCGCGGTGGATGATCCGTAAAGAAGAGATCCCGAGCACGCCGGGTCGTCTCGTACTCGTCCACCCAGCGGATCGGCAATCCGAGCGCGGCGAGCGCCTCGGCGACGGGCTTCGCGTTCGTCCCTCGACCCAGCGCGACGACTGCCGGCGTATGCGTCGCGACGACCGTCCGCAACCGCTGCGCCAACGATTCTACCGGACAAATTCCCGAGTCGAGCGGATCGCCGGCCGAATCGAGCACCGCGTAGCCGGCTTTGATGCGACCGGGGTCGACGGCGATGACGGCGCCGCCAGTCAGGGCCCCGCCGATGACGGCGCCGCCGCTCACGACCCGGCCGCCGCCGTCAGGACGATCACGATCGGAATCTGGCCCAGATGTGGATAGTAGTCGGCCGCGGCAAATGCCGTAAGCGAATAATTGCCGGGCTTGTTGATTCGCTGCTGCATCTGCCGGATGTCCGGTATCAGCTCCTCGGTTTTAATGCTCTCAGCCATGAACGGTAAAAGTCCGCGGCGTCTCGCGTTCAACGAAACGTACGTCTGCAACTGATTCAGCGCGAAGGCGATGTTCGCGTCGCTCTTCCCGGAAATCGACACTTGGGCGATCACTTGCCCTTTGACGAAGTAACGCGCATCGGGCGTGCCGGTGATACCGAAGTGCGCCTGGTCATTCTCGAAGAGATTTTGGTCGGCCGTCGCCGTCAACATGACGCGCGCTTGTGATTGCAATGCAGCTACCGTCAAGTCGTATGCTGCTAACCGTTTTTCTATGTCGGGCGGATTGACGTACTGGCGGAGGCCCAGGCGCGGATACGTCGCGTTGATAAACTTGACGCAATCGTAGTAGAACGCACGAATCGCCGCCAGTCGTTGGGCCGGCGTCGCAGATTGCTCGATGAAGCGTTCGAACGGTACCATCGGAACGTCGACCGGCACGACCAGTCGCCCGGTGTTGACCTTCGTTTCGAGCGCTCGTTCGCGGCTTTGCAATTCGCCGATCTGTTGGTTGATCGAATTGAGCTTGAAAAAGGCCGTTTTGACCTGCTGCGACGCGAAGATCGCGACGAGCGTGACCACCAGCGCGATGGTCATGCCCGTTGCGATGGCGATGATCGTCGACGTGTACCGCGGACGAATCCCGAACAGCGTGAGGCGGCGCCGGCCGACTTGATGGCCGACCCGGTCGCCCACGTAGGCGACCGCTCCGGCGATGGCCATCACCACCAGGACGTTGCCGATTCCGCGGACGATCTCGACGAGGTTCATCGCGCGCTACACCGCGGCCGCGCGCCGCAGACGCGACAAGCCGATGACGGTGAAGATGATGTTCGGCATCCACGCCCATAGTATCGCCAAGTTAAGAAACGCTTCGCCGAGGAACGAGCACACCGTCATCACGACGTAGTAGACGAAAACGATCGCCAGCGAGAGGCCGAAACCGAGGCTGGCACTGCGGCCACCGCTACGGACGGAGCGCACGCCAAACGGCAACGCGATCAAAATAAAGACGAAACACGCGAACGGCCGAGCCAGCTTTTCCTGATAGGTCGTGACGTATTTGCGCAATTCACTCTCCGTCAGTTGACCGGAGCGAACGACGTCGGCAATTTGCGCGCGGCTCATGCTGTCCGGGTCGTCGTTCTTGATGCGTTTGACCAGTTCGGTTGGACTTTCGCCAATTTCGACCTGCTGCGTCGGCACGTTGGGCTCGGCCAACACCGACCCGTCGCGCTCGAAACGATAGACGCTGGAGTCTTGCAGGGTCCAACGGTCGATCTCGAACTCGGCCCGTTGCGCGAACACGATCTGCCGCGGCTGGTTATACTTGTCGTATTGAATCAGCGTCACGTGCAGCAGCGCGCGCGTGATGGGTTCGTAGGCCGTGGCAGTCGTGATCTGGCGGCCGCCGCCGGGCAGCGGGGCGAACACGGTAAGATCGCGGCTGAACGGACTGCTATGATTGATGACCGCGTCCTCGATTTCGGTACGCTGGTCGGAGGCATACGGAACCAGGCCTTCTTGTAAGTACAACGTCGCGAACGACAAGACGATGCCGACGGCGAGCAGCGGCAGAACGATTCGTCCGAACGTAATTCCGGCCGCTTTCATTGCCGTCAATTCGCTATCGCTGGAAAGACGCTGCACCGCTAAGAGCGTGCCGAGCAGCAGCGCCATCGGGATCACCAGCACGATGTAGCTGGGCAACGACCATAAAAAGACCGAGACCGCCGCCCAAAGCGGCGCGTGGTCGCTGCTCACCAGCTTGCCGATGGCTAAAATTTCGGTGGCCGCGAAGATCAGCGTAAATGCGGCGAGGCCAAATCCAAACGGACCGGATAGTTCGGCCAGCATGTAGCGGTCGAGAATCGTAAATCGCGGCATGCGCCGATTGCCGTGCGCTAGAGCCGGAAGCCTTCGCCCAAATAAAATGTTCGGGCGATCGGCGAGTCCATGACTTCTTGCGCCGAACCCGAGACTTCGATTCGGCCGTTGTTCATGATGTACGCACGGTCGACGATCGCCAGCGTTTCACGAACTTGGTGGTCGGTGATCAGAACGCCCAACCCGCGATCGCGCAGCTGACGGATCATCGTTTGAATGTCCGCCACGGCGATCGGGTCGATGCCCGTAAACGGCTCGTCGAGCAGTAAAAATGACGGTTCGATCGCTAGCGCTCGCGCAATTTCTACCCGCCGGCGTTCTCCGCCGGATAAACTGTCGCCGCGAGCGTCGATGAATGCGCGCAGGCCGAACTCTTCGAGCAAGCCGGGCAGCCGCCGCTCGCGTTCTTCGTGCGGGATGCCGTTTTGCTGCCAGATCAAGCGAATGTTGTCACCGACCGATAACTTGCGGAAGATCGAGTTTTCTTGCGCCAAATATCCGACGCCGTTGCGAGCGCGTGCGTACATCGGGGCGCCGGTCAAGTCGATCTGGCGGTCGACCATATCGAGCAGCACGGTGCCGCCATCCGGACGAACCAATCCGACGACCATATAGAACGTCGTCGTTTTC
Source organism: Candidatus Tumulicola sp. (assembly GCA_036490475.1). NCBI lineage: Bacteria > Bacillati > Vulcanimicrobiota > Vulcanimicrobiia > Vulcanimicrobiales > Vulcanimicrobiaceae > Candidatus Tumulicola > Candidatus Tumulicola sp. The sequence continues at coordinate 861,497 of DASXDT010000006.1, forward strand.
CCAGCACCGTTGGGACCGAGCAGACCGACGACTTCGCCGATGCCGACCTCCGCCGACACGCCGTTCACGACGGTACGCTCGCCGTATCGTTTGACGAGACCGCGTAGTTTGATCGAAGCTCCGTTATTCATTGCATCCGTACGTGAGAGAGCGAAATGTCCGAGTCGAACTTCGAACCCGTTCCGCGAAAGCCGTTTGCGTTTATGATGACCACGTTACCGTATCCGTGGAAGAGTTGCTCGTTTCGGTCGTACACCAGCCGGTCACACGTCAGCGTTATACCGCTGCTGGTTCGCGCGTGCACGTCGTCGATTAACGTCAACGTGTTGGCGCGCTCGTCCAGCACCGCTTGCGGAGAGCGCGCCGTCAGCGTTACCCCCTTGCGATCGTGAAACGTAATGGTGGCATCGCGTGCGACCGCTCGCTCGCGACCCTGGGCGCCCCTGCTCTCATACGACTTCGTTACCAATTCGTACTCGATACGGTTTTGATTTTGCTGAATGATCCGCACCGGACGGCCCTGCGTGCCCTGGCCGGTGATATGCAGCGGCGGCGGGGTGGCCGGGTGGGCGTGCGCCGGAGCGGGCGTTTTGACCGATTTCGGCGCCTGCGGATTGCAGCCGGCAAGCATCGTGACGCACGCGCCCAGCGCGTAGACGCGACGACTCAATCCGGTTCGGATGCGGCCATATCGCCGGTGCCGGCCGCGGCCAGCGCCAGTCCCATCGTTGGAAACAGCAGTCCGAATATGACGATGCTCATCGTATCGATCAGGCCTTGCACGGCGACGCCGGTGAGTCCCGCCGCGGCCGCCAGCGCCAATTGACAGTTCGACACGCCCATGCGCGCGACTCGGCGCCGCAACTCGAGCGCGAACGACCACATCATCCATGCAAATGCAGCTACGCCGGTAACGCCCAATTCCGCGAAAAACGTGAGATACAAATTATGCGCGTGAAAGGCGGAAGCATCGGCGTCCGGCACGTGCACCGACGGGTAAATACGCGGGAAATCCAGCGGCCCCACGCCGGTCAAGGGAAAGCGATCGATGACTTGCACGGCGGCGTGCCATATCGCCAAGCGCGTGTAGTCCTCGCTGGGATCGTGGTGGTTGTTGAACAGTGCGACGACGACCAGCAGCGCCACTCCGATTACTGCAGCCGCCGGGGCGGCTCCGCGCGGCGCCCCACGACGCGTTAGGATCACGAACGCGGCGGCGGCGGCGGCACCCATCCAGCCGGCGCGCGAGTACGACAGAACCAATGCTAGCGCTCCAACGCCGAGTGCGACCCAGGCCGTGGCCCGCAGGGCCGTGCTCGACCGTATGCGCGTTACGGCGTACGCGATCGGCAAAAGGACGATAAAATACGCAGCCAACTCACCGGGCAACACGAACGTGCCGGTCGCTCGCCCGTGTCCGGTGGCGTACAGCGCCGCCGGCCACCGCGTAAGCACGGTCAGGACGGCGATCCCGGCCGCGGCCGTCGCGGAAAGTAAATACGACCAGAGAATCGCTCGCGCCACGCCGCGATCGCCAAAAAATCGCAGTAGACTGCAGTGCCATACCGCGCCCAGCAAAGCGACCCCGAGAAAAACCACGCCGCGCAACGGGTCCAACCCTAGGACGGCCGAGAGAATACCCGCAGCGATCCAGAGCGCGATCGGCGTCAGCAGCGGCTGCGAATCCGGTTTCGGATAGCGCGAGAGTGTGATGCCGGCGTAAATCGCGATCGCGACCACGAGCAGCAGCACCCCGACGGCGGCCGCGCGCGGCACTAACGAAACGCCCGGAAACGCAACCGCCGTTAACACGATAAACGACGGGAACAGCGGCAGCACCGCGTAGACGGCCGCGAACGCGGCCGGCATCAGCCGGCGCACGACGACACTCCCACCACTGCGAGAATGCGCGCGGCGATCGTCAGCGCGCCGCCGGGCGGCCCCATGCGGAGTTTGCCGGCATCCGCCATGCGGGTGCGGCGATGCGGATCTTCGAGCAGCGCATCGATACCACGCTCGGCTTCACCCGGATCGTCTGGGAGCACCGCGAGCGCATCCCCCAACAACCGTCGCTGGCGATGACGATACCACGAGCTACGCGTTCCCGCGCCGCGTTCCAGCGCAACGACGGGCACGCCGGCAGCGGCGGCCTCTTCGTTCGCAGTTCCGGCTTGTCCCAAAGCCAACGTCGCGTGACGCAACAGCGGTGCGAGCGCGCCCGTCCATCCACGAAGCACGGGCCGGCCGCCGCGCGATGCGACGAACGCGACCGGCCCGGGTCCGTCGGCGACGTCCCAGCCGTCGGCACGCACCTGGGCCGAAAAACGCCGTGCGTCCATTCCGGGCGCTACCGACAGCACGGCTCCCAACGATGGACGGTCGGTTTGTAACCGTCCGACGATGTCGATCAAGCGACGGGCGTCACCGTACGCGCTTTCGCGGCTACCCGGCAGCAGCACCAACACCGGCGCGAAACCTTCGAGCGCATCGCTCGCGTCGGTTTCCGGCGCGCTTGCAAACAAATCCACGATCGCGTTGGCCGCGTCGGCGCGAAGGCCGTGCGAACGTAACCGCTCCGCCGTCGGCTCGTCGCGCACGAAACACGCCGCTGCGCCGCGCAGCAATCGTTCCTCGAACGGCCCGTACGGTGCGACGCTCACGCTTTTGGCCGTCCCGACGAAAACGATCGGCGAGCGCGCCGAGCGCGCCATCGCATAAGCATACGTATCGCCTACCGCGACGACGGCCCCATAACGCCCGTGCGCCCGACGCAAAAACGCACGCTGCGCGAGGACCAGTCCGATCAATCCTGCGCCGATATCGCGCGCGATGTTCCCCAGATTGCCCATCGCGATCAAACCGCCGCTGGGCAACACGCGCTGCGGGCCGACGTCAGACATGCTATGCGAACGCGCCCGTCCGACCAGCGCGAGATGGTCGCAGACGATCGACGGATCGAACGCTCGTACGGCCGCCGCAATTGCGTCGGCGATGGCGGCTTCACCGTGACCGTTAGAAACGAAGAGTAGCGGCTTCACGCCGCCGCGCCGGCCATCAACGGAACGAGTTCGAAATCGCGCAATTCGAAGCGCCGGCGTGCGGCGTCGTACTCGAGCTCGCTCCGCGAGACGTACCGTCCGTACGCGCCGGTGTGCACGATCGGAACGCCGGCGACGACTTCGGGCACCGGCAACGTGTCGTGGCTGTGCCCCCCCAGCACGATGTCGATGCGCGGAATGCGTCGCGCCAGCTCGCGATCCAGCGACAAACCGACGTGCGACAGTACCACCAACGCGTCGCCGTCGGGGATTTGGCGCGCGTACGGTTCGATCGCATCCCACGGGTCGAGAAACCGCCAGCCGAAGATGTGCTCCCAGACGCTCTCGACGGGATATTGCATGATCAACAAGCCGAGAACGTGTATGCGCGTTGCTCCGTCGTCGAATACCAGCGAGCGTTGAAACGGCAACTCGCGGCCTCTGGTGTCGAGCAAATTCGTACACACGAGCGGATGGTGCATGCGTTGCGCGCGCGCCCGCAACAGGTTGAAAAAGTAATGAAATTCGCGGTTGCCGATGGCTTGGGCGTCGTAACCGGCCGCGTCCAAGTCGGCCATCATCGGTTCGTGGCGATGATACACCGTCTGACTGCCGCGCAGCGAGTCGCCGCAATCGAATAGCAATCCCGGATTGGCGGCGCGCAACTCGCGTAGCCGCTCTACGAAACCGCGATGATCGTGGAGATCGGAGGTGTGGTACAGGCGAATCACGACGTTGACGTCGCGTTCTGGCGCGCCAGCGAAACGGCAAACTCGGCGCAGCGCTCCAACGCGTCGGCCGGTCCCAGGGCCGCGCGCAATCCGGACAGCCGCTGCATCTGCTGCGACGGGTCGCGTAAAATCGCTTCCATTTCATCGCTCAGACGTTGGGGTGACGCTTCTTCCTGCAACAACTCCGGAATGATGGCTTCCCCGAGCACCAGATTCGGCAACGTGATGAAACGATGTTTGATCATCCCGCGAGCATGTTTGACCAAGATTGGCTTGACCACATACAGCGCGACCGCGGGAACGCCGCTTAACGCAGCTTCGAGCACGGCCGTTCCCGATGCGACCCAGGCGGCATCGGCATTCGAGAGCGCCTCTTGCGCGCCGATGACAACCGCAACGCCCTCGATCCCGTCGCGAGCTACGTCGCGTTCGAGCCGGACGCGCGACGCAGGACTCGACGCACCGATCGTGCCCAGCACGTTCGGGCGCGTGCGGCGCACGATGCGCAACGCGGCGAGCAACAATGGCAAATGGCGGTCGACTTCGCCGTCGCGGCTTCCTGGTAGCAGTGCGATGGTACCGCCGTCCGGCGGCGGCGCCGGACGGGGCGGGCGCGCCGCGTAGCGATTGGCTAGCGGATGGCCGAAGTACGCGATGCGCAGGCCGAGTCCACGATAGAAATCGCGTTGATGCTCGAACGCCGTCAGCGGCATCGCTACATCGCTGACGATGCGCGCTTTGGCTTCGTTATCCAGCCAGGTTCCAGGCGGAAACACGTCGAGCACCGGTCCGGCGTAGTGCAGCCGGCGCAACGTCATCGCCAAGCGCAAGTTGAACACGCCGAAATCGACCAACACGACGAGGTCGGGCTTTGTGTTGCGCAAATGAAATGCGGTGAGCCACATGATCGCGAGCAGTTTGGGGATGCGTGGAATCGCGGCTAAGGGACCCATACTGGCCCAGCCTCGATGGTCGCGCCATATCGTAAAGCCGAAGTCGCGCATGCGGTCGCCGCCGATGCCTTCGAACGTTGCGTCCGGATCGGTATCGCGAATCGCGGCCGCCAGCAGCAGCGCTACCGATTCGCCGGAGGGCTCACCGCTCGAAAAAAAATAGCGCAATTGCCGCGCTCATTTCAGGACGCCGCGCTGCGAGCGCGATTCCAAGAACTCGACGATTTCTTTGCCGGGAGCCGTCGCCGCTTGATCCTTCATGACGGCCAGCGCCTGCGAAACGTTCATCTTCGGGTTGTACAACGTCTTGTAAAACCGTTTGATTTCGGTACGCTCTTCGGCCGTAAAGTTTGCGCGCCGCAAACCGACGCTGTTCAATCCGTACGGACGCGCGGGGTTTCCTTCGATCAGAAAAAACGGTGGAACATCCTTGGTGATCTTGCTCGCACCACCGACCATGGCATAGCGCCCGATTCGGGTGAATTGATGCACGCCGGCCTGACCGCCGATGGTCGCAAAATCGCCGACTTCGACGTGCCCGGCCAACTGCGCCAAATTACTCATGGTCACGCCGTTTCCCAGCATGCAGTTGTGCGCGATGTGCGTGTAGGCCAGCAGCAGACAATCGTCGCCCACGGCCGTCACCTCTTCTTCGCCGGTCGCGCGCTGGATGCTGACGTACTCCCGTAGCACGGTTCGACTACCGATTCGCGTGTACGCACGCTCGCCGACGTATTTACGATCTTGCGAAGCGGCCCCGATGGTCGCAAACGGATAGATCTGGCAGTCTTCGCCGATCTCGGTCCAGCCGTTGACGACGATATGCGCTTGCAGCACGCTGCCGGCACCAATTTTGACGTGCTCGCCGACGACGCAATACGGACCGACCTCGGTCGTCCTCGCGATGACCGCGCTGGGATGAACGATCGCGGTAGGATGGATCACGGATGCAACACCGTCGCATCCGCGCCGTACATATTTTGATTGGTGACGATCGAAAACATCAACTCGGCGGCGCACACCAATTGACCGTCGACGCTGGCGTTGGCGGCGCACCATCCGATGTTGCGCTTGTGCCGGAGAATCGTTACTTCCATATCGAGGCGGTCTCCGGGAATAACCGGCCGTCGAAACTTGGCCTTATCGATACCGGCGAGATATGGCGTCTTGCGTGAAAATTCGCCCGGCTCGAGTACTACCGCTCCGCCCAATTGCGCCATCGCTTCGAGCATGTACACGCCCGGAAACAACGGGTTGCCCGGAAAGTGTCCGGTGAACACGGGCTCGTTGTAGGTGATGTTTTTATAACCGCGCACCCGCACCATCGGTTCGAGTTCGGTAATTCTGTCGATCAACAGAATCGGGAACCGGTGCGGCAGCACATCGAGAATCTGCCGTATATCTAACTCCGACACACGCCTCCTCCTGGCTTATGACGCCATGCGCGCGCGCAATGCGCGCGTAGCTGCGGCATGTAGTTCGTGTCCGCTCTTGATCGCCACGATGTCGCAACGCGGCCACGCGCCGAGCAGTGCGAAATCGCCGATCAGATCCAACACTTTATGGCGAACGACTTCGTTGGACCAGCGCAACGGCTGCATCGGTCCATCCACCGCGAACACGATTGCGGTTTCGAGACTTCCACCCAAGGCCAACCCGCGCTCGCGAAGCGCTTCGACTTCATGCAAATATCCGAACGTTCGCGCGCCCGCGATCTCGTCGCGATAGCTCGCGGCGTCGATTTCGCCTTCGTAATACTCGGCGCCGATCGGCGGCGGAAAATCGGCGACGAACCGAACGCGAAACGCCGGTGCCGGCAATGCCGCGATCGTACGGTCTCCAACGGTCAACACGAACGGTTTCTCCAGGTCGAGCGTGGCTCGTTCGGCGTCCTGGGATTCGACGCCGGCGGACGCGATGGCGTCGACGAACGCTCGTGCGCTTCCGTCGGCGATCGGAATCTCGCGGCCGTCGACCCGGATGTCGGCGTTCGACACGCCCATTGCAAACAATGCCGATAGGAGATGCTCGGTGGTGGAAACGCTGGCGCCGTCGCGGCCGATGACGGTGGCGCGCGACGTATCGATCACGTTTTCGGCTAACGCCGGCACGCGCACCCGTCTCCCGGGCGTATGCGGATGTGCGAGGTCGAATGCGAGCCCGGCATTGGCCGCTGCGGGAAGTACCTCCACAGCACAATGCGCGCCGGTGTGCAGGCCGACACCTTCGAAATGCAGTGGCGCGCCGAGCGTTGCTTGCGTCATCGGGCGATACGTCGCGCCGTTACTCACGGTCTCGTTCGAGCGCGCGCTCCAAAACGTCGACACGAGCGACGAGCTTTGGCAGGTTACGAATCATGACCTCTCGCCGCAAATCTTCGCGGTGATTGCGCGCCGGATTACCGGAAACCGTCGTACCGGGCGGCACATCGCCCCAAACGCCCGATTGACCGGCGACGCTCGCGCCGGAACCAATCGTCATGTGCCCTCTGGTGCCGACTTGTCCCGCGATTTGCACGCCATCGCCGACGACGGTCGATCCGGCCAGACCGGTGAGTGCGGCGAGCACGCAGTTCTTACCGATGCGGCAGTTGTGACCGATCTGCACGAGGTTGTCGATCTTGGTTCCGGCGCCGATCTGCGTGCTTCCGGTCTGCGCGCGATCCACGCACGTATTGGCGCCGATCTCGACGTCGTCGTCCAAGACCACGTTGCCGATTTGCGGAATACGTTCGAGCCGGCCATCTAGAAACGCCCAGCCGAAACCTTCGCTGCCGATCACGCACCCGGCATGCAGCACGACGCGATTTCCCACCACGCAGCCCGCCATGACGCGCGCGCCCGGGTGCAGCCACACGTCATCGCCGATCCTCGCACCGTCGCCGACGTACGCACCGGCGCTCAAAGCTGTTCCCCGGCCGATGCTGGCGCCCGAACCGACGTAAACGTGCGCGGCGACGTAGGCGTCAGCCGCAACGTCGGCATCGGGAGCGATGGCCGCCAACGGATGGCGATGGGGGCCGAGTGGCCTGGGCGCGCGCAAGCCCGCCAGCAGGCTTGCCAGCGCGTGCCGCACGTGATCCACGATCAAGAGGGGCTTGGTGGAACGTTCCGGCGCGATCGCCGCGTCTACCAAAACGGCTTCCGCAGTGCCGGCGAGGGCCTTTGCTAAATAGCGTGCGTCGGTCGCAAACGTTAGGGCGCCGGGCCCGGCTTCGTCGACGGCGGCGATCCGCGTAATCGCAACGTCTCCATCGCCGGCCACGCGGCCGCCGACGCGCTCCGACAGTTGACGAAGCGTTCCGAGCAAACTACGTTCCGGGCGAAGGGGTCGCTTTTTCCGTAATGTTGAGCGACTTCTCGACGTCGGGGGTGATGTCGACGCCGCCGTAGCCGATACCCTCGCGCGTCAACACGAGCTTCAGCTGCTTCTGCTGCGCAATTTTGGTGGCCGCGACGCGGATCTGCTGCGTCAACTGCTCGGTGATCTTGCTGTACTTTTGTTCCAACACGAACGCTGCGCGTTGCTTCTGACGAGCGTTTCCGCGCTGCGATTGGATCGACTTTTCGTCCGCTAGCAGTTGATTTTGATAGCCTTGATATTCCGGCCAGTTCGTAACGATGCGCTGCACGTCGACCAGCCCGATCGGGCTGGACGTGCCGCAACCGGTCATACCGGCAAGGGTGGCGGCGCAAAAGACTGCGTAAAGATGCTTTTTCACTCGTGTTGGCTTTCGACGTCCTTGATGATGTCGTTCGTCAGGTCGTAGCCGCCCGGGGCGGCGTTGACGTTTTCGAAGACGATGCTAAAACCGCGTTCTTGGGCGATGCGCGACGCATCGCGCGAAACCTGATCGGAGATCTGTTTGTAGAGCGCTCCCCGGCGCTTCTGCAATGCGGCGAGCTCGGTTGCAGCCGCTCCGGTGGCCCCGACGTCTGCGCCGTGGAGCGCAGCAAATTGCCGGTCTAGGTCGGATTTCGTCGCGTTGTAGTCGCCTACCGTTTTTTGCGCGTCTCTCTGGAATTGCGCCGTGAAGGTGCGATGGATGTCGGCGATCTGTTTCTTGACGTTGGGCGGGACGGCCGCAGGCACGGCCGGGGCGGCTCCCATGTTCCGCAGCTGGGCCCCTACTTCGTTCCGGCGCTCCAGCAGCTTGGCTTGGGTCTCCCCTTGCATCGAAGAAACCTGGGATCGAATCGCGCTCGAGGTCTGCGCGTCGAGTTGACGATGATAGGCCTGCAACGTTGCAGCGTCGGAACGGCGCTGTGCGTCCAGCGCGTTGTTCTCTTTCACATTGAGCGCGGCGAGCTGGTTCTGCAGATCCTTACGGGTGCTCTCGTCCATCGCCAGATTCGAGAGGCGGGTGCGAATGGCCAACCGCTGCGATGCATCGGCCTGCGACAATTTGAGCGATGCGTCGGTTTCTTGCTGCTGCAATTGCTCGGCCTTGGCGCGGTATTTTTGCGCGGCCTGTATCTGTAACTGGCGGACGACCGAATTGGACGCGGCGTTACCGGCCGACAGAACGCTCTGCTGATACGATTGGAAATCTTGATTGGCGGCCGCGACGGCCTGGCGTGCCTGGGAGGCCGAAGCGCCGTTCATTTGCATCGCGGCCGCGGCCGCGCCGCTGATGCCGGCAGCGCGCAGCGCCGCAGAAACGGCCTGCGCTTCTTTGGCCGCGTACGAGCTTTGCTTCTGTGCGAGTATTTTATTGGCGCGATCCTGCGCCGCCCGCAACTCGCCGTTGAGTATCGACGTCTGCTTCGCGATCTGCGACGCGCTCAACGGGACGCGCGGCGCCGCCGCGCTTAAATTGATCGACGCGATCGCGTCGTCGATTTGCGAAAGCTGCGGATACAGCGGATGATGCTTTACGACCTCGTCCAAGCGGACGTAGCCCGTGCCGCGGATCGACGACGAATGCACGTTTGCGCCGCACCCGGACGGCAACACGGCCGCGACAAGCATCGCGACGGCGAGCGTTCGGAGCCTATTTGGCGAGATCGTTTTGGACATCCGCGGTGATGTCCGTGCCACCATAAATGACGTCGGCACGATCGATCACCAATAGCAGCTTCTTCGACGACGCGACGCTGGCGGTCGCGCTCTTCGTTTGATCGACGAGCGGCTTGAGCAACTGGTCCTGCTTATCGGAGATGACCTTATTGAACTGGTCGAAGACTTTCTTCTTATCGGCGTCGGTTTTGGCTTGTGCCAGTTGCGGCGCGAATAGGGTGCGTTGGGTCGTCTCGAACTGCGTCATTTCGTCGTTGGCGGTTTTGACTTTTGCGACGTTATCGAGAACCGACTGATCGACGAATCCGATCTCCGACGGCGGCGGCGACGCGGCCGGCGGCTGCAGCGCTTGACCGCTCGAGAAGAGCGTTGCGACATCGCGCGTGATATCTTGACCGCCAAAAATGACGATACGTTTATCGACGACGATCGAAAGGTTCTTCGCCGAGCTCACTTGCGCGATCGCTAGTTGCGCGCGCTGGAACATCGGACCGACGATCTCGCGTTGCTTATCTTGAAATGCTTGTTGGAACTGCAGCGTGATGCGTTGGCGATCGGCGTCGCTGCCGACGTGCCGCAACGCGGCGTTGTACTGCGCGTCCATCTGCGCCTTGGCGCCGGCCAACGCGCGATTCGCGCCGACGAACTGCGGCATACTCGCCAACTGCGCCTGATCGACAAACCCCACGTCGGTGAGGTCGGCGCCGATCGCCGCCGGAGCGACGACGACGGCCAACAGCGCGGCAGCTGCGAAAGAACCGATGATCCGAAGCTTCATACCTTCCTCTTAAAAGCTCTGGCCGATGCCGAAGCTCGTATGCGTACCGTCGGCGCCCTTGGCGAAGTCGATACGTACGGTGCGCAACCCAAGCTGCGGGACGTCGAATCGAACGCCGACGCCGTAGTCGCCGTATAGCGCCCAATTACCCGGATATCCTACGATACGGTTCGTATACTGGTCCAACAGTGGGTAGGCGCCGCGAATGCGGTAGTCGAGTTCGTCGATGAACGCGGCCAGCGTAATTCGGCGATCCAACGCCAACGGCTGCCGAAGTTCGATCTGCCCGAGCCCGGCATCGGTCGCATAAAACACGGTATTATATCCGCGCATCTGTTGGTCGGAGAACGTGACCAACTGACTGGGCGGGATCACGCCTGACGACCCGTTCAACTGCAAGTGGAAGCCGAGCGTCGCCTCCTTGAGCACCGGGAAGAACTTCGCGATGTTCAACGTAGACTGCGTGAACTTGAAGTTCGAGCCGAATGCCGGCATCGAGATCATCGAGGTCAGGGAGGCGTTCACGCCGTTGCGCGGATTGAATGGATCGTCGAGCGTCGACGTGGTCAAACCGATGACGGCCGTGTTGAGCTTGTACGGGGCACCGGTGTTGACGTTGGCGATCGACGATGCGGCGATACCGAACGAGCCGCCATAGGAGTTGATACTCGAGTTGATCGGACCGGGCGTGGGTCCGACGAAAATGTTCGGCTGATTGCCCTGGAAGTAGTACGGAGACGGCACCGTCGTGCTATAGCGAATCGTCTGCGCTCCGCCCGTTACGGACAGAATCGTATAATCGCTTAAGCGCCGAGCGATACTTGCATTGGCACCGGTGGCGCTCGACGAGTTGGTCGCGACGACGTTCGACAACTCCGACGATGTGCTCGATCCGTACAGCGTCACGGGAATCGGTGCCGGCGTGGCGCCGACCGATTTGATGCCCGGGCCGCTCGACGTCACACCGTAGACCGGATAGTAGTAGGTCGTGTTGTTCGTAAAGAGCGAACCGCCGACGCTGTATTTTTGTGACTGCGGAGTGTTGCCGAGATACGGCACCTGAACGGACAGCTGGGCGACACCGGTGCGCGCGCCCTTCTCGAGCTGCAGCGATCCGGAGTTGCCGGTGCCTTGCAAGTTGTTGTCGGAGAAGCCGAGCGTGCCGTACAAGCCCTGTCCGGTCAATCCACCCGAGTAGCCGAAGCCGACCGAGGCCTGTGCGGTACGCTGCTCGGTGACGTGCCACACCAGCGTTACTAGCTGCGGCTTCTTCGGATCCGGACCCGGAACGATGTTAGGTTCGACCTTCGAGAAGAAATTGAGCGAGTTCAGACGCTCGTAATCGCGCTTGACGGCGTCGGTGTTGAGAACCGTACCCGGGACCTCGCGCAGAACGCGCCGGATGACGGCGTCCTTGGTGCGGGTGTTTCCGGTGATCTCGACGGCGGCGACGCGGGCCACATAAATGTTGTACTTGACGTCGACCGTGCCCGCTTTGAGATCGATCGACGACGGATCGGGACCGGCTTCGAAGTTACCGAGCTCGAGATGGAACTTATCTTCGTACAGTTTCTGCAGCGCCTTATAATCGGCGTCGCGGACGGCATCCGAGTACTCGGTTCCCTCCTTGACCGTCAGTGCCGGCAGAATGATCTGCGGCGGCAGCAGCGGGTCGCCGCCGATAATAATGTGCCGGACGATCAGACCCTCTTGAATCGTCAGGGTCACCGCACCCGTTTTCGGATCCAGGTTGATGTCTTTAACGTGCGTGGGCACCTGGCCGGCGTAGCCGATGCGCTCGTAATAGTTATTGATCTTCAGAACGTCTTGCCGGAAGGTGTTGGTATTGAACACCTGGCCGACCGACAAGTCCATCAACGCCAACAGCGTATCGCTGGGCACCTTTTGGTTGCCGGCAAACGTTATCTTAGTGATGACGGGGTTTTCGACGACGCGATACGTGATCGCGATGCCGTTCGGACGCTGCCGGATCAGCGGTGGCGCGATGTCGGCGAAGTAGCCGAGCGAGTTAATCCGCGCTAGGTCTTCTTGGATGACTTTCGGATCGTACGCCTGACCGGGACGCGCTTGCACGACCGCCATGATCGTCGCCGTTGGCACGTGCAGATTGCCCGTGACATCGACGGAAACGATCTGGTTCCCGTTCGCGGGTGCGGTAGCGGCGACCATCGGCGAAGCCGCGATCACAAACGCGAGCAGGGCGCCGGCCCAGCACGCCAGCGCGCGGAGGGCGCCCCGAAGGTCGAAGGTCATGCGAAAAATCGTCCTCGAATTGAAAGAGCGAAGCTGACGGCGTCAGCAAACGGAGGGTGCGAACGGACGCACCGGATGGGACCCGGGTCGGCGTGTTCGCCCCGCCGGACCCCGGTCCTTGCCTTGAAGATTAGGGTCGGATTGAGCAATTGCGCCGCAACGCAACAACCACTTACCATAAGTAGCGCTGCACCGATACGTTAAAGCCGCTATTCCCGAGCAGTGGCTGAGATAGAAGCAGGCCGTTAGACGGCCCGACGATCGTCACCGGTTCTTGGAACAGCTTGGTCGGGCTCGTTTGGTAGAAAAAGTTCAACGTGGCCGAGGTAAACGGGCTCGGCTGCATCTTGATACCGAACGACTGGATTTGTGGAATCCCGAAGGTGGTCGCATACACGGCGCTCACCGTTTTCCCGAGCAGCCGGGTTGCGGTAATCCCTACGTTTCCGTAGTAACCGAGGTTCAAATCCACGCTCGAGAGACCGAGCCCTTGGCCGAGCGCACCCTCAAGCGGTGCAAGCAAGCCCGCAGCAAACTGCGCGTTGAGAATATTGAACGCTTCCTGACCCACAGTGATCACGCCGTTACGCGTTTGGTACGCGCCGGCCGGCAACGGTGAAACCGCGCCGAGCGGCGTTATGCCGCCCGGCGATTCGACTTGATACGGCGATTGTGAATTGAACGCGATGCCGTTGAGAAAGCCGCCGAACGGCGCGATCATCGAAATGATCTGGTCGCGGGTGTAACCGGATGGATTGGTCGTGAAGTCGATTTTCAGACCGTCGATCGGACCGTCGACGGCAATCGTGATTTCTGCTTGCCCGTAGGGGTTGCGCGCGCGGTCCGGATCGGGGTTGACGACGCTCGTGGTTGCGACCGCGTGGATGTCGGGGACGAGTCCGGCACCTTGGGCGAACGACACATTGCCTTCGTGCACCCGAAACGCGCGATCGAAGTAGGTGAGCGTTCCGCCCGTCGAGCCGATCGAGCCGATCAACTGCGGGGAGCTCGTCGTGCCGGCTAACCGCACCGAACCGGCAACGCCGATATCGAGTCCGGCGCCGTATCCGGATCCGCGCACCCGCACGTTACGACCGGCAGCCGCATCCACGTCGAACGCCAGCGGCGGAAGATGGAAGGCGCTTGCACTCGTCGTGGTGTCCGCGTCGCCGCCTTGCGCGGCATGCAGAAAGGCAGCGAACGGCAGGCTCGCATCGGACAAAGTTGCTTTGCCCGAAAGGAGCGCCGAAGACGACGGCGTCTTCGTTAGCGCGAGATCGGCGTTGAGCGTACCGGTCCCATACTCGGGTAAATCCAGTTGCGCGCCGGTCGCAATCGCTTTGACCACAAACGAGAATCCGCTTCGCGCTTGAAACCCGTGCGGAAACGCGACTCGGCCGGAAGCATCGACGGTGCCGGATCCAAGCCGAGCGCCGGCCCGATCGATCGACGCGCTCGTGCGGTCGAACGTCAAACGACCGACGGCGTTGGTAATCGGCGTGCGCTCGACGTTGCTGACGTACGAACCGTTTTGCAGCGTCGCGTGTCCGATCACGATCGGCCGCGCGATCGTTCCCGTCAACCCGAGATGGCCGTCGATCGATCCGCTCAACCGCGTGCCGTTGCCGAGCAATCCGTCGATCGCGGCCGGATTCAATCCCACCGCATCGATATCGAAGCTGATCGGTTGGTCTTGCGGACCGATACGCAATGGCGCCAATTCTAACGGCAACGACCCGGCCAGCGTTAACTCGCCTCCGGAAATCGTCGCGCCGGCATTCGATAGCACGAGCGATCGCCCGTGCAAGCGCACCTCGCCGAAAAACGACGAGATGGCGATGCCGTACGCGTCGACGTCCGTGGCGTCGATCCCGGCGACGAACGACGGCGAACGGAACGTTCCGCCGACGTGCAAGGTCGATTCGAACGATCCGGAGATCGGAATACTTGCGCCGGTTACTTGAGCGACCAACACCGGCAATTGCGATGTGGCCGCATGGAGCGACACGTCGACTGGATCGCCGGGACGCAGTCCGATCGAGCCGCCCACCGTCGCCTGTAAACCGCGCGTTGCGATTTCGGCGTTGTCGATCGTCAATCGCCCGCTTCGGGCGTGTACCGCTGCCGTCGCAGTGTCGAGCGCGAGCGGCCCGACGCCACCATCTCGCACCGTCGCCTGTGCGCGCATCGCGGCATCCGGATACCGTCCGTCGATCCGCATCGTTGCGTCGGCGCGCCCCCGGATCGGCAATTGCGCGAAGCCGAATGCGGCGCTCCACAACGATAAGTCGGCGTTGGTAACCGAGGCCGAAAGGTTGTAGCGCGAATTCACGATCGTCGTTTGCAGATCGCTCGCCGGTCGAAGTACGAACGAACCGTTTGCGCTCAGCCGGCCCTCTTTTCCGCCGATGGACAACGCGCCGGTAACGGCATCGTGCGCGCTAGACCAGTTCGCAACGGCGCCGCCGATCGGCAGATCGCGCCACGCTAGACCCTCGATGGCCACGTTGCCGCGGCTGCGCATGCGCGCACGATCGAGCGCTGCGCTCAATGCGACGCTACCGCGGCCTGCAAACATGTCACCCGCGTCGAAGAAATTATTGAAGTCGGCGAGATCGGCCGATGGCGCCTCGACCGTTACGCGCGTGCGCTCGCGGCCGGTCGACGCGTCGAAACGCGCCGACGTCGAACCGATTCGAACGCTGCCGCCGTTTGCGCGCACCCCGCTCGCGTTAGCGAAGAGTTGCGCCGTCGCATCGACGAACGGCAAACCGTTGACGTTGCCGGCCGGTGCGTTGACGGTGCCGCCGACGTTCGGCGTGGCTCCGCTACCGCCGATGTGCAACCGCGCGTTGAACGTACCTTGTGTCATGTAGTTGGGATATCCCAGCGCGTGCAGCGTCGAAGCGACGTCGGCCGCCGGAACGTCCGCATCGAGCGCAAACGACGGGCCACCCGCGGCGAGCGATCCGATGTCGCCGTCGACTTTCGCGTACGTCGTTCCGAGCGACCCGATGACGCGACGCAAGTGCGCGGTTTCTCCCGAAAGCGCCACGTCGCCGTCGCCGGAAATCGCGTAGCGTTGCAGGCGTCCGCCCGCGATTGACACGCCGCCGTTGAATTCGGGCAACGGCGAACCGGCAGAAAGCCGGCCCGACGCCGTAACCCGGCCGGCATCGAGCGGCAATCCAAGACCGCGCAAACCAGCCGCTTTGATGTCGCGTACCGCAAGTGCCAAGCTGCCGGGGTCGCCGTGCGGCGAAAGCCCGAACGACCCGGACGCGACGACTTCACCGCCGTCGGCTTTTGCGAGCGCGGAATAAATTTGTAGCTGCGGACCTGCCACGGCGAGCGTGAGATCCGCCGAGTCGACCGGAATCCCGCGGAAGCTCGCGTCGTGCAAGCGCATGTTGCGCCCTTGTACGACGATCTTATTGCCCTCAACGGCGATCGACGCGCCGCCCGAGATGCCACCCCGCGCTCGCAGATCGGGCCCGATAAATTGCCGCAACCCTTCGAACGTTCCGCGATAGTCGCCGCCTGCAACGAACGCCTTGGACGACATCTGCCCGCTCCCCGAAAACGTTCCCCACGGTCCGGCGGCGCGGATACCGGTAATGCGCGCCGCGGCTGGCGAGCCATCGAAGGAAGCTCGTGCGAATGCAAACGGGACGGTCGCGATCGTCAGCGCGCCGGTCGCAATCGTTCCGGCGAGAGCGGCATCGGGTCCGGTGTTTCCACCCACAATCGCGGCCGCGCGCAGACTGCCGGACATCGGCGGAACGACCGGCAGCGTCAGCCCGGGAAACTGGGTTTGCAAGGCGTGTATCGATAGGCCGTCGGCCAGCGCCCAATAGGCGCTCGACGCGTGCGGACGGTCGAGCTGGTAGCCGCCGGTGAGGGAGCCCGAGCCGGAGTGCAGCCAGAACGGCGAAACCTCGGCCGTACCGGTCGGCCCGAGTTCGAAGATCGCGGCCATCGGACCGATGCCGCGGGCCGAAGAAGCCGCTCCATGTACCGCAAAGTTCAAATCGATTCCGTGGGCAACCGCGTCGAGCCGCACCGCCTCGTCGCCCATCAGCCGGTTCAAGAATGGTAAGCCGGACGCCGGCCCTGCAACGTGTAGCGCCAGCTCCGACGTCAGCCTCTTTCCGATCCCAAGGACACCCCTCAGCCACAGATGCGTCGTTCCGTAGGCCGCGGTCAGCGGGGCGAACCCAACCACGTTATGGTGATAGACCACGCCTGCGCGCAGGCCGTCGAACGGCACGTTGCGGTACACCAGATGCGGCGATGAGGCACGCGCAACGATGATAGGATCGCCGATCGGACCGGCGACCAGCACGCCCAATTGCAGCGCGCCGCGCATCGGTTCGCGACGCGTAAATGTGAACGCATTGCGCAACTGCGCGAGGTCGCCGTCGCCATGGATGCCGAGGCGCAGTTGCGGGCTGCCGGTCAGGCCTCCCGCGAAATCGTAGATTCCGCCGGTCACGTGCAAGCGCACGCCGGCCAGACTCGCGTCGATGCGGCGAAGAAAGAACGTGTCGTCGACCAGCTGCACGCGGCCGCGCACATTGTCGAGCGGCGCCGCCAACATCGCCAGAGCCAAGCTTCCGCCGTCGATATCCAACTGCAGGTTGGCGTGATAGTCGGGCGTGACGTTTGGCTGCACGTCGAGTGCGTACAAACGCGCATCGAAGTTGCGTGCGCGGCCTTTGAGCACGCGAATGACCGGCGAGTCGGCGAAGTAATTGGCCAACGCCCGCAGGGGAAACCGCGGCGCCCGGGCTCGATGCGTCGCATACCCACGCAGCGCGTCCATCGTACCGTCGATTGTAAACGGATCGTCGCGACGGGTTCCGGCAAAGGCGCCGCGCGCGCGATAGCGCGACACGGCTCCCGTATCGATCGACGCGTCAACTCGAAATCCGTGGATGACGACGCGCTTGGCGCTTGGATCGTAGGCAGCCGGTTCGAGCAGTTCCACCGCCGTATCGCGCAGCCGTAGTGTAAACCGCAAGGGAACGTTGTCGACCTCGACCGGCAATTGCGCTTGCGGAAGTTGCCAGGGGGCGGGCGGCCCGAGAAAGTTGTACGTGCCGTCCGCGGCGCGCTCGATGGTGAGCTTGGCCCCGTACACGTCGATCGCGGCAACTCCAAAACGCCTGGTGCTGCCGGGCAACAGATCGCGCAGCGAATAGCGCAGGTCGACGCGCGCCGCGTCGAGCAGTGGAATACCCGCGCGCGACACGTGGACGTCCTGCAATTCCAAAGCGTCGAACCCAACGCGCTGGCGTGCGATCGAAACGGAATAACCGGCCGCGCCGGCAGCCGCGCCGATGACGAACCGAACGAAATCGTGCCTGCGCGCTACGGCAAACCCGGCTACGAGCACGGCGGCCACCAGGCCGATCGCCAATACCTTGCGCACCTCGGAGTAGGTTATACCGCCTTTCGGCAAAGGCGCCCCTGCAGCGCGTGCTTACAGATGCATGAGGAACGCGGCGGCGCCAGGGTGGCTAGAGGTCGAGGTTCTTTACGCTCTTGGCGTATTCGAAGATGTACTGTTTGCGGGGCTCGACTTTGTCGCCCATCAGATCGCTGAAGATCTGCTCGGCTTCGACCGCATCTTCGATGGTGATTTGCTCTAACCGCCGGTGGCCGACTTCCATCGTCGTTTCGGCTAACTGATCCTCGTCCATTTCGCCGAGACCTTTGTACTGCTGAATGGTGAATTCTTTGGGATCTGCGTCGCCGATAATCGAGCGGTAGTCCGCTTCACTGAACGCCCACCATTGCTGCTTGCCCTTGCGGATGCCGTACAGCGGCGGTTGAGCGATGTACACGAAGCCGCCCTCGACCAGCGGCTTCATCTGGCGATAAAAGAACGTGAGCAAGAGCGTGCGGATGTGCGAGCCATCGACGTCGGCATCGGTCATGATGATGATCTTGTGATAGCGCAGCTTATCAAGATTGAACTCGTCGCCAAAGCCCGTTCCGAACGCGGTGATCATCGTCCGGATCTCTTCGTTCGCGAGGACTTTGTCAAGCCGCGCTTTTTCGACGTTGATGATCTTACCGCGCAGCGGCAAAATCGCTTGCGTCAGCGGGTCGCGTCCACCCTTGGCAGTGCCGCCCGCCGAATCGCCCTCGACCAAAAAGACTTCGCTCTCGGCCGGATTGGTATTCTTACAATCAATCAGCTTGCCGGGAAGGCCCGACCCTTCGAGCGCGTTCTTGCGGCGCGACAGGTCGCGGGCTTTTTTGGCCGCCTCGCGAGCGCGTTGGGCTTGCATGCACTTGTCGACGATCGTCCTGGCGACTTTCGGATTCTCTTCGAAAAAGAACTCGAGACGCTCGTTGACGAGACCGTACACGATGCTGCGGACTTTGTTATTGCCTAACTTGGTTTTGGTTTGACCTTCGAACTGCGGGTTTTCCAGCTTGACCGAAACGACGGCCGTCAGGCCTTCGAGAATATCGTCGGTCGATAACGAGGCTTCGCCCTCTTTGAGCATTCCGCGTTTGCGCGCGTAGCTATTGACGGCGTTGGTGACGGCCGTGCGAAAGCCCAGCACGTGCATGCCGCCTTCGATCGTATTGATGTTGTTGGCATAGGCGAAGATCTGCTCGGTGTACACGTTGGTGTATTGCATCGCAACTTCGACGTCGACGCCGTCGCGTTCGGAATGCGTCGAAACGATCGGATGCAGCGGATCTTTCTTTTCGTTAAGCCACTCGACGAACGACACGATGCCGCCTTCGAATTTGTACAAGCGCTCGCGCGGTTCGTCGCCGCGCTCGTCGCGGAGGGTAATTTCGAGCCCGCGATTGAGGAACGCCAATTCGCGCAGCCGCTTCTGCAGAATGTCCCAATGAAAGTCCAGGACTTCGAACATCGTTTCGTCGGGCTTAAACCACTGGAACGTGCCCGAGCCTTCGGCTCGACCGGTTTTCTTGAGCTTCTGCACCGTGATGCCGCGCTCGAAGCGCATCTCGTACGCCCAGCCGTCGCGTTTGACACGCGTGACCATCCATTCCGAGAGGGCATTGACGACCGAAATGCCGACGCCGTGCAAGCCGCCGGCCACTTTATATCCGCCCTTGCCGAACTTACCGCCGGCGTGCAAAATCGTCATGACGACTTCGACCGCGGGCAGCTTCTCCTCGGCATGGATGTCGATCGGGATGCCGCGACCATCGTCCTCGACCGAGCACGAGTTGTCTTTGTACAGTACGACCCGCACGTGTTGGGCGTGGCCGGCGAGGGCTTCGTCGACGGCGTTGTCGACGGCTTCGTACACCAACTGGTGCAATCCGCGCTCGGCGGTGTTGCCGATGTACATGCCCGGGCGCTTGCGAACGGCCTCTAAGCCACGCAGCACCTCGATTTGTTCGCCGGTATAACTATTATTATTCGCCATTCGTTTCCGTTCGTTGCGTTTCGTAGAGCCGGTCATACGACGCGTCGCCTAACACGCCGCGCATAACCGCGGGATCGATTTCGTGCGGCCGAAGCCGCGTTGCGAGCAACACGTATGCGCTCGCCAAGCCACGTTCGCCCGGAGCCGGATGCTCGGCCGACGCCGCGCGGGCGCGTTCGAGCGATTGCCGCCAGTCCGAGAGAAGCCGCGCGCGCAACACCTCATATTCGGTTCGCGACAACTCGTCGACCAGTTCCGCAGTTCCGGCATAACCGAGCCACGGCGCTTCAGCCAAAAGTCGCGCCGCTCGCTCCGTTCTGCGCCGGGTTAGGGCGCTTTCGCACGCAGCGCAACGCGCAGCACTTGAGGGTCGAAGCAAGGCGTTGCAGTTACCGCATTCTTTCCACCCAGCAACTCGTTTCGCCCGCTCCCAGCATTCTACGTGACGGCGGAAGGCGGCTAACGCGTCGGCCGCAGTTTCCGCTGCGGAGGCGCGCGGAACGGCCGCTTTCGGCATCGCAGTGGTGCGCGGCGACGTCCGCCGGCGCACGGCGGTGATCTTCCCCACTCTAAACCGCAAACGCGCGACCGATGTTTGCGGCGTACGCTCGCGGACGGCGGCCAACAACCCCTCCGCCAAAAACGTCAACTGCTGGCCCCACGCCCCCGACGTCGTCACGATGAACAGCGTACCTCGTTCGATTTTCACGGGTTGCGAGTTGCGAGCGATGTCGGCGCCGACGATCTCTGCCCAGGCGGTTGCAATGGCCGTAACCGGATCGTCGATTCGAGCCGAGCGCGCGGGCGTCCAGCGCGCCATTGCCTGCCCGAGCGGTTTTAGCACGCCACCGCCGTGACGTTCGCGCGTTCGACGGTATAGACGTGCGCACCCGACCGCAACGCGGGCGGCAACTGCACCGCCGTCAAGAACACTTGCTCGTACTCGCCCAGGCCGGCCACGAAGGCCGAGGCCCGCTCGTCATCCAGCTCCGACAGCACGTCGTCGAGCAAGAGCAGCGGCGCTTCCCCACCGCGATCGCGTAGCGTTGCATATTCGGCAAGTTTCAGCGCGAGCACCGCCGTGCGCTGCTGACCTTGCGATCCGTAGGTCGATAGCGATCGTCCGTCGAGGGTCAGTATTACATCGTCGCGATGCGGTCCGGTAACGGACGCTTTTCGCGCCCGCTCGACGTCGGCCGTTTCGCGAAGGCGGCGCTCGAAGGCGCGCGCGACATCTTCAGCGTCGAGCGCGTCGCACGCAATGTCGCCGGCGTACTCCACGTGCAGTACTTCGGCGCCCGCGGTGAAGCGCCGGTGCGACTCGGCGGCCGAAGTGTCGAGTTCTTGCACGAACCGGGCGCGCGCCGGAATAAGTTCGGCGGCCGATTCGATCAGCGTGCGGTTGTAGACATCGAGCAACTCGGGGTCGACCGGCGCGAGCGCGCGTAGGAGCGCATTCTTTTGCGCCAGCGTTTGCATGTAGCGGGCCAGCGCGCGATAGTAACGGGGCTCGGATTGCGCGAGAGCGCCGTTGAGCAGCGCCCGCCGCAGGGCCGGCGCACCGCCAATAAGCTGCAAATCGGCAGGCACGAACGTGACGACTCGTAGGTGCCCTAAAAAGCGGGCGTACCGGACATCGCTTCCGTTCACCGCAAACGCTTTGCGCGTGCCGCGCGCGCCGCGCACGACCGAACAGCCGAGATTCACGCTGCCGGCGCGAAGCATCGCCTCTCCCGTTACGGCGGCGCGCTCGCAACCGTAGCGGATCACCGATCCGTCGCGCAGCGCTCGGAACGACTTGCCGGTGCCGAGCATCGCGACGGCCTCGAGCAAGTTGCTCTTACCCTGCGCGTTACTCCCAACGAAGGCCGTCAAGCCCGGTCCGGGAGCGATTTCAAGGCGTTCGTAGTTGCGGAAGTCCAGCAGCTCGAGTCGCGTCAGTTGCATACGCGAACGGCGGCACGCGCCGCCGTTTTTGTCGTGCGCGAGGAACCGGACGTCACTGCCGCAGCGGCATGAGCACGTACAGTTGCGTGCCCGAATCCATCGGCTCGAGGGGACGAATAGCCGCCGGCGAGAGCGGTCCGAGAAACTCCAAAACGGCCCGCTCGCTTTTGATATGATTGAGGATCTCGACCAGGTACCGCGCGTTGAAGGCGATCGTCAAATCGTCCCCCGTTTGTTCGACCTCGAGCTCCTCGTAGGCGGTGCCCGAGATGTCGGAGTTAGCCGTCACGACCAGGGTCTGATTCGAGATGGCCAGCTTTACCATGCTTGCGCGATCGCCGGCCACCAGCTCGGCGCGGCGTAGACTTCCGATCAGCCGCGACGTGCTGACCGTTACGCTGCGATCGAATTTTGCGGGGATGACTTGCTGGTAGTTGGGGTACTGGCCGTCGACCAGCCGTACCGTTATCGACACGTTTCCGGCCGTCATTTGCAACTGATTGCTCTGCGCGCCAAGTGCGTTGACCGCGATCGTTTCGCCTCCGCCCAGGTTACGGGCGGCCTCGGCCAGAGCGCGCGATGGCACGATGTATTTCTCAGAACCCCCGATGGCTTCGTCGAGCGTCGTTGCGAACTTGGCGAGGCGGTACCCATCGGTCGCAACCAGCGTCATCGCGTCGCCTTCGATCTCGATCAACGTCCCCATCAGGACGGCGCCACGCGCCTCCTCGTTGGACGCGGCGAAAATCGTCGCATCGATCGCGTCTCGAAACTTTTTTGCACCCATGGTGAAGTGCGAGCCTCGGGTTGCCGCCGGGAGCGGCGGATATTCTTCGGCGGGCAGCGCGTGAAAGTCGTAGTTACTGCGTTCGTGCTTGACGCTGGCACGCGTCGGCGTGCCGCTGAGTTCGAGCGTTCCGGCCGGTAAGTTTCCGAGATAGCTCGCGAACAGCTTGGCCGGAATCGTCACCGAGCCGCTCTCGCCGACATCCGCGGCAAAACCGTGTTCGAGCGTCAGCTCGAGATCGGTCGCGCGAACGGCGATCTTCCCGTCTTCTGCTTGCAGCAAAACGTTGGACAGGATCGGAACGGTCGTATGCGCGTTGACGATCTTACTGGCCGCTCCGACGGCTGCCGAGATGTCTTTAGTGTTACAGCTGAACTTCATCATCCACCGCCGCGAGCGAAGCCTCGCGTCCGTAATTAAATTTGATAATTATAGTCGTACCAGCAGTAGGGCGGTGCAATCTGCGAAGAACGCGCCAAACATCCGGCAGCTACACGCTTTTGGCCTTGGGATAAGTTGTGAGCGTTTGAACCCGCAGTATCCACGTTTCCACCTCGATAACCGACCGCTGGGAGTTATACCTGCGGTCGCCGGGACCTTGTGGGCGATGTGCGGACAACGTTGGGGATACGGGCGCTCTCGCGAGACGGACAAAGAAAAGACCGGCGAGCTGGCTGCGCCGGTCTATCGAAATGAGGGAAGCGAAGGCTGCGTTAACGCGATTGGCACATCGCCATGAGCTGGCGGATCTTGTTGCGATACGCTTCGTCGCGCTCCATCTGGTCTTTGATCTTGTCGCGCGCGTACATCACGGTGGTGTGATCTTTTTTCCCGAACTCGCGCGCGATGTGCGGCAGCGAATAGTTGGTGAGCATACACGCGATGAACATCGCGATCTGTCGCGGTGCGGCTAGCCGCTGATCCCGACGGCCGGTATCCATTTCCTTGACCGTGAGGCCGTGGGCGCCGGCCACGGTTTCTTTAATTTTCGCGATCGTGACTCGTTGCGGCGGCGCGTTGACGATCACGCTCTTGAGCACTTCTGCGGCCAGTTCGCTGGTGATCGGCGATTTGGTGAGCGAAGCGTACGCGACCACGCGAATCAGGGCACCTTCGAGTTCGCGAATGTTCGACGGAATCACTTTGGCGATGAACGACGTGACTTCATCGGGAACCGGAATCTTTTCGCTCTCGGCTTTTTTGCGAAGGATGGCTTCGCGCGTTTCCAGGTCGGGTGCTTGAATGTCGGTCAGTAGTCCCCACTCAAACCGCGAGCGCAGGCGCGACTCGAGCGTTTGAATCTCGCGCGGCGGGCGATCCGAGGAAATGATCAGTTGCCGGCCGGATTCGTGCAGGGCGTTAAAGGTGTGAAAAAACTCTTCTTGCGTCGTTTCTTTGCCGGCCAAGAATTGAATGTCGTCGATCAGCAGCACGTCGACTTGGCGGTACCGGTTGCGGAACTCGGGCGTACGGTTATTTTGCAGTGCGATGATGAACTCGTTCGTGAACTTTTCGCACGTGAGGTATACGACGTTCGCGTTCGGATTATCGAGCCTCACGCGGTGGCCGATGGCGTGCATCAAATGGGTCTTGCCCAAGCCGACCCCGCCATACAAAAAAAGCGGGTTGTAGGCGCGAGCCGGGGCGCTGGCGACGGCTTGTGAAGCCGCGTGTGCGAACCGGTTGGACTGCCCCACGATGAATTCTTCGAATGTGTACCGGACGTTGAGATTGGCGATGCGTAAATCTTCGAGCGGGCGAGCGGGCGTGGAGGGCGAGGAAGGCAACGCGGTCGACGGCGCGGCGGGCGGTTCCGAAGAATCGGCGACCGATAGACGCAGCTCTAATTCTGGTCCGAAGGCGACCTTGAGGACGTCGACGATTTGATGCTGGAGTTTGGTCCCGACCCACTCGCGCGCAAATTTGCTGTGCACGGCCAGGTGCAACTCGTGGTCCCGAAACGAGATAAACCGCATCGGCTTTATCCACATTTCGTAGACGGGTTTGGAAAAATTTCGTTCGAGGGTTTCTAAAGCGCCCTCCCACACCGCTGCGGACGCGTCGGATCGGCCGGTAACAAGCCCCATGATGTCGTCCTTTTCCCGCGTCGCAATCCGGGCGAGCAAACCTGGTGAGGGCGCAATCTCTTGGCTTAATGGAGTCGCCCTCCTGCGCGTTTTATACACCACCTTATCCACTTATGCACAAGGGGCTATGCGACGAAGTTTCGCGGCTTTTCAAAACTTATGCACCGCCCCTCAACGATCTCGCGGCGGTGGCGAAAACGCTTATATGCGCGGATGATTTCGAAATGCTTGCCGGAGGTTATGGCCGCGATGTTCACAGCTATATGAACAATGTGGAAAGATGGTGGCCCTTTCGCTTTCCCGGGCGAAGCGGGCGGGACGTGGCGAGCGGCGACTAGCGGGTCGCCCGAGCGGCCTTAATGTCCGGAGAGCGACTATGCCGGGGGCGCTTGCGCGGGACGCCATCGGTTTGATATAGTCTTGCGGCTATGTGGCATTTTGATCTTCAGCTTTTCGCCTCGAAAAAGGGCGCCGGCTCTACCCGCAACGGTCGCGATTCGAACGCCCAGCGTTTGGGCGTCAAGCGCTTCGGCGGCGAAGCCGTGATCGCCGGCAACATTTTGGTCCGCCAGCGCGGCACCCGTTTCTACCCCGGGAACAACGTGGGAATTGGACGCGATCACACGCTTTTCGCGCTGATCGACGGAACCGTCGAATTCTCCGAACGCCGTAATCACAAGCAAATCAACGTCCGCCCGCCGGCCTGACGGCGGGTTCCAGAGCGAATCGAAGGGGCCGTAAGGCCCCTTTTGCTTTGGCCGCGAACGGAGCACGACTCTCAAAGCAATGCAGTTTATCGATGAAGCCGAGGTGGCGATCGCGGCCGGCGACGGTGGAAATGGTGTCGTCGCGTGGCGCCGCGAGAAATACGTCCCCAAGGGCGGGCCGGCGGGCGGCGACGGCGGCCACGGCGGCAGCGTTGTGCTGCGAGCCACGCCCGAACTGTCGACATTGCTCGAGTTTCGCTTCAAGCGCGGCTTTGCGGCGACTGCCGGCAAGGCCGGCTCTACCTCGAACAAATCGGGACGCAGTGGTCCGGATTTAACGATCGACGTGCCGGTCGGTACGCTCGTGTATCGCACGCTCGAAGGGCAGTCCGAAACGCTATTGGCGGACTTGAACGTCGCCGGCGCAGAAATTCGCGTCGCGCGTGGCGGCCGAGGCGGATTGGGCAACCAGCATTTTGCCAACAGCGTGCGTCAAGCGCCGGAATTTGCCGAACGGGGCGAGCCGGGCGAACGCTGCACCGTGCGACTTGAGTTGCGTTTGCTGGCCGATTGCGGCGTCATCGGCGTGCCGAACGCCGGTAAGTCGACGCTGTTGTCGGCGGTATCGGCCGCGCGTCCTAAGATTGCCGATTACCCGTTTACCACCATCGAACCGCAACTGGGCGTCGTGCGCGTTTCCGACGAGGCGTCGTTCGTAATGGTCGACGTTCCGGGTTTGATCGAAGGCGCGCACGAAGGCGCAGGTTTGGGCGATCGTTTTTTGCGCCACATCGAGCGAACCCGCGTGTTGCTCCATCTGCTCGACGGCGCAAAGCCGCTCGACGAAATAGTGCACGACAAAGTCACGATCGAACGCGAGTTGGCCGCGTGGAACCCCGCGTTGGCAGACAAGCCGGTCGTGCTCGCGCTCAACAAGATCGATCTCCCGGACGCGCAAGAACGCTACGTCGAATTGCAGCAGCGCTTTGGCGAGGTTCGTGGAATAAGCGCCGCGACCGGAGCCGGCGTTTCCGAATTGGTCTACGCGTTATGGGGCGATATCCAGCGCGCACCGGTTCCCGAAATCGTGACGCCGCCGGCGCAGATCTCGTTGCGTCCGGCCGAGGCGTTCTTGATCGAACGCGGGCGCGACGGTGCGTTCGAACTCGGCGGCGAACGCATCGAGCGCCTCGCCGCGATGACCAACTTCGATTCGGATGAATCGCTGGCGCGCTTCGAGCGGCAGCTCGAACGTATGGGCGTCGAGAAAAAATTGCGCGAGATGGGTGCGGTCGAAGGGGATACGGTGCGCGTGGGAACGTACGAGTTTACCTACTCGTGAGAATTGGGATCTTCGGCGGGACGTTCGATCCCGTCCACAACGCGCATTTGTTCCTGGCTGAAGCGGCTCGTTTGATGGAGCGGCTCGACCGCGTATTGTTCGTGCCCGCCAATAATCAGCAATATCGCGAGCGATCGCAGATCTCGGCCGAACATCGATGTGCGATGATCCTCGGCGCGATTGCCGGAAACCCGGCGTTCGGTTTGGACGATTCCGACGTGATCGATGGCGCGACCGGATTTACGGCCGACCTGCTTCCGCGAATCGCGCAACGCTATCCCGGCGCCACACTCACGTTCGTCATCGGCGCCGATTCGCTGGTGAATACGCCGTGGGTCCGTTTCGACGAAGTACTGGAAGGGCTCGAGCGATTTTTGATCGCGCCGCGTGCGGACGTGCGCGCCGACGCGCTAGGACGCGTGCTCGAAGCGCTACCCGCGCGATTGCGAGAACGCGTCAGCACGCTCAATCTGCCGGAGATCCCGGTCTCGTCGTCGGCGATTCGCGGGCTGCTATCGCAAGGCCGCAGCGTGCGCTATTTGGTGCCCGACGCGGTGTGGAACTATATCGCCGAGCACCACCTGTACGGCTACGATGGGCAAGCTTAGGGTCGTTGTGGTCGCTGCGGTCGCGCTGCTCGGCGGCTGCGCCTCGAATGGTTCTGCCGCGCCCGACAATGCCGCCGTCTGCCGCGCCTTTACATCGGGAACGTCACACATCGAGGTCACCGCGCAAGGTACGGTTGTGCGCGCGTTCGGTGTCCAGGCGGGCCGCGAAAGCCCGCATGAAGGCTTTTTGATGCGGCTCTCTTCGGACTGTTCCGTCATCGTGCGCGTCGAGGCCAACGTCGACTTCACCGGTACGTTTGCGTTGCGCCCTGGTCAAGCCGTCGTCGTGCGCGGAGAATACGAGTACTACGCGCTTGGCGGAGTCATCCACTGGACCCACCACGACCCCCGCGGGAAACATGCCGGCGGGTTTATCCAGGTCGACGGGCACCAGTTCGGGTAACGCAGCGGCTCTTTCACCGCAGCTTGTCGTTGCGGCTTCGGTCACGTACCGTAGTACGCTCCCTCGGCCGCGCCTAAAGCTGCGGCGAAATAGCCAGCTGTGAGCTGGCTAACGCGTCGCGAGGCGCTAGCGGGTTGTGCGGGCGAAGCGGTAGCTAGCTAGGGCGAAGACTAGGATGCCGTAGCCGAACATGAGGGCGATCGAGGGCCAGAGTTGTACGACGCCTGCACCTCGTAGAATGATGCCGCGTAAAATATCGATGTAATAGGTGAGCGGGATGAAGAGCCCGACGATTTGCATGGTTAGCGGCATCAGCGAGCGCTCGAAGACGGCTCCGGACAGCAGCACCGACGGGAGCAGCAGAAAGATCGACATGAGCTGCGCCTGGATTTGGGTCTGCGCGAACGTCGAGATCAGAAGGCCCAGGCCGAGCGCCGTTACCAGAAATCCGGCCGACAAGAACGCGAGCAATGCTAAATTGCCGACGATCTGCACGTCGAACACGAACCGCATCGTGATCAAAATCGCCACGAAATCGATGCCGGCGACGATCGCGTAGGGCAGCAATTTGCCCAGCATCAATCCCGCCGAGCCGATCGGAGTGACCAGCAGCTGATCGAGCGTGCCGCGTTCGCGTTCACCCACGATCGCCAACGACGTGAGCATGATCGTCATGTTTTGCAAGATCATGCCGATCAGACCGGGTACGAAAAAGTCGGCGCTGCGCATTGCGGGATTAAAGAGCACGTACGGTCGGACTTCGAGCGAAAATCTCGGCGCCAGCGAGACCGCGCGCAACGGAACGCCGCCCAGCGCGATGGCCGATCCATACGCAATTTGTGCGACGGCCGAGTCCGAGCCGTCGATGAGGGCGCCGATGGCCGGATGTTTGCCGGCGAGCAAGTCGGCCGTAAAGTTTTCGGGAATGTCGAACCCAACGCGGGCTTTGCCGGCCACGATGGCCGCGCGCAGCTCTTCGCGGCTGTTGACGTAGCCGACGACGTTGAACGTCCGCGACGCGTTGACGGCGTCGGTAAAGGCTTGCGCGGCGTGGCCGCGGTCGCCGCGATACATGACCGACGGAACGTGTTCGACCGTCGTCTGAATGGCGTATCCCAGCAAGAGCAGCTGGATGATCGGAATGCCGATGGCTAAGAAAAACGTAATCGGACTGCGCATGATCTGGCGCAGTTCCTTGTAAAAAACCGCGCTGAAGCCGCGGACGTCCCAAGCCGACTTCATTGCGACGCCGCGCTCGAGCGGGTGAGGGCGACGAATGCATCTTCGAGCGACGGCGGAATCTTCGCGACGCTGTCGTCGAGCACGCTCAAATCGCGTGCCAACTGCTCTTTCGGTTCGGATGCATCGACCACGACGTGAATGTCGCGCCCGAAGATCGTCGCTTCACGGATCGACGGTACCGAATGCACCCGGCGAAACGTCTCCATCACGTCGTTGCTGGAGACGGCGTACCGGACGGTGCCGCTCGGGGTGACCGTCGGCAGCGCGCAGATTTCTTCCGGCGAGCCGTACACCAGCATATCGCCCAAATAAATGTACGCCAGCGACGAACATCGTTCGGCTTCGTCCATGTAGTGTGTCGTCACGAAAAACGTAATTCCAGCGGCGGTGAGCGTGAACAGCAAGTCCCATAAATCGCGGCGTGCAACCGGATCGATGCCGGCCGTCGGCTCGTCCAAAAAGACGACCGACGGATTGTGAATCAGTGCGGCGGCCAATGCTAGACGGCGCTGCCAGCCGCCCGAAAGATGACCCCCGAGCACTTTTGCATAGGGGCCGATGCCGACGATTTCGATGACCTCGCTCTTGCGTTTTTCGGCGTTGCGGCCGAGACCGTAGGCCCGCGCATAAAACTCCAGATTTTCCGACACGGTGAGATCGCCGTACAGGGCAAAGCCCTGCGCCATGTAGCCGATCGACCGGCGCACGCGATCGCTTTCCGTTTCGACGTCGAACCCGGCGACTCGCGCCGACCCGCTCGTCGGATGCACCAAACCGCACAGCATCTTGATGGTGGTCGACTTGCCGCTGCCGTTCGGCCCGAGAAATCCGAAGATGCTGCCGGCCGGAACCGAAAGATTGACGGCGTTGACGGCGTTACGGTCGCCGTACCGTTTGGTCAACCGGTCGGCGAACACGGCGACGCCGCTCAACGCGGATACACCGTTACCGTCGTACCATCCAGCAGTTGATGCTGCGGGTCGTGAATGCGAATTTTGACGCCGTATACGAGCTCCGCGCGTTGGTCGGCCGTTTCGACGTTTTGCGGGGTGAACTGCGCGCTGCGATCGTGTTCCTCGACGACGCCGTCGAACTGGCCCATGCCGGCGTCGGATTTCACCGTTACGCGGGCGCCCTGTCCGAACTTATGCAAGTCTTCTTGGGAGGCATAAATGTACACGTACGGATCGGCGAACGTGTCGATCACCGCGACCGGCTGATTCGGGTTGAGCAAATCGCCCGGGTGAAGATCGAAGCTTTCGACGGCGCCGTCTGCCGGCGACCGCACGACGGTCTCGCGCAGTTGCGTTTGCGCGTGCGCGACGGCCGCTTCCGCAGCTTGTTCTTGCGCGCGCGCCTGCGCGACCAGTTCCGGTCGCGGTCCGTTTTTCGCAGTCCGGTAGCCCGCCGACTGAGCGAGAGCCGTCTGCTGCGCAGAAGCCTTTTCGCCGGGGAGCACGGCCGAAACGAGCGCGTGGTAATCGGATTGCGCCTGCTCCACCTTTTGATGCGCCGCATCGTTTTCTGCCCGCGCCTGATCGAGCGCTTGCGACGACACGTCGCCGCTGGCCGCCAGCGCCTTTGCGCGCGCAAAGTTCGCGCTCGCAAGCGTTTGGCCGGCTTGCGCGTCGCGCACGATCGCGGCCTGCGCGGCGATCTGCGGTTGCGTCGCGGCTACGACTTGCTGGTATTGCGCCTGCGCTGCGGCGCTTTGCGCCTGCGCCCGCTGGACGTCGGTGGCGACGGTTCCGTTCGCCATTTCGTTCTGGCGCTGCATCGCTTGCTGTTGCAGCGCGATGGCCTGTTCGTATTGCGACTGAAGGAGCGAATCGTCGATGCGAAGCACGATGGAGCCGCGATGAACCCGCGAACCGGCAGCGACGTAGATCGCCGATACGCGACCTCCGGTCTGGCTGCCGATGGTGATACTCTCGGTTTGAACGGTGCCGCTATATGTCGGCGGCGCCGTGCAGGCGCCGAGTACCGACAGCATCGCGACGGCAAGGAGCCTGCGCATGCGGGCCTGATACGCGAATGACGCAGCCGTGTCCCCTTAAGCGAATTGTTTTAGCGAGCGCGTCGCCGCGCCGTTTAGCACTCTTACGCTCGCTCGGATTGGATGTCGAAACGGCGGTCAGCGGGTACGGCGAGCCGCCGCTCGATCTCGCGCCGGCCGGACTTGCGGCCGCTCACGCAGATGCGAAACTCGACGCGGTTACTGCGACGTTTGACGCGTTCGCGACTCCGATCGTGGCCGCCGACACGGTGGTCGACGTCGACGGGGAGGCGTGGGGTAAGCCGGCCGATGCGGCCGAGGCAACGCGGATGTTGCGCGTCCTTTCGGGGCGCGAGCACGAGGTGCACACCGCGTTTGCGTTGGCGGCGGGCGAGCGACGCGTGCTCGAGACGTCCAGCACCCGGGTTCGGTTTTACGATCTTTCCGATGCCGAGATTCGCGAGTACGTCGAGAGCGGAGAGCCGTTCGATAAGGCCGGAGCGTATGGCATCCAAGGGCGGGCTGCGGCCCTCGTCGAGCGGGTCGACGGCGATTTTTATACGGTGGTGGGTTTCCCGCTCGCTCGGTTCGTTCGCGCATTGCGGGGGTTGGGATTTTCGCTGCCGGTCGCGAAACGGACGCCACTTCACCCCGAAGGCTAATTCCGCCGCATCCGTTCGAGGTTTCTCATCTTTACGTACCGGGACGAACGCAGACTGTTGGCCCTGATCGTCGTCATCATCGTGGCGGCGGTGATTGCGCTCGTCCAAATCGATGCGGCTCGGGAGCACACCCAGAGCCCGCTGGCGCAGATCGTCGTTTCCCCGGTCGCGGTCGCGCAAAGCGCCGTAACGGCCGTCGCTGGTGCGGGACGTTCGGCGACCGTGGCGATCGTAGCGCTCCCGGGACTTGAAAACGACAACGCGCGCCTCAAACGCGATAACGCCTCCCTAACGGCTGAAAATGCGCGCTTGCACGAATTGGCCGCTGCGTATGCCGCCGAAGCCGGCGTGCACGCGACGGTCGCTACGTACGGCGGCGTGGAAGCGCGAGTCATCGGATTCCCGCCCGAAAATGAAGTGCGGACGGTAACGATCGATCGCGGCTCCGGCTCGGGCATTCGTATGGACGACGGCGTCGTGACACAAGACGGCGCGGTTGGGCGAATCGCCGCGGTGGGTCCGCTCACGAGCACCGTCGTTTTGATCACCGACTTCTCGAGTCGCATTCCGGCGATCGTGCGGCGCGGCCGCTGGTGGGGGATCGCGCATGGCAACATCACCAGCGTGCGCATGGATTTCGTGTCGCAAGATGCGCCGTTGCGCGCCGGCGACGTCATCGTAACGGGTGAGGGGCGCTCGTTCCATTCCGGGGTACCGATCGGGACGGTGCGATCGGTCGACCGCGGCGATGCGACGCTTTATCAAACTGCCGTCGTCAAACCGGCGGTCGATCTCGGTGCTCTCGACCGCGTTGTCGTTATCACGCGATAAACGGCACGTCGCGCCGTTCGTCGGACCGCGTTGGTACGTCGCGGCCGCATGGTTGTTTGGCGCCGCCGTGGTCCAGACCACGTTTGGCCATTCGCTCTCCATTCGCACCGCCGTTCCGAGTTTCGTACTCGTCGTGGTCGTTTGGTATGCGGTTCGCGTCGATGCGGTGCGAGCCGCGACGTTCGGATTGGCCGCGGGCCTCGTCGAGGACGGACTGGCAGTCACCACCGGT
Source organism: Candidatus Tumulicola sp. (assembly GCA_036490475.1). Classification (NCBI taxonomy): domain Bacteria; kingdom Bacillati; phylum Vulcanimicrobiota; class Vulcanimicrobiia; order Vulcanimicrobiales; family Vulcanimicrobiaceae; genus Candidatus Tumulicola; species Candidatus Tumulicola sp. Next base: position 894,561 of record DASXDT010000006.1, read on the forward strand.
GCGGCGTGGACGATCTCGACGCTGGTCACGGCCGTCGTCGTGAGCTTGCTGTCGCGCGGATTCTTCGCCGATTCGATCCCGCTGGCCGCCGTTGCGACCGCCGTCGCGACGTTGCTTCGCGCGCTACTGTTTTGGACGATCGCATCGCTCGAAGGTTTTCCGCCCGGGCTGGCAACGTCGCACTTCCATCAAACGCTGTTGGCAACCGCAATGAACGTCGCTACGATGATCGTCGCGATGCTGGCGATGCGGCGGTACGAAGCGCTGCGTTCGTGAATCAAGGGCGCCCACAGGAGCGGCGCATCGGTTGGCAGCCTCCGGTGTGGCGCATCGTCGCGTTCATTGCGTTGGTGTTGCTCGCGCTGGCCGCGCTGGCCGCACGATTGGTCGAAGTGCAAATCTTCGATGGCGACCGCTATCGACAAGAGGCGTTGGCTAATCAGATTCGTTTGATTCCGGTCGCCGCGCCGCGCGGCATCATGTACGACCGGCACGGTACGGTGTTGGTGCGCAGCCGGCCGTCGTTCGTCGTCGGGCTGATTCCCTCGCAAGTGACCGACATCGATTCCGACCTGCAACGCTTATCGACCGCTATCGGCGTTCCGGTAGCGACGTTGCGCGACCGGCTATTGCATCATCGCGGCATCGACTACAAGACGTTCGACGAAGTGGTCGTGAACGAACCGTATGGCCCGGTGGTGCTGGCGCGCGACTTGCCGGTCGCTTCGACCGCACGCCTCTCGGAATTGTTGAGTGACATGCCGGGTGTCGATTTGGAAGTACAGCCGGTGCGCGATTATCCGCATGGCCCGCTCGGCTCGCACATTTTCGGCTACGTCGGTGCGATTACCGAAGAAGAGTATAAAACGCTGGCGCGCGAGGGCTACTCGCCCAACGACGTCATCGGTAAAGACGGACTGGAATACCAATACGATCGCTATCTGCGCGGCATTCCGGGGGGCGAGCGCGTGATGGTGAACTCCAGCGGCTCGGTGGTGGCCAACGTCGCTTCGCAATCGCCGGTTGCCGGGGATACGCTGGTCACGAACCTCGATTGGCGACTGCAATCGATCGTGGAAAGTGCGCTGGCCGACGGCATCGCGCGCTGGGGTCACGGGCGGCGGCTTTCGGGTGCGGTGGTGGCGGAAGATCCGTGGACCGGCGGCATTCTCGCGCTCGCGAGTTATCCCAACTTCGATCCGCGAGACTTCGCGGCCGAAAAATCGTCGCGCGTTCGCCGTTACCTTACCGACGTGTCGGAGCCGCTGTTCGACCGCGCCATCGCCGCCGCAACGCCCACCGGTTCGACGTTCAAAATGGTTACCGGGTCGGCCGCGCTCACCGAAGGCGTGGTGCGCGTCAATCAAGTGGTGTACGACAGCGGTGGCTGGAACTGCGGCGGTTACTATGCGCGCGACATCGCGTCCGGCGGCATGGGCAATACGACGTTCGTGCCGGCGCTGGCGGCGTCGAGCGACGGCTATTTCTATCGTTTGGCGTGGTGGCTCGGAAACGCGCGATTGCGTAAATATGCATTGGCGTTCGGCTTGGACGCGAAGAGCGGCATCGACATTCCAGGTGAAAACGAAGGCAATTGGCCGACCAATGCGTGGGAGATGCGAAACTTCGGCGTTCCGATGGAGCCCGGTGACGCGTGTTTTTTGGGAATCGGTCAAGGCGCGATGCAAGCCACGCCGCTGCAGATGGTCAACGTCGCGTCGACCGTGATTAACGGCGGCACGTTATGGCGTCCGCAGATCGTTCGCGAAATTCGCGATCCACACGGCGCGGCGGTGAAGTCGCTTCCGCCGGTGGCGATTCGCCAAGTGCCCGTAACGCAAGAGGCATTGGCCGCGGTGCGGGCCGGCATGGCGCGCGTCACCGGCCCGGGCGGAACTGCCGCCGGTCTCGGGATCGACGGCTTGCCGTACTCAGGAAAAACCGGAACCGTAGAAACGGCCGGTGGTAACGGGCCGAATACGACGTGGTTCGTCGCGTGGGCACCGAGCGATCATCCTAGAATTGCGTTAGCAGTGTTCGTCGATCGCAGTGGCGGATACGGCGCGCAGGTGGCGGCACCGATCGCGCGCGACATCCTTGTCAGATACTTTAAAAAGAAGCCGTAGCGCCCGTTAGCAGCGAGAGGTCGCGTGCGATGCGTTCGCTGCGCGCGCCCGGCCGCGTTGCGAAATAGGTTTGGACGACGGCATCTTCGCCGCGCACCGTCAACGCGTTGGCTGCGGCCAGTGCGACCGCTTCGGACGGATCGTCGAGTGCTTCTTGCAACATCGCGGTTCGATCGGCACCGGACAATTCGCCGATCGCGAAGATCATGTCGCAACGCGCGGCTTCGGAAAGGCCTTCGAATCCCTCACCCGCTCGTCCCGTCCACGACGTACGTTCGACCGGCTGGACGCGCCGGCTCGAGCGGCGCGCTAGGATGACGGCGACGAGGGCGATCGCGACGACGACCGCAACGACGACCGCAACGACGGCAGGGATCACTGCGTCGACAACAGCGCTCGAACGTCTTCGAGAGCGCGATCTAACTCCGGGTCGGCGCGATGTTGCAATCGTTCGAGGAAGTCGGCCGGGTCGAGCGATGCCGCTTCGTCCATGCGCCGTATCAGTAATGCGCGATAGCGTGCCGCCGCATCGTCGCGATCCGGCAGAAGTCGTGCCAATAACGACCATGGAGCGGCGGTCGCCAACGGGGCCGCGTCGAGGCGTTCGCTGGCCTCGTCGAAATCCGTTGGGTCGAAGAAACCGCGAAACGTTTCTGCATCGTGCGGCGGATCGGCCGGCGCCCCGGTCGCGAGCGACGCTTCGTAGGCAAGGCGTTTGATACTGGCCCGCAACGACGGCGTTTCGACGTCGCGCTCGGCCAACGCGTAACTCGGCAGGCGGAGCTTGATAAACAGCCGGTCCAGCTCTTCGCGTAGTGCGTCGCGCACCGCCGACAATGCGGTGCAATGCGCGCTGCCGATCGCGTCGGGCAGCAACACGCGAATCGCGAACAAGTGTGCGCCTAATCCGTCGAATTTCGCTTGCGCCAGGAAACGTCGCGCGTGTTCGGCGCGCTGTGGCGACAGCCAGAGTGCGAACCCGGTACGCGCCGCGATCGTCTCCACGATCGATCCTTCGTGCACTTCGCCGCCGCCGGCGCCCGGCACGAGGATCGCGGCCTCCAACACCAAGTCCGCACCATTCGCGGCCACCACCGGCGTTGCGGGCGGAAGTTCGAGGAAGCGATGTTCGGTTAACGAGCGCGCGTATTGCGGCGAGGCCGGCCCGATCACGCCGTCGAGACCGAACGGCAGGCCTGCGATCGCATTGGCGAACACCGGCGTCGAGCGAACTTTGAGTGCGTTCGATGCAACGGTGTCCGCGCGGTCGCCGTCGTACCGGCATTCGGCGGTAGCGACCAGCGCTTCACCGGCCGCAACGCCGTTGTTGACGACGTCGCGCCAGCGAATCGTCGCCTCGACACCTGGGTCGACGTCGTTCAGCGCGATGCCGTCGACCGCGAATGCCGGCACGGCGCCGGAGTCGCGCACCGGCACGTCGTTCACCGTGGTCGAGTTCGGCACGTAAATCAACGCGTTTGGCCGCTCGACGGCGATTCGCACGCGCCGCGCCGGGCCGTCGCCGCCGTTGCGAACGTGCAACGTCCAGTCGATCGTTTCGCCGACGTCGACCACATCGACCGGTTCGCTGGACAGCGTTGCAATCGAAAAATCCGGCTCGGCTGCGGTCGCGATCGTTAATCGCTCCAACTGCAGCGGAAGCATCGCGCGGGCCGTCAGCACGGCGTCGACGGTAACGGGAAATTCTTTGGCGAGTCCGCGCAACAGCCGCACGCCTAAACGGGCGCGTGCGTTGCCGCCGGGAGCGATTTCGCCAAACACCAGCGAAGATTTTTCGCGCGCCGCTCCATCGACCGATTCCAACCGCGCTTCGGGCGAAACGTATAATCGAAGCCGAACGTCGTGAGCCACGTCGGTTCCCGCGTTAACGAGCATGACGTCGATGTCGGCGATTTGATTCGGCCGTACGACCTCGTCGCCGGCACGTTCGATGCGCGAAGTCTGCGGATCGAATCGCGGATGCGAATCGACCGTCCAGCGCACGTCGCCAAGCGAGGTCTCGCCCAGCTCGCGGCAGTGCACGGTCGCGCCCAAGCGTACTTCGCTGCGATCCGGCATGGGCGAGCGCACGCGCGCCCGCAGTGAGATACGGCGCGCCGCGTTGGGTTCGAGCGTTCCCATATCGAGCGCGTCGATTTCGAGCGGCAGGCGCGTGGCTTTATCGAAGGCGCGCACGTCTTCGATGCCGTCGCCCGCTCGAACGTGCAGCACGACGTCGCCGGCGGCGGCGCTGCCGTCGTTGGCGAGGTCGACCCAGGCTTCGATTGAGTCGCCGGGGTGCACGGTCTGGCCGGTCGACGTCCACAAACCGTTGCGTCTTGCGCCAAGTGCCGGTTCGGACCGGACCGTGATCGTGCGTTCCAGGCGGCGCGACGACGACGCGCCGGCCGGTTGCCAATCGAGCGTTACCGCGACCGGCAGCGAGCTAGCGTCGGGCATCGGTGTGACGACGACGGCTTCGAGACGCAGCTCGGCGCCGCTTTCGGAATCGATGCGTCCGAGATCGAAGCTCGACGCGTTGTTGCGACGCGGCGGAATCGCGCGTCCGTCGATTTTCGCGCTCCCGCGCACGACGGACAGGCCATCGGGAAGTTCGACGCCCGCGGTAACGGTTTCGGCGCACGCAGTGCCACCGTTCCACACGGCAAGAACGAGAGCGACGCGTTGTCCCGGACGTGCGTCTTGCGACGGGTCCAGTGAAAGCGACGTGCGATCGTCGGCAAAATCGGGAGCCGACCGAACGACTAAGGCGGCCGGCGCGAGCGCGAAGGCCGGAGACTCTTGCGACGCAACCGAGGCTGCAACGTTGACGACCGTGCCGTCGGACAGCGGCGCTTCGATGCGGACGCGATAGGCCAGGATTGCCGATGCGTTCGCAGGCAGCACCGGCGCGACGACCGGCGCGTACGAACGGTCGAACGCTTGGCCGGAAGCGTCACGATCGAAATCGCGTCCATTGAGCCGAGCGGATCCCGAGACGTAGCTGGTGTGCAGCGGGATCGGCGCAACCACGACCACGTCGTGGGCGCTCGATTCGCCGGCGTTGTGCACGCGAACCGTGACCGTCGCTTCGTTGCCGGGTACCGCTGACGAGCGGGCCTCTATGGTGGCCATGGTTAACGCGTTTTCGAGGGCCGGCCGGCTGCGTGCGACGAGACGAACGACGTTGGACCCGACCGGCGCCAGTTCGAACGATGCGACGGCCGCCTGCAGTTCGATCGTGGTACCGTTTTCGATCGCGCCGGCAACGCTGTATGCGATGTCGATGCGGCGTTCCTCACCCGGGGCGACGTCGCCCAGCGGGGCGCCGGCGCGCGATATCAACGGCGACGTACCACGTTCGTCGTCGAGAACCGTGCCGTCGACGTCGCCGCTTCCGACCAAATACACCAGGCCATCGGGGATCGTGAAACGGACGCGAACGCCGGTTGCGGGAGCGCCGCCTTGGTTGCGAAACGTGAACGTCGCGCGTATCGTCATTCCAGGTTCGAGCTCGCGCTCGGGCGAAACGACGAGCGTCCGGAGGCCTTCGGGTAGCGTCGGTGTTCCCGGCGCGAACGCCTCCGACAAGGTTCGCATGACGCGTTGACGTTTCGCCGCAGGCAAGTGGCCCCCTTGACGCGTTCCCACCAAGTTACAACGAGAGATTCGAAAGGGAAATCGTACATGCTCGCAACGCACGATGCCCGCATCACGTCTGCGGTCGAACGTTTGGGATCGGAGAACGCATTCGAAGTCCTGGCGCGCGCGCGCCAGCTCGAAGCGCAGGGCCGCCGCGTCGTGCATATGGAGATCGGCGAGCCGGATTTCGACACGCCCGAACACATCAAGAAAGCGGCGGTCGAAGCGTTGTACGACAGCCACACGCACTACACGCCGTCGGCCGGTATCCCGTTGCTGCGTGCGACGATCGCCGAGTATGCCAGCCGCTTCCGCCACATTTCGCCGGTGTATACGGCCGAAAACGTCGTCGTGGGACCGGGTGCGAAACCGATTATTTGGAACGTGTTATCGGCGTTGTTGAACCCGGGCGACGATTTCATTTATTTCGATCCGGCGTATCCCGCGTACGCTTCCTGTTCGAGTTATCTGCAGGCCAACGTGCACGCGATTCCGTTGCTCGAGTCGCGCAACTGGAGAATGGATCTCGACGAGCTTGAAACGCGCGTCTCGAATAAGACCAAAGCGCTCGTGATCAACTCGCCGCACAATCCGACCGGCGGCGTGCTGACGCGCGGCGATCTCGAACGCATCGCCGAGATGGCGCAACGCCACGACTTCCTCGTGATCGCCGACGAAATCTACAGCCGCAACTTCTACTTGGATTCTGACTATCTGTCGATCGCAGCTTTAGACGGCATGCGCGACCGCACGATTATCGTCGACGGCTTCTCGAAGGCGTACGCGATGACCGGCTGGCGCTTAGGCTATGCGATTCTACCGGAAGAGCTCGCGAAAGTCGTGACGCTGTTCAACAATAATACGTTCAGCTGCGTCACCGGCTTCGTGCAGATGGCCGGCGTCGCCGCGTTGACCGGTCCCGACGAACCGGTGCGCCGCATGAACGAAACGTTCCGTCAGCGCCGCGACCGTTTGGTCGCCGGTCTCAACGATATCGACGGCTTATCGTGCACCCTGCCGGAAGGCGCGTTTTACGCGTTTCCCAATGCGATGGCAATCACGCACGACGATCGCGCGCTCGCAAAATTCTTGCTCGAAGAGGGCGGCGTTGCATGCGGCGGCGGCTCGTCGTTCGGTGCTGCAGGCAAAGGCTATTTGCGTTTTTCATACGCCGCTTCGCTCGACGACATCGACTGGGCGCTCAAACAGATCGCCACCGTATTGCCTCAATTCAACGGCTAACGTCCTTCGTTTACAAGCAGACCCTAGCGTGAAGAAGATACTCCTTACCGGCGATACGCCGACCGGGCGGCTCCATCTGGGCCATTTGGTCGGCAGCATCGAAAATCGCGTGCGTCTCCAAGACGAGTACGATTGCTATTTCATCATCGCCAACAAGCACGCTTTTACGACGAATGCCGCAAATCCGGATGCGATTCGAGATAGCGTCATGCAAGTCGCGACCGACTGGCTTGCGGCCGGAATCGATCCGCAGAGGAGCTCGCTCTTTATTCAGAGTGAAGTCCCCGCGATCGACGAGTTAACGTTTTTCTTCTCGATGCTCTTACCGCTCAACCGGGTTCTTCGCAACCCGACGCTCAAGAGCGAGCTGCGCGACAAGAATCTCGGGGAAAACTACGCGTTCGGTTTTCCGTTGTATGCCGTGGGGCAAGTGGCCGACATCTTAGCCTTTCGCGCCGACGTCGTACCCGTTGGCGAAGACCAGCTTCCGCATTTGGAAATGACCCGCGAAGTGGTCCGGCGCTTCAACCAACTGTATTGCGGCGTCGACTCCAATGCGCCCGACGACCGACAAGTCGAGATGGGCGGATTGTTTCCGATGGTGCGGCCGTTGCTCGGGCGCGTCAAACGATTGGTGGGCATCGGAGCTCCCGGACCGGACGGTCAGCTTTTAAAGATGAGCAAATCGCTCAACAATGCGATCTATCTATCCGATTCGGCCGACGACGTACGGAAAAAAGTGAGAAGCATGTACACGGATCCTAACCGTTTACGCGCGACCGACCCCGGCCGGATCGAAGACAATCCGCTGTGGATTTTCCACGATGCGTTCAATCCCGATGCGGCGTGGGTCGAAGAGCATAAAGACTTATACCGACGCGGCCAGGTTGGTGATTCTCAGGTGAAAGACCGTCTCGTCGAGGTTCTGAACGACTTGCTGTCGCCGATTCGGGCGCGACGCGCGGAACTCGAACGCCGGCCTTACGACGTTCTCGATGCGCTTCGGTTGGGCACCGTCAGAGCGATTACCGCCACCGAAGAAACGGTCGCGCGAGCGAAAGAAAAAATGAAACAACATTTCTTCGACCGCTCCCTCAAACTCGTCCCCTAAGCGCCGGCGCTCAGCGCGCGGCGATTTGAGCGCGCACGTATGCGCGCGCTTCCACCACCGCGTGTCGCAGCGATGCGCCGCGCGCGAGCTCGCAGGCCAGTGCGATCGCCAGCGTACAGCCGGTCCCGCGCATCCGGCCGGCAATGCGCGTGTCGCCGAACGTCTCCGTTCCGTCGCGTGTTGCCAGCACGTCGACCGGGTCGCCGTCGAGGTGTCCGCCTTTCAACAACACGGCTCGCAAGCCGCGACGCAGGAGCGCCTCGGCTGCTGCGGCCATGCCGTCGCGCGCCGGCGCCAGGGCCTCGAGCAAAGCGGCGGCTTCGGCGAGATTTGGTGTCAGGATGACGCTCGGCAGCACCGAGATCATTGTGGAGAGCGCGGCGGCAACGTCGTTGCCGGCCAGCGCGCCGCCTAGGGTCGCGCGAAGCACCGGGTCGACAACCGCCGGAAGATCCGGCCGCGGTCGGAGCCGTGCTGCGACCGCTCCGACGTGCTCTGCGGACGGCAGCGCGCCGACGCGCATCGAACCGGCCGATTGCCATGGCAACGCATCGAGTTGCGCGTCGAACGTTCGTATGTCGACCGCCGCGAGCGCGCGTACTCCGGTGGAATCTTGGGCGCTGACGGCCGCCACGGCGGTAAAAACGCGCGCGCCCATCGCCGTGCCGACGACGATATCGCGTCCGGTTCCGGCCACGTTCCACGGATGCGTCGTGCCGATCGAGAGAACGATCACTCGCAGCGTTCCCGGTTCCAAATAGCGACTAGCTCGCGGGCAGCCGCGGCCGGATCCGGCGCGCTTGCGACGGCCGAGATAACCGCTGCCATCGCGACGCCCGTGCGTGCGATTTCGGCCATGTTTGCCGCACCGATGCCGCCGATCGCGGCGGCCGGGAGATCGCAGGCGGCGGCCACGGCACGCAACCCGTCGAGTCCGATGGGGGCGCCGGCGTCGACTTTCGAAGCGGTCGCGAAGACTGCGCCGATGCCGATGTAATCCGCGCCGGCGGCTTGGGCCGCGCGCGCTTCCTCCGGCGTGCCCGCGGAAACGCCGATGAGCCGGTCGATCGACCGCTCGCGCACGAGATCCAGGCCACCGAAGGCACCGTCGTCGGGTCCGAGGTGAACGCCGTCGCAATCGAATGCCAAGGCCGCCTCGATGTCGTCGTTGACGACGAGCAGTGTGCCGGTTTCCGCAGTTATCCCGCGCAGTGCTCGCAGCCGCGCCACATCGATGCCGCGCTTTGCGCGGTATTGCACGACGTGCACTCCGGCGCCGATGCATGCGCGCACGATGTCGACCGGATCGGGCGAGCCGTGGCCGTCATTCACGATTACGTACGGCCCGCGCAGCAACGCTAGACGCGCGTTGCGCGTCAGCGGCGAAACGTGCGGCGCCACGCGATCGCGTTGGCGATAAGATAGACGAGGAACAGCACGATGACCGCGATTGCAAAGGGAATTTGATGGCGCTGGATAGCGAGCGGAACTAGCAAGACGAAGCAGATCGCGCCGAACATCGCCATCGTGAGGATGCGCCCGATGACGGCGACGTTCATGATTCGCCGAGCAGCAGCTCGCCGATACGCACGAGCTCATCGCTATTGGTAAAACGCAATTCGATGCGTCCTCCGCGCTTACCACGAACGAGCGCCGCGTGCGCACCATAGCGTTCGCGCAGGCGGTTTTCGAAATCGAGTTCGTCGGGCGTTAAGCCGGTGCGCCGTCGGACCTTCGTCGTTGCGATGCCGGCCGCAATTCGCTCGAGCGCGCGCACCGTCAGTCCTTCACGAATCGCGCGCTCGGCCAGCGCGATGCGACGCTCGGGCGGCGCGGCCAGCAACGCGCGCGCGTGACCGGCCGACAGCTTCGCCGCGGCGACCATCGCTTTAATCGCGTCCGGGAGCGTCAGCAGTCGCAGCGCATTCGCAATCGCGGGACGGCTCTTTCCCAACCGTTGCGCGACCTCGTCTTGCGTAAGTCCGTGCTCGTCGGTCAGATCGGCGAAGCCGGCGGCTTCTTCGAGCGGATTCAAATCCTCGCGCTGCAGATTTTCGATCATCGCCAGTTCGAGCGCGACGCGGTCGTCGCTATCTCGCACGATGGCGGGAATCGTGGCGCGCTGTAATGCCGCGCTCGCGCGCCAGCGCCGCTCTCCGGCGATCAATTCGTAATCGTCGCCGCGCCGCCGGACGATGACGGGAACCAACACGCCGTATTCGGCGATCGAACGCTGCAAATCGTCGAGCGGTTGCGCATCGAATAGTTTACGCGGTTGGCGCGCGTTAGGCGAAATGCGTGCGACGGGTATTTCGCGCAACGCCTCATCGCGCGAGGACGGCGCAAGTGCGCTGCCGCTCAGTAACGCGTCGAGGCCTTTCCCGAGACCTCGTTTTGGGGTGCTCACGAAGCGACGCGCTCGGCGTCGAGCATTTCACGAGCGAGCGAAAGGTACGCTTGCGCACCCCGGCTCTTCACATCGAACAGAACGACCGGGCGGCCGAACGACGGCGCTTCGGAGATGCGCACGTTGCGCGGAATCTGTGTTTTAAACATTTCGCGCGGAAAGAACTTCACGAGTTCGTCGAGCACTTCGCCCGCCAATCGAGTGCGGCCGTCGAACATCGTCACCAGCACGCCGCCAACTCGCAGCTGCGGGTTGAGCGCCTGGCGCACGCGGCCAACGACAGCAACCAGTTGCGACAACCCCTCGAGCGCGTAATACTCGGCTTGCACCGGAATAAGGCATTCCGAGGCGGCCGTCAGCGCGTTGACCGTCAATAAGCCCAACGACGGGGGACAGTCGATCAACACGAAATCGTAGCGTTCGGCAACCGGCGCCAACGCCTGGCGCAAACGAGTTTCGCGCGATAGTGCCGACACGAGTTCTATTTCGGCGCCGGCCAAATCGATCGTGGCCGGCAACAGAAACAGCGTTTCGAGCTCGGTCGAAACGATCGCGTCGTCCGCGGCCACGTCGTGCAAAAGAACGTCGTACGTATCGTGCCGCACTTGCGTTTTGTCGACGCCGAATCCGGTCGTCGCATTGCCCTGCGGATCGGCATCGACGATCAGCACCCGACTTCCGCATACCGCTAGGGCCGCACCAAGGTTGACGGCCGTCGTGCTCTTGCCGACGCCCCCTTTTTGATTGACCAAAGCGATGATGCGCGGCAGGTTCCAACCTCACTTGGCGAGCGCCGCGCGCTCGGTATACCGGTCGAAGTATTGTTCCAAAAGGAGCAACAGCGAAGTGCGCTCGTTACGCTCGGGTGCATCGGTGACCTGCTCGAACAACCAGTGCAGCGCTTCGCCCACTCGCGCGTCGCCACGAAAGCCGGAATCGACCAGTCCGCGCCGCACCATCGCATCGATGACGTCGCTGCCGCGCACGTGCAGGTCGGTCACCGAAAATGCCGGTTTACGGTCGATTTCGGCCGATACACGTTCGGCGAAACGCTCGTTGTGGTCGCCGCGTTTCGGTAATCCCGAGCCGGCGACGTCGGCTTGTCGAACGGCGAAAAGGCGATCGATCCGTGCGAGTCCGACGCGACGGATGAAGCGCCGCACGGCTGCGTCGCTCAACGCTTCATCGGCTGCGAACATATGCAGCGCTACCAGCTGCGACACGTCGTCGACGATCTCGTTCGAAAAGCGTAGCCGCGTCAGCATCTGGGCGGCCATTTCGGAGCCGACGCTCTCGTGGCGATAAAAGTGCGGCCCGTCTTTCGTGCGTGGTTTTCCAACGTCGTGCAGCAGTGCGGCGAGCCGTAGCGTGAGGTCGCCCGGCGGCGTCGCGTCGACCGTCGCCATCGCGTGATGCCACACATCGTAGGCGTGCCACTCGTTTTGTTCCACGCCGTAGCCCTCGGTCAACTCCGGCCAGAACTCGCGTAAAACGCCGGTTTTCCTCAGCAATTCGAGGCCGGTCGACGGTCGCGGAGCTTTCAACAGCAGCTTGCTGAGTTCGTCGGCGATACGTTCCGGAGAAATCGTCGGCGTCAGGTGCGCCGAGCGCGTCATCGCTTCGAGCGTTTCGGCCGTGGGTGCATAGGCGAATCGAGCTGCGAATTGCGCTGCTCGCAGCATGCGCAGCGGATCTTCCTCGAATGCCTTGCGACTGAGGATGTCGATTTGGCGCAACGCGATGTCGCCGACGCCCCCATACGGATCGACCAGTATTCCAGAGGGAAGCGCGCGTGCCAGCATGTTCATGCGGAAATCGCGCCGGCCGAGATCGTCCTCGAGCGACACGTCGGGCCCGCTTTGCACCTCGAACTGCCGGTGTCCGGCGCCGGTGGAACGTTCGCGACGGGGCAACGCGATATCGACGGTCCGCCCAAAGAGCGTCAGCTTGACGACTGCAAACGCCGCTCCCACGACGTCGACACGGCCTAACGGTTGAAGGCATTCAAGCAAGCGCTCGGCAGTAATGCCGGTGACTAAGTAATCGAGATCGTCCTGCGTTTCGACGCTTTCACCGGCTGCCTGACGGAAATGGTCGCGAACTCGGCCGCCCACGGCGTACAGGCTCCCGGCCGGCAGCACCTCAGCCAATCGACGATCGATGACTGCGTCGATGCCTCGCTCTGGCGTTTCACGTGAAACAGTCATGGTAGTAGTTCATCTTTCTTTCCCGCCGGGAAACCCTCCGGGAAGCTCGCTCATCCAATGTTTCACGTGAAACAGTCGGGCGAAGCGAGGCGCCGGATACGGGCGTTCGAGGGTTACCGGCTCTAGCGCTCGAGGCAGAGTGGGCGCTGATCCGGCACCCCGGCTCGCCGCGGGAAGCGCTGCGGGGTGGGACCCAGCTTCCGCACCAAGATGATCCGCCGGTCACCCCCGGCCGGCAGCTCGGCCTCCACTTCAGCTGCTAGCACCGGTGCAGCATCGCTCATCGCTGCGCGCTCCGTTTCGTCGAGTTTGCCGCGCTGCAAGAGCGCTACTCCGCCCGCGGCGACGAACGGAAGCAGCAGTTCCATGACGGTCGGACCGCTACCGACGGCGCGGGCGGTTCCCGTGGTGAAGTGATCGCGCAGTCGCCCGACATGTCCGGCAACCTCGGCGCGTTCGTTCACGACTTCGCCCTCAAGCTCTAGCTCGTCGAGTGCTCTACGCAGGAAAAGGGCTTTTTTCTGCGTCGTTTCCACCATCGTGATTGGCCGGCCCGAAGCGATCGCCAGCGGAATGGCTGGAAAGCCGGCGCCCGAGCCGACGTCAATGAGGTCCGCTCCCAGATACGGTAGCAGTGAAAGGCTGTCAAGCAGGTGGGGAGCCAAGTCGTCCTCGGTCTTCGCGCCGGTGAGGTTCAGCGAACGATTCGTTTCAAGGACCAGGCGCCCGTATCGGGCGAGCCGGTCGCGAACGCCGGGTTCGACGCCGGCTGCATCGAGCAGCTCGGGCAGCAATGCCATCAGCCGATGGAGATCGCCGCGACTAGTATCTCTTGCGCCTTCGTCAGCCGGCCCGCCAGCTCGGGCGGGACGCCGTCTTCGCGCAACATGTGCTCGGCCGGGTGGAACGCGATCACGGTCGTGCCGTCGGGTCGTTCACGCGCCAGGACTCGCAGCGGAAGATCGAGTGCCGCTCCTGGTGCGGCCAGCATGACGGGCGTCCCCCCGGCGGGAGAGCCGTAGATCAAGACCGTCGCCGGCAGCATCTCCAGGCCGGCCTCACGGGCTCCGGCGGCATGGTCGATTTCGGAGAAAACGCGCATTCCCGCACCTTCGATTGTTTGCTTCAGACGGTCGACCGTCGCCGAAAACGGCAGTCCTGAAACGTGCTCGACGGCGGCCCCGTCGCGAACCGGGTTATCCACGATATTCTCCCTCTGTTACGGCCACTTGCGGGCGGCCAACAAAGACACTTAAAATTGCTACGTCCGCGGGGGTTACGCCCGGGATGCGCCCGGCGGCTCCAAGCGTCTCGGGACGCCGGCCGGTCAGTTTTTCGCGTGCTTCCCTCGATAGCGCTACCACCGCTCCGTAGTCGAACCAACTGGGAATCGGTACGCGCTCGGCCTTAGCGGCCTTTTCGATCGCGAGTTCCTGTCGCTTCACGTATCCGGCGATCTTGATTTCCAACGTGACTCGCTCGCCGATCTCGTCGGTGAGTCGGGGGTCGAAGTCCGTCGCGACATCGGAGTAAACAACCTCGGGCCGCCGCAAGGCCGATGCAATGGTCGTACCCGCTTCGAAGCGGTGCCCCCGCACATAGCGCGTGATTTCCGCACGACGAAGCCCGTCATCGAGCGCGTCGCGACGGGAGCCAAATGCCTCCCAGGCCTCGTCGCCGATCAATCCCGCTTCGCGTCCGACCGGGGTCAGGCGCAGATCGGCGTTGTCGTGCCGCAGCACGATCCGATGCTCGGCGCGCGAGGTCAACATGCGGTACGGCTCGTCGACGTCCTTGGTAACGAGATCGTCGATCAGGACGCCGATGTACGCTTGGTCTCGACCGAGCCGAACGGGCGCCTTCCCCAGGGCGGCGCGCGCCGCATTGATCCCGGCCATCAGACCTTGTGCGGCCGCCTCTTCGTAGCCTGACGTCCCATTCAACTGGCCGCAGTGGTACAAGCCGGCGACGCGCCGCGTTTCGAGCGTCGGCAGCAGCTCGATCGGCGGTACGGCGTCGTATTCGACGGCATAGCCCGGCCGGAGCATCGAGCAATGCTCTAAGCCGCGCATCGAATGCAGCATCGCCAGTTGCACGTCGGCCGGGAGCGACGTCGAGAAGCCGCCGACGTACAGCGTCGGCTCGTCCCAGCCTTCGGGCTCGATGAATATCTGATGGCTCGGGTTGTGGGCAAATTTAATGACTTTGTCTTCGATCGATGGACAGTAGCGAGGTCCGATTCCGCGGATCAAGTCGAGACCGTAGAGTGGCGATTTGGCCAAGTTATCGCGTACGAGCGCGTGGGTTTGCGCGTTGGTTTCGGTGATGTAGCACGGAAGTTGCGGACCGGCAAATCGCACCGGCGACCGGTATGAAAACATGAGTGGGACGGCACTCGGTGGCTGCTCCACCATCGCGGCACGGTCGATCGTGGCGCGATCGATGCGCGGCGGCGTTCCGGTTTTCAGCCGTCTCGTCGGGAATCCGAGCCGGCGCAGCGTGCGCGACAGTTCTGTCGCCGGCGCTTCACCAAAGCGGCCTTCGGGCAGAACGACGTCGCCGCGGAACGACTGTCCGCCAAGAAACGTGCCGGTCGCCAGCACCACGCGGCGCGCGCGAAACGTGCGGCCGTCGGAGGTGACTACGCCTCGCACGGCGCCGCCCGAGGTCAGGACGTTATCGATCAGTCCGGCAACGATCGTAATATTTTCGATGCCGCGCATTTCTGCGACGGCGTTGCGTGCATAGGCCGGCTTGTCCATTTGCTGGCGAAGCGCTCGAACGGCCGGTCCCTTGCTTTCGTTCAGGAAGCGAACGTGTAGCGAGCTGCGATCGGCCAAGCTTCCCATTGCGCCGCCGAGCGCGTCGATTTCTCGCACCAGTTGACCTTTGGCGCTTCCGCCGATCGAAGGATTACACGGGAGCGTACAAATTTTCGACGGATCGCCGGTTAGCAAAAGCGTCGGCACGCCCAAATGCGCCGACGCCAAGGCCGCTTCCAAGCCGGCATGTCCGCCGCCGACGACGATGACTGCTGCATCGTCGTCGCGCGTCGTCGAGATCGTCACACGGCCGCGACGGCACCGCCTGCTGACGGATGCGCACGTAAGCGAAACGCCAGCGCGATCATGATGATGCCGAAGACGACTGCATACGTCGCGACGATCCAAATAATCGACACTGCGGCCGCGATCGGATGCCAGAACATGAAGACGCCGAACACGATCGACGCGAGCCCGGCTAGGATGAGCAGCCACTCGTTTGCGATCGCTTTGCGCAGCTGTATGCCGGCTGCGATCTCGAGTATGCCGGTAACGAACGCCCACACCGCGATCGTGAAATACACCGCCAAAATCGTGATGCGGACGTCATAAAACGTTACGACACCGATGGCTAAGCCGACGATGCCTTCGAGTACGAACGGCCACCAGCGCTCGTGCGCTTGCGCGGCCCGAACTGCGGAAACGATTGCAAAAATGCCGTCGACGAATGCATACGCACCGAACAGAATGCACACGACATACCACGTTACGCCGGGCAAAGCGAATGCAAGAATACCGAAGATGACGGCTGCGATGCCGCGGATGAGGAGCGCCCACCAGTTGCGGGCGAGAACGTGAACCATGTCCGTGCTCCTTATGGATGGCGCGACAGAAAAACGATGCATTCGCCTTCAACGGCGCATGCGGAAATCATGCGCTGTCGGTGTGCGAACGCGATCACTTGCCGATGCAAAACCGAGCGAATATACGGTCCAGCAGCTCTTGGGCGGCGGCATTTTCGGTAACGTGGCCGAGCGCGGCGATGGCGCGCTGCAACTCACCCGTAATCAAATCGACCGGTTCGCCGCGGCGCAGGGTCGCGGCCGCGAGGTTCGACGCTTCCAGTGCCTCGTTGACGGCGTCGAACTCGCGCAGGGCGGCGAGATGCGGCCGCTCGACGTCGGGATCTTCGCCGTTCCATCCGGCGACGGCCAGCGCGCGCTCGATCCGTTCGACGGTTTGGGAATCCCACGTGCTGCCGCGAACGGCGTCCGGCCCGTTGTAGCTGCGGGCACCCGCATCGCCGGCGTCGGCCTTGTTCAAAAATACCACGCGTGGCCGGCCGTCCGTCCGATCCAAAAGCTCGCGCGCGGTCAGGTCGAGCGGCATCGAACCGTCGATCACGAGCAGCGCGACCCGCGCCCCATCGAGCGCCCGTCGCGTTCGCTCGATGCCTTCCGACTCGAGCCGTCCGGCGCCGGAGCGGATGCCGGCGGTATCGACGAGGCGCACCGGCACGTTGCCGATGGCGATCGACTCCTCAATGGTGTCGCGCGTAGTTCCGGCGATCTCCGACACCATGGCACGATCTTCGCCGAGCAGGGCATTCAGGAGCGAAGACTTGCCGGCATTGGGCGGTCCCACGATGGCGACCGTAACGCCCTCTCGCACCAGGCGGCCGCGCTCGCCGTCGCGCTGCAGGCCCTCGAGACGCACGATCGCAGCCTCGATCGCCGCCAGCAAAACGGCCGGATCCGGGTCGGGGACTTCATCGGGAAAGTCGACCGCCGCTGCCAACAGCTCGAGCGCGTCGCGTAAACCCGCGCGAACGTCCGCGACGTGGGCGGTGAGTCCGCCGGCCAGGTTAGCGCGAGCGGCACGAGCGGCCGAGCGCGTTTCGGCCGAGATGAGGTCGGCCACCGCTTCGGCCTGATGCAGTCCGAGTTTGCCGTTCAGAAACGCGCGCCGCGTGAATTCACCGGCATCGGCATAACGAGCACCGCAGGCGATCCACGCCCGAACGACCTCGCGGACGATGACCGGCGAGCCATGCAGCTGGAGCTCGAGTACGTCTTCGCCGGTGTAACTCGCCGGCGCCGGAAAGAACAGCGCCAGGCCATCGTCGATCGCGCGGCCGGTTTCGTCGAGCACT
Source organism: Candidatus Tumulicola sp. (assembly GCA_036490475.1). Lineage (NCBI taxonomy): Bacteria > Bacillati > Vulcanimicrobiota > Vulcanimicrobiia > Vulcanimicrobiales > Vulcanimicrobiaceae > Candidatus Tumulicola > Candidatus Tumulicola sp. The sequence goes on from DASXDT010000006.1 coordinate 912,210, forward strand.
TCGACTCGAGCTGCAACGCGCGGCTGCAGAAGGCTGCGGCCGCGAACGAGACGGGCTGCCAGCGTCCGAACGCCCGGTCCGCTAGCACGAACGACGGCCAGCGCACCACGGCCGGGCGGCGTCGCCGGAGCGACGATCGTTTCGCCGCCCAACTCGCGGTCTAGGCCGGAAAAATGACGACCCGGCGTTCCGGTTCTTCGCCTTCGGACTCGGTCCGAACGTCCGGAAACTCGGTCAGCGCCAGATGCACGATCTTGCGTTCCGACGGCAGCATCGGTTCGAGACGTTGCGGCGAACTCTCGCGGATCGCACGGTCGCGCGTCGCCAGCGCCAGCGATTTGAGATGCTCGGCGCGGCGAGCGCGATAGCCTTCGGCATCGACCGTGTAATAGCGGCGATTGTTGCGAACGCCCGCGTTGAGGGCGTTGTTGATGACGAGGTTCATGGCTTCGAGCGTGTTGCCGTGACGCCCGATCAACATGCCCAACTCGGGGCCGGTGACTTCCAGATATTCACCTTCCGAGCGCGGGATGTAATGAATTTCGGTGTTTTGCAGACCCATCAGTCGCAGTAGCTCGGCAAGGATGTCGTGTGCCGGCTTGGCGTTGTCGGGAAGATCGAAATGCTCTTGCGTGGCACTCGATCGATGCAACGGCGCACCGTATCGACGGCCGTTGCCCGGCGGGCGTCCGCCGGTGCGACGGGCTCCGTCGCCGCCGCGCTGCACGCGGTTGTCTCCGCCGGGACGGCCCGGAATTGCCCGGTCGCGAATGTTGGCGGGTTGTTCTTCGTATTCGAAATCGTCTTCGTATAACATTACGATTACGCGCCTTTCTTGTTTTTCTTCGGGCGATTGCCGTTCGTTCCGGCACTCTTTTTGGCCGCACCGTTGCCGCCGGAGCTTTTCGAAATTGCTTTGGCTGCTTGGGGCGGAAGCGGCCCGTCGTCGGTGACGAGGTGCTGGCTGTCGGCAAACGATAGCGGTTCGTGATAGCGGCGAAGCATGTAGAACGTTTGCGCCATGGTGAAGATGTTGTACGACAGCCAGTACACGACCATCGCCGACGGCCACTGATACTTCCAGCCGAAAAAGCCGAGCATCAACGGCGAGATCAATGACATCGTGCGCTGCATGCTGGCTTGCTGCGGATCGGTTGCCGGCATGCTGCCGAACCGGACGCTCAGATACATCGACAGCGCGTACAGCACGAGTAAAATGATGTCGCTGTGCGCCAGACTGATCGCCATGATATGTGGAATCGACAGCGACAGCGGCGAGCCGATCCACAAAAAGTCCTGATTTTCGAACAGCGACTTGTGGTTGAGTACGACGTAGTACACGCTGATGATGAACGGATACTGTACCAGCATCGGCCAGCAGCCGGCCAACGGGTTGACCCCGTTTTGCTTGTACAACGCCATCGTTTCTTGCTGCAGCTTGGCGGCGTCGGCTTTGTCTTTGTAGCGCTCCTGCAGTTTCTTGATCTGCGGAGCGACGCACTGCATCTTGAGCATTGACTTGAACTGTGCCGCGTTGAGCGGCCAGAACACGATCCGGATCAGCGCGGCGAAGAGGACCAGCGTGATTCCGAGATTATTGATCGGGCGATTGATCTCTAAAACGAGCCACGACAGCGCGTTGACGATCGGATCGAGCCACGAGGTTGCGAGGATTACGTGTGCGAGCGGGTGCAACGAAGCCGGGTTCCTTTACGCGAAGCGCGAGCGTGGGCCGGAACGACGAAGTCGACGCCGCCGGGATTGAACGGATGACAGCGTGCCAACCGCGCGAGCGCCAAAAGGCTTCCGCGCAGGATCCCATGCTCGTTCACCGCGTCGATCGCGTACTGCGAACAAGTGGGATAAAAGCGGCACGCGGCCGGCATGTACGGTGAGATGACCAGTTGGTACGCGCGAAGTAGCGCGATTGTGGCGGCGCGCACGTTATCGAGAAACCAGCGAACACAGCTCGGCGCGTAGTTCGCCGAACGTCAGCGCGGCGGCGGACGGGCGCGGAACGATAAGTATGCGTACTCGGCTCGGGCCGAGTAGTTCGTTCACGATCGCCGCGATACGGCGACGCAGCTTGTTGCGGACAACGGCTTTTCCGATCGATGCGCTCACGGTGATGCCGACCAGCGAAACGGAATCGCCCGGGGCGGCGGGGGTGGTGTAGATGGTCACGCTGGGGGTCGTCATGCGCCGGCCGCCCCGCTTGAGCCGGCCGAAATCGGCCCGGCGGCGCAGGGCTGCAAAACGGCGCATTAGACCGTCAGGCGATGGCGCCCCTTCTTGCGGCGGCGCGCCAACACTTTGCGGCCGTTCTTGGTGCTCATCCGCTCCATAAAACCGTGGACGCGCTTGCGCCGGCGGTTGTGCGGTTGAAAAGTCCGCTTCATCGAAAATCTTCCTCACACGAACAAAAGAACTGCCCCCGGCCGAGCCGACGACAGATAGCCACTGATTATAGATGCGGAGTCGCCGGAGCGTCAAGGACAAGTCACCGGGCCTGGAGGCTTTTCGGGCGAATCGCCCCGGTGATGGCCCGCATTCTCTCCGCCTTCCTCTTGGTACTGGCGCTCACCGCTGCCGCTCCGAAGCCCAGGGATCCGGGGGATGCGACCTGGCTTGTCGTGAGCGACATCCATCTCAATCCGTTCGACCGCTCGGCCGAACCGTCGCCCTACGGCCATGATGGGAACGCCGCTCTGCTCGCGTCGCTCCTGCGCGCTATGCACGCCGCCGCCCCCAACCCAAGCCTGATCGTCTTGCCGGGCGACTTCCTCGCGCACCACTTCGGGCTGCGCTCGCACGAGCATCAGGCGTCGGCCGACGCAGCCGGATTGCGGACGATGGCGATCGTGGCACGGGCGTTGGGGCGCGCCTTTCCCACCAGCCGTTTCGCCGTCGCTCTCGGCAACAACGACACACCCTGTGGCGACTATCGCACCGATTTCGGGACGCCGTACGCTCGCGCACTGGCCGCGGTGTGGGCTCCGCTCATCCTGCGTGGCGCCCCGGCGAGCGCTCAAGCCGCCCTGGCTCGCGACGGCTACTACGCGCTGCGCCCGTTTCAGGGCATCCGGGTGGCGGTGCTCGACACGGTCGTCTATTCGCAGATGAGTCGCGGACCGTGCCCGGGCAGCGTCGCCGCTTCACCGCAGCGGCAGATCGATTGGCTCGATACGACGCTGCCGTCTACTCCGCCGGGCATTCGCAACGTCGTCTTGATGCACGTGCCGCCGGGCTACGATGCCTATTCCACCCAAATCGCACGCGGCTTTTTGGCGTGGCCGTTCTTGCGTTTGCCGTGGAACGAACGGCTCGCTCAAACGATCGCGGATCCTCGCAACCGAATCGCCTTTGCGCTCGCCGGACACACGCATCGTTTCGATGTGCGCGTCGCGGGCGACGTTCCGATCGTCGTGCTCGGCGCGGTCTCCCCAATCTACGAAAACAATCCCTCCTTCTATGCGCTGCACGTCGGACGCGATGCGACGCTGCGAGACGTCGACGCCTACACGTTCGATGAAACCGCACAAGCGTGGAGCGGCCCGCGACGTTTCGACTCGATGTGGAACGTCGGACGCATCGATGCAAAAACTGCACTCGCGTTGCACGAACGCCTTGGAACCGATGCAGCAGCGCGCAGCTCGTGGGGCGCCATGTCCAGCGGATGGCCGGCGTTCGGTTCGCCGATGTCGGGCATGTGGCGGGCGCGCTGGCGTATCTCTTGGTGTGCGCAGGTCGAGCTTTCCGACGGCTTCGCTCGCTGCGCGGGCATTGCCCGGAGGGTCGAATTGGCTCGCGTCGCCATGCTGGCGGGGGTAGGCATCGCGCTCGTGGCGCTTGGATTACTGATTGCAGTCATCGTTCGTTCCGCCGTCGCACGGCGCTAAGCGGGCTTGAAAAGGGACGGATTCGGCGCCGCCGTAACTTGCTGGAGCTTTGAACGATTCTCTTACCCGGGTGCAGCGCCGCCGCGTGGTCGTAACCGGCCTCGGCGCCGTGACGCCCATCGGAAACAACCGTAAGGACTTCTGGAGAAACTGCGTCGCCGGTGAGTCGGGCGTTGCTCCGATTACCGCATTCGACGCGACGCTGTTCGCAACGCGCATCGCGGCCGAGGTCAAAGATTGGGCACCCGAGGAACTGCTCGGACGCAAAGAGGCGCGCCGTATGGATCGCTTCACGCAGTTCGCGGTCGTCGCCGGGGCCGAGGCGATCGCCGACGCGCGGCTTCCCGAAGACGCGGAGTATCGTTCGCGCGTCGGAGCGGTACTCGGTACCGGCATCGGCGGTATTATCACGTTTTGGCTCAATTCTGAAAAGGCCAGCGAGAACGGGACGTGGTCGAAAGTCACTCCCTTCTTCATACCTATGCTGATGTCGAACGCGCAAGCGGCGCACATTTCCATGCGCCACAACTTCCGCGGCCCAATTTTTTCGGCCGGAAGTGCGTGCGCCAGCGCAAACGATGCGATCGCGACCGCATACAACTACATCGCGTTCGGCGACGCCGATGCGATGATCACGGGCGGCAGCGAGGCGACGGTGTCGCCGCTGGCGATCGGCGGCTTTGCGTCGATGCGCGCTATGTCCACCCGAAACGACGACCCCACCCGCGCGAGCCGTCCTTTCGATCGCGAGCGCGACGGTTTTGTGTTGGGAGAAGGCGCCGGCGTGCTGGTGCTCGAGGAGTACGAAATCGCGAAAAAGCGCGGCGCGCATATCTATTGCGAGATGTTCGGTTACGGCCAGTCCGCCGATGCGTACGACCTGGTCGCAGTCGATCCCGACGGCACCGGTGTGATGTTGGCACTGACGCGCGCGTTCGAGAAATCGGGCATCGCGCCGGCCGACGTCGACTATATCAACGCGCACGGAACGTCGACGCCGATCGGCGACCCAGCCGAATCGAAGGCCATCGAAAAAGCATTCGGCGATCATGCGACGCGGATGGGGGTCAGCTCTACCAAGTCGATGCACGGCCACGCGCTGGGTGCGGCCGGCGGAATCGAAGGCGTAGCGACCGTCCTGGCCGTCGCCGACGACATTATGCCGCCCACGATCAACTACGAATTTCCCGATCCCGAGTGTACGCTCGACTACGTGCCCAACATCGCGCGCCGGGCGCCGGTTCGGGTGGCACTCTCCAATTCGTTCGGATTCGGCGGTCACAACAGCGTGATCGTCTTCGGCAAAGTACGTTAGGACCGATTCTGGCTGGCGAGGCGCATCGCCGCCGGCTGCGCGACCTGCTGCGGCTGGCCGGTGTCGAACGTGCGGGCGATCTTGCGATCGTCGAGCGCGCCTTCGTGCACGAAAGCTACGCGCGCGAAGGCGGGATCGAATCCAACGAACGCATGGAGTTTTTGGGCGATTCGGTTCTTGGGTTTATTACCGCGGAGTGGCTGCACGAGCGGTTCGGCCAAGAACCAGAAGGCATGTTGACGTTGCGCAAAGCCGCGATCGTCAACGACGCAGAACTTGCGGAAACCGCGCGGCGGCTGGGATTTTCGTCGATCATCCAACTCGGTGCGGGTCTGCGCGCTTCGGGCGGAACCGGCAACACGTCGGTATTAGCGGATGCCTTCGAAGCATTCGTTGCCGCCGTGTTCTTGCGCTACGGACTCGACAAAGCGCGGCGCTTCTTGCTGGCCGAGCACGTCGAGCAGGTTTCCGGGCGCCTTCGCGATTTGGTCGACCCAAAGACGCGACTGCAACATTACGCGCAGGAACATCTATCGGCTACGCCCATGTATAGCGAAGTCGACGACGGAACTCCGCAGGCTCCCGCGTTCGAGTCGACCGTGAGTGTGGCAGGCAAGGAGTTGGGAACCGGCAATGGTTCGTCGAAGAAGGCCGCGCAGCGCGCTGCCGCAACCGATGCGCTTGCAGGCTTAGGACAGCGCACATGAAGCTCAAGCACGTCAAGACATTTGGATTCAAGACGTTTGCCGACCCGACGACGCTTACGTTTTCGCCGGGCATTACGGCCATCGTCGGACCGAACGGCTCGGGCAAATCGAACTTGGTCGACGCATTCCGCTGGTCGCTGGGAGAGACGTCCAACAAGAGCTTGCGCGGCGGCAAATTGGAAGACGTGATCTTCGCCGGTAACGATTCGCGCAAGCCGCTCGGCTTGGCCGAAGTCTCGGTGCTGTTCGATAATTCCGACGGACGCTTGCCGGTCGCGTTTGCGGAAGTGGAAATTACCCGGCGCACGTATCGTACCGGCGACAGCGAATATTTTATCAACCGGTCTCCGGTTCGCTTGCGCGACATCGCCGACTTACTTTCGGGAACCGGCTTGGGCGTCGGGTCCTATGCGATGATTTCGCAAGGACAGATCGATGCCATACTCACGAGCAAACCCACCGACCGGCGCGTGCTGTTCGAAGAGACCGCCGGAATCGGAAGGTTCTTAGCGCGTAAGAACGAGTCGATGCGCCGGCTGGAACAAACCGAACGCAATGCGGTGCGGCTCAACGACCTGATCGTCGAACTCGAGCGCCGCGTCCCCGAATTGGAAACGCAAGTACGTCGTGCAAAGCGCTACCGGAAAGTCAGCGCTCGCGTTCGCGACCTCGAAATCCTCGGCTATTTGCGGGCCGGCGCGTCGCGTCGCGCCGAGCGGGAAATGGTGCGTGCGCAGTTAGATGCAGGCGAAGCGCGGCGCGCTGCGGCGGCCGCCAACGTCGCGAGCTTGGGAGCCAAACTCGCCGGCGCGCGCACGGATGCATACCGGCAAGAACTCGCACTCGAAGAAGCGCGAACGCACGTGCAATCGCGTCGTGCCGAGCTCGCGCGACTCGAAGCCGATTACGCGGCGTCGCTAGCGCGACGCGAGGCGTTGGAAGGCCAGTCCACGCAGACCGCGCAAGACGCCGCGCGCGCCCAGCAAGAACGCACGACGTTGCAAGCCACGATCGAACTGCGCGAGCGCGAGATCGCCCCGCTCGCAGAAGAACTCGATACAGCACGCGAACGGGAGCTGGAGGCAGCGAACGCCCTGACGGCGGCGCGCTCGACGCTCGAACAGATCTTCACGCAGTTGCGCGAGGTGGAAGCCGCGGCTGCCGAGCGCGCGACTGCGAACGCGGAGCGTCGCGTCCAGGCGGAAAATCTGCGCGCACAGTCGGAACGTGCCGATCGCGACCTCGAGGCCGCGCGCGAACGTGCGGCGCAGCTGGCGATTGCAGCGGGATCGGCGGCGCATGGATTGCGCGAACGTGGCGAGCGTACCGCCGAGTTAGAAGACGTCCGGCGCGATAACGCTGCCGGCCTCGAAAGCGCAGAGCGCGAAGCGTCGGAGGCCCAAGACGTCTTGGCCGCTGCGCTGTCGAGCCATCGCGATGCGATGTCGGCCGTTACCGGCGCCGAATCCCGGCTGCACACGATCGAAGAGCTCGAGAACAACTTAGAAGGTCACGTGCCCGGGACGCGTGCGGTGGTCGAAGCGTGGCAGCGCGGCGAGTTGAGCGGCATCGAGGGCATCGTTTCGAACTTAGTAACGATCGACGAGCGATACGCTCGAGCGATGGACGTCGCGTTCGGCGCGCGTCTTTCGAACGTCGTCACGACAACCTCGGAAGGCGCGGAGCGTTGCATCGAGTTTCTCAACCGCAAAGAGGCCGGTCGCGCGACGTTCTTACCGCTCGATACGCTACGCAATCGCGAGGGGCGCGTGCTGCCCGACGAGTTAGGCCGCGTTCCCGGCGTGATCGGGTACGCGCACGCATTGGTAGAGACTGACGAGCGGTTCCGGAGTATCGTCAATTTTCTCGTGGGCAACGTGTTGATCGTCGACCGGCTGCAAACCGGCATCGAGCTGGTTCGCGCACGCGGCTTGCGCGACACCGTCGTTACCCTCAGCGGCGAGCAGATTACCGGCGGCGGCGCGATTACCGGCGGCCGTTTTCAACGAGAGCGGTCGATTTTGTCGCGGCGCGTGCAAGCCAGGACGTTGCGCGAAACGCTGATCGAGCTCCGTGCGAACTTAGCGCGTGGCGAAGCCGCCTTACAAGCCGCCCACGAACGCGCGCAAACGGCCATCGACGCGCGCGAAAACGAGCGTCGTGGGCTGGCGAATCTCGACCTGCAGATGGCCGAGTTGCGAGCCCAAGCGGCGGCTGCGGCGACCGAGGCGCGGCGCACCGAGACCGAGTCGGCCGCAGCAAGTGCGCGCGTCGAAGAATTGGCGGTTTTACAGCGCGAGTCGCGCGAGCAACGGCGTGTGGCCGAAACGACCGCCGTCGCCGGCGACGAAACGGACGCCGACCGCACGCGGCTCGAAGGTGACCTTGCACAAGCGCGTTCCACGATCGGCCAGGCCGAAGAACGACAAACGCATGCGGCTTCGCGAGCGTCGGACATCCGCGAACGTCTCGCGGGACTTGGCGCCGATCGCGACGCGTCGCGCGCTCGATTGGGGATTCTCGACGTCGACGAAAAGCGTGCGATCGGTGCGCGAGAATTGATGCTGGCCGACATCGCAACGCTGGCCGATGAGACGCGCTCGCTGCACGTTCGTATCGAGGGAGAGCGGCGCGGCGTGAACGACGGCGATGCGGCGCTCGAGCACGCCCGCCGCGATCGCGACCGCATCGCAGCAACGCAGCTCGAAGTCGAAGCCGATTTGAAGCTGGCCGAACAGACCGAACGCGAGGCGTCGGGCGTGGGCGAGCGCGATCGTACGCGTTTAGCCGAGATCGATGCGGAGCTCGGTATGCTCGTATCGCAGTTCGCGGCCAACCCGGCCGACGAGGAAGAGTGTCGCGACGTCGAAGCGCGCTACGCCGGCGAGCCCGACGAGGTGGTCGACGACTTACCGCGACTGCGCGAAGAGTTCGCGCGTCTGGCGACCAATGCGAATCTCAACGCCGAGGCCGAGCGTGACGAAGTCAACGAGCGCCAAACGTTTCTACGCACGCAAATGGACGACCTGACCGCTGCCCGCGAAACGCTCCTGGAGTCGATTCGCGAGATCGAGCTTCAGACGCAGGCGCAGTTCAACGAAACGTTTGCAAAAGTGGCCGACGCGTTTGCGAAAACGTTTGCCGAGATTTTCCCGGGCGGAACGGCGTCGATGTGGCAGAGCAATCCGGAAAATCTTTCCGAAACCGGCATCGAGATCGCGGTCGCGCCGCCCGGTAAGAAGTCGATGCCGCTGGCCGCGCTGTCGGGCGGTGAGCGCGCGATGACGGCGGCAGCGTTGATCTTCGCGCTCATGACGGTCAAGCCGTCGCCGTTCTACCTGCTCGACGAAGTCGATGCGGCGCTGGACGACGCCAACGTCGAGCGATTCGCGGCCATGATCCGGAAGTTCTCGGCCGACGCGCAGATGATCATCGTCACCCACAACAAGCGGACGATGGAACTCGCCGACCGGCTCTACGGCGTGACGATGCGCGAGCCGGGCGTCAGCGCGATCGTATCGGCCGAGCTGTCACCGCTCGCGCCGGAGCTGTCACTTGCCTGAGGCGCGCCCAACGGCGTTGCTGTCGCTTTCGGACAAAACCGGCGCCGAAGCATTGGCTCGTGCCCTGATCGAGCGCGGCATGGCAATCTACGCGACCGGCGGTACGCGCGCGCACCTAGTAGAATGTGGCGTCGCCGTGCGGGGTGCCGGCATCATCACCGGCTTCCCGGAACTGTTCGGCGGACGCGTCAAGACACTCCATCCAAAAATTTTCGGTGGGATTTTATACGACCGGGACGACGCCGATCACGCCCACCAGGCCGAAACGTATGCGATTCCGCGGATCGACGTCGTCGCCGTCAATCTGTATCCGTTCGAGGATACGGTCGGGCGGGCGGGGGTGACGTTGAGCGATGCGATCGAGCAGATCGACATCGGGGGCGTTGCGCTGTTGCGCGCGGCCGCAAAAAACTTCGCGCACGTATCGATCTTGACCGACCCGTCGCAATACGAATCGTTTCTTTCAGCGTTGGCCGCCGGGCAAGATTTGGCGGCGTTACGGCGCCGCCTGGCGATCGTCGCATACGAGCGGACGGCCGAATACGACGTCGCGATCTCGCACTATCTCGCGACCGCCGGGGAAGTGCCGCCGAGCGAGTTGCCCGGCGCGCTGGCTCTGACGCTGCCGCTCGTGAAGCGATTGCGCTACGGCACGAATCCGCAAGAACGCGCGGCATTTTATCTCGATCGCCGCGATCGTCTGCCCGAACAGCTGCATGGCAAGACGCTAAGCTACAACAATCTACTCGATTTAGACGCGACGCTTCGGTTGCTTTCGCGCGCGGCGCTGGGAGCCGATTTCGGTAGCGAGCACGAGCGCTACGTGCGCGCCGTCGTTGTGAAACATACGATTCCGTGCGGGGTCGCGCAACGCTCGCGCGTCGATCTGGCGATTGCGGAAGCGTTGGCGGCGGATTCGATTTCGGCCTACGGCGGCATCGTCGCCACCGACGCGCGGATCGATCTGGCGGCAGCCGAATCGCTATCGAAATTCTTTTTGGAGATCGTCGCGGCGCCGGAGTTCGACGATGACGCGCTGGCGTTGCTGTGCAAAAAGAAAAATTTGCGGGTCATGCGTTTCCACGAAGATCTTCCGCACGTGTTGGCCGGCGAGCTGCGCGTTCGTAGCGCGTTGAGCGGCGTGTTGGCTGAAGATAACGATCCGGCGGCTCCGCCCGAACGATGGCGGGTCGTGAGCAAACGGCAGCCGGAACCGCAACAATGGCACGACATTGCATTGGCCTGGGACGTCGTACGGCACGTCAAATCGAACGGCATCGTGATCGCTAAAAACGGAACGACGCGCGGCATCTGCGCCGGCCAAACGAATCGCGTATCGGCGGTTCGGATCGCCGCCATTCGCGCCGCGGTTACCGGCGCGGCGTGTGCGAGCGACGGATCGTTTCCATTTCCGGACGGCCTCGAAGCGGCGGTCGAAGGCGGCTGCACCGCCATCATCGCGCCCGGCGGCTCCATTCGCGACGAACTCGTGATCGAAGCCGCCGACCGGCTCGACGTCGCGCTGGTCTTCTCTACCTACCGCTACTTCACGCACTGATCGTGCCGCGCTTTTTACACACGTCGATCTTCGTGAACGACATGAACGAGTCGATCGAATTCTATACGGCCAAGATGGGCCTGAAATTACTGGGCGGCCCGAACCATCATCCGGGGAACGCCGACATGGCGTTCGTCGGCCACGATTGGAATGCGTACATCGAGCTGGTGTACGATTTAGAAGAGCATCCACCGTACGAACTCGGTAATCGGTACGAACATCTGGCGATCGAAGCCGACGGCGATCTGCGAACCTACATCGATCGACTCCGCGCCGCGGGCGTCAAAATTATCAAAGACGTCTACAAGGCGCCGAGCGGGACGCGCGCGATAGCGTTCGTGGAAGACCCGAACGGCATTCCAATCGAGGTGCTGGAGCGAGGGCGCGGAGACTAGCGTCAGCGATACACGAACGGATCGCCCGGAGGGTCGACGCGTCGCACTGCAGCGGGTTCGAGCCGGAGAGCGCCGTCGGGACCGGTAACGATCGCGCCGTCGACGCAGAGCCAGGTGCCTTCGCCAAACGGGAGCCGGCGCGACAAGCGCACCGCAATCGGCGCGGCGTCCGCGCGGCAACACGTGATTGCGTAACGCGCCACGACATCGCCGTTCGACAGCGCGCCGGTAAACGTCAATCGCTCGCCGGCGAACAAGCCATTCATCGTCGTTTCGGACGCGCGGTACTGCGGAGCGGAGGCTCCGGCAAACGCGCCGGCTAGCATGAGTGCGGGAGCGACGCGCGCGGCACCCAACGCCTGCCGGCGGTACCGGTATGCGAACGCCGCGCAGGCTGCGGCACACGGCAGCAGCGCGACGCCGATGACCGGATGCACCAATCCGTTTCCGCGGTGTATTCCAACCGCGAGTAGCGCCGTCGCGAGCATTCCGTACGCGAGCGCGTCGTGACCGGTGGAACGCGCGGCGCGGACGAAGACGCGGGCGTCGATCACGCCTGCCGTGCACAGAAGTCCCGCTGCGGCGGCCGGTGCGGAGCCATGCAGCGTCGCCGCCAATGCCGCAGTACCCAATGCGCACGGTGCGGCCAACCCGCCGGCCAGCGCGCCGGCAACGAATTGGAGTGCCGGTGCCAGCCCGTGCAGATCGAACGCGGCGGCCTGCTGCAATGCCCCTGCGGCCAGCGCCGCCGGTACCAGCGCGGCCAGTTCGGAGGCGGGTTGCGCGACGTGCCCACACGCATCGGCTGGCCGAAGTCGCTTCGCACCGGCGGCCACCGCGACAGCCGCCGCCACCCGTGCGAGCGCGACGCCGGGTCCGAAGGAGAGCGCCAGTGCGAAGGCTGCGGGAACCGAGCGCGCCGACGGCCCGAGCGTACATCCGCATCCCGCGAACGCGACGGCCCACGCCGGGACGATGCGCGATAGGAGAGCCGTCAGCGCAAGAAACGGCACGGCTTCGTAGAGTGCCGAGGCTGCAGCTGCCAAAACGCTGCGCGACGTTTCGGCTGGGAGCAACGCGAGTGCCGCGACGGTAACGACTGCGAAGGAGAGCGTCACGGATTCCAATCCCCCGCACACGCCCGCGGGCCAGCGCGGAAACCGCTACCCGCGCTGCGAACAGCCTGCGCCCATGGCTCACACCGTAACCGCGCCGCGCGGAACGCAAGACATCGTGCCGCCCGAATCACGCCGATGGAGCGAACTCGAGGCGCGAATCCGTTCGTTGTCCGATCGGTTCGGGTACGCCGAGATCCGCACGCCGGCGTTCGAGGCCACCGAGTTATTCGTGCGCGGTGTCGGCGATGCGACCGACATCGTCGAAAAAGAGATGTACACGTTTCGCGATCGTGGCGACCGCGAACTCACGCTGCGTCCGGAATGGACCGCCCCGGTCGTGCGCGCTGCGCTCGAGCGGCGTCTGCTGGACGGCGAAACGCGTCTGTTTTACATCGGCCCGATCTTCCGGTACGAACGTCCGCAAAAGGGCCGCTACCGGCAGTCGCATCAGTTCGGCGTCGAGTGCTTCGGCGCGGCCGGTTCCGAAGCCGATGCCGAGGTCATCTCGATGGCGTGGGAACTGACGCGAGCGTACGGGCTGAACGACGTGGTGTTGAACGTCAATTCGATCGGCGACGCCGTCTGCCGGCCGGTGTATCGTCAGGCATTGCTCGACCATTTTCGGCCGCACGCGCACGAACTCAGCGAAGAATCGCGCCGCCGGCTCGAGCGTAATCCGCTGCGCGTGCTCGACAGCAAAGATCCGTCCGACCGGCCGTTCGTCGAATCGGCGCCGGCTTTCGAAGGTTCGCTGTGCGACGCATGCCGCGAACACTTCGAAGCCCTCAAAGCGTACCTGAACGCGATCGGCATACCGTACGTCGTCAACTCGCGTATCGTTCGCGGGCTCGATTACTACAACCGCACCGTGTTCGAAATTACGTCGGGCGCGTTGGGCGCGCAAAGTACGGTTTGCGGCGGCGGACGATACGACGGGTTGGTTAAGGAGCTGGGCGGACCGGCGGTTCCGGCGGTCGGCTTCGCGCTCGGCCTCGAACGCTTTTTGCTGATCCTGGATGCGCTGGGCCAAGCTGCCGAGCGGCCGCGAAGCGGCGTTCAAGTGGTCGCCTTGGGTCAGGCCGCACTCTCCCAGCTCGTTCCGCTGATCGCGCGGCTTCGGGAAACGCTTTCCCAGCCCGTCTTCGCCGACTACTCGGATCGCAAGTTGTTGGCGCAACTCAAGATCGCCGACCGTAATGGGGCGCGCTACGCGCTGGTGGCGGGCAGCAACGAACTCGCGGCCGGGCACGTTCTGTTACGCGATTTGACGGATCGTTCCGAACGAGCGCTTCCGACGCAGTCGTTCGAAGGGCCGGGGGTCGATTTGGCCGCGATTTTCGGGCAAAACGAGGCACCGTGAGGGAGCCGGGCCGAAACACGAACACCAATGCAAGATAGCGACCCCCGCGCCGAGGGCGACGCCGAACTGCAGACCCTCCGAACGCTGCTCGAGCTGATGCACGAGCACGATTTGGATCGTCTGAAAATCAAGGTCGGCGACGCGGTCTACGAGATGACACGCCGCGGTGAAGCGGGCACGGCGACGGCCGGTTCGCCCCTTCCCGAAAGCGGCGCCGTCGCTCCGCGCGCCGGTGCGAACGTCAAGAAAATTGTAGCGCCGTTGACTGGCGTCTTTTACCGTTCGTCCTCGCCCGACGCCGAAGCGTTCGTGCTTGAAGGCCAGCGCATCGAGAGCGGCACGGTCGTGTGTATCCTCGAAGCGATGAAACTGTTCAACGAGATTCAGAGCGATTACGCCGGTACCGTCGTTCGCATCGTGCCGGAAAATGGCGAATTGGTCTCACAAGGTGCGGAGCTTTTTTGGATCGAGCCGTAACGCCGAAGGACGTCATGGGACGCCGCGGGTTCGGCGAACTGCTCGCCGATCGCACGGGATTGCTCGACGCTGCGCATTACCGCGAACAGGTCGAAGCGATCGTCGACGCGGTCGTCACCGCGTTACGCGACGGCAAGAAAGTCTTGTGGTGCGGTAACGGAGGCAGCGCGGCCGAGGCGCAGCATATGGCCGCCGAACTGTCCGGCAGATATTTGCGCGAACGGCCGGGCTTGCATAGCGAAGCGCTGTCCGTGAACTCGTCGACGTTGACGTGCATCGGCAACGACTACGGATACGATCGGGTGTTCGCGCGTCAAGTCGAAGCCTTCGTTCATCCCGGCGACGTCGTGATCGGCCTGACGACCAGCGGCACGTCGGCGAACGTCGTCGCAGCACTTCGAGCGGCACGCGCGCGCGGGGCGACGGCGGTCGCTTTTACCGGAAACGGCGGCGGCCCGGCCGCGGCCGAAGCGGATCTTTCGTTGATCGGTCCGGACGGCTACGCCGCAATCGTTCAGGAAGTGCATCAAGTCATGGCACACATCGTGTGCGATCTGGTCGAGCAGCGCCTGATCTTCGACGACGGCATCGCATGACCGCCGGTATGCTTCCGCTCGACGCACGCGCGATTTTCGAGCGTGCGCGCGGGCGCAGCGTGCTGGTCGTCGGCGACGTCATGCTGGACGAATGGATTTGGGGAACGGTGTCGCGGATCTCGCCCGAGGCTCCGGTTCCGGTAGTAGCCGTCGACCGGCATTCGTTTACGCTGGGCGGCGCCGGCAACGTGGTGAAGAATTTGCGTGCGCTGGGTGCCGATGTAACGTTCGTTGCGACGATCGGCGACGACACCTTCGCACCGCAGGTCCGCGAGTTGCTGCGCGATGCCGGCGTCGATGCTCGCGGCATTATAGCGCTCGACGACCGTCCGACGACCCGTAAGACACGCGTCGTCGCGCACCACCAACAAGTCGTGCGCGCCGATTGGGAATCGACCGCACCTCCGCCACCGGCCGAACGCGACCGCATCGTAGCATTCGTGCGAGAGCGCGCGGCGAACAGCGATGCGGTAATCCTGAGCGACTACGGAAAAGGCTTGTTGTCGCGCGAAGTTGTCGAAGCCGCAATGGCCTGCGATTTAGTGTTGGCCGATCCTAAACCGCAGAACGTCGACGTCTTTCGCGGCGTCACGTGCATCGCACCGAATCTGCACGAAGCGTCGGCTATCACCGGACAAATCGCCCGTGACGACGCGACTCTGGAAGCGATCGGAATGAAATTGCTGGACCGCTTGCAATGCCGGTACGCGGTGGTAACGCGCGGCGAACACGGTATCGCGCTGTTTGGGAGCGACGGCGAACGCCTGCGCGTCCCCTCCGTCGCGCGGACGGTGTTCGATGTTAGCGGTGCTGGTGATACGGTGGTCGCCACGCTGGGCGTCGCGCTGTCGGCCGGCGCTTCGATCGCGCAAGCCGTGCGACTCGCCAACTATGCGGCCGGCGCGGTGGTCGAGAAACTCGGTACCGCCACCGCCTCGCCGGACGAAATCCTTGCATTGGTCGCACACGATGGCGCTTGATTCGCGGCCGCAGCTCTTCGATTCCGCCGCTGCTCGCGTGTGGCGCGAAGCGCTTCGCGGCGCCGGTAAGACCGTCGTCTTCACCAACGGTTGTTTCGACGTGCTGCACGCCGGTCACGTCGGTTATCTCACCTGGGCGCGCCAGCAGGGCGACGCCTTAATCGTTGGGTTGAACGACGACGAATCGGTGCGCCGGCTCAAGGGAGCCTCGCGTCCGATCGTCCCCTTCGAGCAACGCGCCGAAATGCTGCTGGGGTTACGCAGCGTCGACGCCGTGGTCGGATTTTCACAGTCGACGCCCGAAGATTTGCTCGAAATCGTCCGCCCGGACGTGCACGTCAAGAGCGATCAATATCGTGCCGACGAGCTTCCCGAACGGACGGTCGTGTTGCAACACGGAGGACGTATCGTTCTCGCACCGCACCGTTGGGGAACGAGCACGACCGACACGATCGCGCGCATCCTGCGAACGTTCTAAACACCGTTCTCGATGCGTATCGCTCTCAGCGCTAACGGTCCGGGCGAAGTCGCCGGTTGGGTTCGCCCGCTCTTGCGCGCCCTGTACCGGCGGGCACCCGAAACCGAAGCCTGCGTGTTTCTGGTTCCCGACGATTATGCCACCGGACACGAGGCGAAAACGGTGCGCGGTTTCTTTCCGCAAGCCCGCGTCTTCGACCCGAAAACATACGTGCGCTTTGCGTTGGGCCGCGACGTTCCCGGTGTTCCCGATCGCGTCGACGTGGTGCAATACGCCGGCGGCGACTTGCTGCACGCCGGCCGCCTGCACGCGCGTCTCAAGGGCCGTGCGGCCACCTATAAGTTTTCGCGCAAGCGGTACAGCAAGACGTTCGATCGAGCGTTTGCAGTCGATGCTGCGAACGTCGCGCAACTCGAAGGCTGGGGCACGCCGTCCGAGCGCATCGAATTGGTCGGAAATCTGGCAATCGACGGCGCGTTGCTGGAAGCGCAAGCCGATCCGGAACCGGGTACGCCTGACGACGGCATTTTGATCATGCCGGGCGCGCGCCCGCACGAAGTCGCACACCTGTTTCCGCTGTTCTTTACGGCCGCACTCAAACTGTTGCAAGAACGTCCGGAGATTCCGATCGCGTTCGGATTGTCGCCGTTCACGTCGCCGCTGCAAATGCGCACGGCGATCGAGCGCGGCGGCGACCCGCGGGTGTTCGCCCAACGCGGTCGCATGGTGCACGCCGGCGACAGCTGGTTTCTCGAATCGCTCGACGGCCGCCACCGAATTCCGGTGTTGTTCCGGGCGCTTTCGGCCGCGCTGCGCGCCCGTCTGGTCTTGACGATTCCCGGCACCAAAACGATCGAGATGGCGGCGCTCGGAAAGCCGGCCGTGGCGGTAACGCCGTACAACGCTCCCGAGCTGGTCGCGGTGAACGGACCGCTCACCTATCTGGACCGCGTGCCGCTGGTCGGCGTGCCGCTGAAACGGTCGGTCGCGATGGCGGTGGCGCGACGGTTCGAATTCCACACGCAGCCCAACATGGACGCCCGCGAAATGCTAATCCACGAACTGCACGGCACGGTGACGCCCGGACGCATCGCGCGCGTCGCGTTGGAACGCTATGATGACGCATCGTGGCTCGCCGACGCCGGCAGCCGGCTCGGGCAGCTCTATCGCGATCAGGCCGGCGCCGCCGACCGCATGGCTGCATCGTTACTCGCGTTAGCCGGGTAGTGGGAAACGACATGGACGTATCGGTCGTCATCGCGACCAAAGATCGGTCGCGGACGCTGGCCCGCGCGCTTCGTTCGCTCGAGCTGCAGCGTGCGGCGCCCGCGTTCGAGGTAGTGGTCGTCGACAACGGTTCGACCGACGCTACCGCAGCGATCGTCGAAGCGCAGGCGAATCGCGGTCCCTACCCGGTTCGCTATCTCTACGAGGCCGAACCGAATCGTGGTAAAGCGCGAAACCGGGGGATCGAAGATGCGTCCGGCGCGTTGATCGTTTTCTGCGACGACGACGTGCAAGCGCCGCGCCATTGGCTCGCGGCGCACGCGCGCGCGCACGACGGTCACTCGAGAACGGTCGTGAACGGTCCGATTATCAACGTTCCGTCGTATGACAGTTATCCGAAGCCGACGCCCGCGAATTATTCGGGAGCGTTTCTCTGCACCTGCAACGTGTCGGTGCCCCGGGAGGCGTTGCGCGAAGTCGGCGGATTCGACGAGCGCTTCGATTTGTACGGGTGGGAAGATACAGAACTCGGCGTCCGCTTACGAGAAGCCGGCGTGCGCCGCCGTTTTGCGTGGGACGCGGCGATCTGGCACGTTAAGCTCGCGGCCGAGAACTCGCTCGACGTGGAAGCCCGCAAGACCGTCGAGCGGGCGCGCATGGCGCACAAATTCATCGCGAAACATCCGTCGCGGCGTGCGCGCGCCGCAACCGGCGCATACGCATTGAATTTCTGGCGGGCACGACTAACGCCGCAATGGGTGTTGCCCGCATACGCCGGCGCCGCCACCTGGGATCGCTTACCTCCTTGGCTGCGCGCGATCGCCCGCGCGCGCTTTCTCGACCAGTTGTACGTGCGGGAACTGTCGAGCAGCCGGCCCGTCGACGACGCGGGGCGATGAGCCGGGCGCTTCTGTCATGTGCCGGCGGCGGTCTGGGCGACGCTTTGGTTGCGTCGGTCGTCGCGCGCGCGCTGCGTCAACGGTTCGAAACGGTCGATGCGTTCGCATTGGCGTCGCATGCCGAATTGCTGGCCCGCGTTCCCGACGTCGACCACGTGCTGATCGACGATGGCCGTCCCGAGCGCTCGCTCGTCGAAACGATCGCCGGTCGACGCTACGATGCGTGCGTCACGACTTGGGCGACGGCGCGGAACGCTCGCATTCCGGCTGCCGCGCATATTCCAGTGCGCGTCGGTCAAGCGCGCCGCCTGTATTCGTTTCGCTTTACCGATCGGGTGGTCGTACGCAGTGAAGACGGGGACACGACGTCACATTGGTCCGACATTCTGCTCGACTACGCCCGCGCGATCGGATGCGACACCGCCGACCGTCGCTACCGGTTCGTGCCGACCGAGGCCGACGAACGCGAAGCGTCGGCAGCGCTCGAAGCCACGGGCCTGACTTCCGGTGAATTTCTGATCGTCAATCCGTGTAACGCCGTCGCGTCGCAACGCGAAATCTGGCCGCTGCAAGGCTGGGCGTCGCTGATCGATGCGTTGCAACGGCGCTTCGATTGTCCGATCGTTCTAACCGGGTCGCCGGCCGATGCGCCGTTGACCGGCGCTTTGACAGCGGGTGCCGCATCCAGCTCCGCGGTAGTCGTCTCGATGGCAGACCGGCTCGGAATCGGAGGTTTCGGCGCGCTCGCGCAACGTGCGCGCGGATTCGTCGGCATCACGACCGGATCGATGCACGTTGCCGCTGCGGTCGACTGCCCGACCGTCGGTGTGTTTCCGTTTCAAAGCGACTTTCCGGAACGGTGGGCGCCGTTAGCGCCGGTGTCGGCGATCGTTTGGCCGTCGTATCCGTGTCATCGTGGGGACACCAAAGAGCGGTGCCGCGACTACGCATGCATTGCCAATCTGGATGTCGGGCGCATCGTCGCGGCGACCGAGGCGATCGTCTAGCAGTGCTTGCCACCATTCAATTCTGCACGTACAACCGCGCGATGCTGCTCGAGCGAGTGCTCGACGCCTGCTTCGAACAAACGGTCGGCGACGACGTGTATGAAGTGGTGGTCGTCAACGACGGTTCGACCGACGAAACGTCCGAAGTGTTGCGCCGCATGGCTCCGCGCGCTCGCTGTGCGTTCGAAGTTATCGAACAGCCCAACGGCGGACTAGCAAACGCGCGCAACGCGGGCATCGCCCGAGCACGCGGCGAGCGCCTCATCTTGATCGACGACGACGTGCTGGTGCTCCCGAATTTCGTGTCGGAACATCTGCGTAGTGGTAGCGAGCGGCCGGGAACGATCGTGCGCGGCGGCGCCATCTCCGTTGAAAGTTTCGACGAGTTGCCGCCACCGGTATGGTCGCTGAAACACTACAGCGGCAATTTCTTCTGGACGACCAACGTTTCGGTTCCGCTGGCCACGCTGCGCGCGATCGGTGGATTCGACGAAGCGTTTAGCGAGTACGGTTGGGAAGATATCGATGTCGGACTGCGCTTGCGCGGTCGCGGCGTACGAGCGACGTTCAATCCCCAGGCGCTGGTGTACCATTGGAAGCCGCGGCTTTGTGTCGGCGCGGTCCAAGGGATGATCCGTCAGGCGCGGGCGCAAGCCCGTACTGCGGTCATTCTCGCCGAGTTACATCCGCATTGGCGCGCGTATTTAGCCACCGGGATCAATCCGGTGCAGCGAGCTTGGCATCGAGCAACCGGCAACGTTGCGCGCGCCGGGCGGCGCCAACAAATGTTCGTGGGCGAGCCGCCCGACCGGCCGTTAACCGATCGCGAGTTGCGGGCTGCGAAATGGCTGGCGAGCGTCGCATACTTCGACGAAATCGAACGGGTAATGCGCGGACGCGCATGAGCGCGGTACTGTTATCGCGGACCGATCGCATTGGCGATTTGATCTTGTCGACGCCTGCGATTGCGACGGTTCGAGCATCCTTTCCGGACGCGCGCATTCGCATGATCGTCAGCCCATATAACCGCGTTGTGATGGAGCGCAACAGCGACGTCGATGAGTTGATCGATTTGCCGCCCGGCCATTCCCCGTCGCGCTTCGGTAGCGAGCAAGGGCGGTACGACGTGGCCGTGGCGCTTGCGCCGCGCTCCATCGATTTGCGGCTCGTGGGCGCGACGCGCGCGGGCGTGCGCGTCGGGTACACCTACGAACGCCGGTGGTTCGCACGCTTGACGGCGCCGCTGTACGTGAACCGGCTGATGATCTCGGAGGCCGACCCGGAGTTGTGCGAACGCGATCCACACCGCGTCGTGCGTCACGAGGTCGATCAATTGCTCGATTTGGTCGCGCTGGGCGGCGCGAGCCGGCGAATCGAACGCCTGCGGCTCGATGTCGTCGATGCCGATCGAACGCCGGCTCGCCGCTTACCGCCCGGTTCGATCGTCTTGCACCTCGGCAGCCGATGGTTGAGCGAGGGGTCGACCCTCGAGTCCACATTGGCGATGGTCGAACGGTTGTCGAGGCTCGGACCGCTCGTGGTAACCTGTCCGCAAGAGTCTGACGAAGTGGCGCCCGCCTTCGAGCGCGCCCCCGGCGTCAATGCCGTCTTACGCGATTTGCCGTTTTTCGAATGGGCGGCGGTTTTGGAGAGCGCGCGAGTGGTCGTCACGGTCGATACGGGTGCGACTCATGTCGCAAGCGCTATGCGAAGGCCCACCGTCGTAGCGTTCGAACACCGCTACTTCCGGCTCAACTCGCAAGAGTGGGCTCCCTACGGCGTTCCGCACGTTCTCGTGCGAAAGCCACTTCGAGAGGATTCAGAATCGCTGGCTCGCTTTCGCGATGACATCGTGAACGGCGTCGCGACGCTGCTGCAATGATCGAATGTTCCGTCGTCATTCCGACGTACAACCGTCTCGACACGCTCCGGCACGTCGTTCCGACGTTGCTCGCGCAAGATCTCGAACCGGACCAGTACGAGTTGTTGATCTGCGATTCCAACTCGACCGACGGGACCGCCGAGTATCTCGCCACGGTCTCGCCGGAGCATCCAACCGTACGGCATTTGCCGGGCGCTTATTCGGGTCGCGCGGCGGCGCGAAACGCCGGAATCGCGGCGTCGCGCGGCGAGGTCGTTCTCTTTAACGACTCCGACATTTTAGCGTCTCCCGATCTGCTTTCGCGGCATCTCGCGCGCCATCGCGAGCGGCAGCGCATTGCGGTCGTCGGTTTGGAAGTACAGGTTAACAATCTCGACGACTACGCGTACAAGCGGGACCATCCCGACGAACGCGGATCGCTGCATCCGGCCTCGCGCACGCACCTGACGTGGCTCTATTTCCTTACCGGCAACGCATCCGTGCGGCGTGTCGACTTGCTCGACGTAGGAAGCTTCGACGAAAACTTTACCGGCTACGGCCATGAAGATCTCGAGCTGGGTTACCGGCTGCAAAAATCGGGCGTCCGCATCGAATACGAACCGGAGGCGGTGAACTATCACTGCCAAGACGTGGGGCACGAAGACCAAAAGGCGAAAATGCGTTTGGCCGGGCGTTCGACCGTCCGCTTTTACCGTAAGCACCCGGATTTCGACGTGCGCTTGCGGTTGGGAATGACCCCGGTTTCGTTAGGCCTGCATTCGCTGCTGACGAACGTGCCGTCGCTTTTAGGATATTTCGACCGCCGCTCCGAAGGTTCGAAGTTCGCGCGAGATCTGGTTCAGCAATACTATTACGTCTCAGGAATTAAGGAAGCGTTGAGCGTTGGAGACTCCGGTGGGTAAGGTTGTGTCGTGCGGGGCGCTGCGCGCTTCGGATGCGAAATCGAACGTCGAGCTGCGCGGCTGGGTGAATCGCCGCCGCGATCACGGCGGTCTGATCTTTATCGACGTTCGCGACGCTGAGGGCGTGACGCAGGTCGTCTTCGATCCGCAGCATCCGACCTTCGCCGAAGCGGAACGCTTGCGCCACGAAGACGTCATCCGCGTGGCCGGCGCGGTTCGTCTGCGTCCGGCCGGAACGGAAAATCCGCGTTTGGCGACTGGCGACGTCGAGGTCGAAGCCGGCGAACTCGAGGTGCTCAATCGCTCGCAGGTTCCGCCGTTTCCGGTCAATTCGGACGGGGCCGTCGACGAAAACCTGCGCCTGGAGTATCGCTACCTCGACTTGCGCCGCCCGCGCATGCAAGAGAATCTGCGCGTCCGGCATCGCATCGTCAAAGCGATTCGCGACTTCTTCGACGAGCGCGGTTTCGTCGAAATCGAAACGCCGATGCTGATTAAGTCGACGCCCGAAGGTGCGCGCGACTACCTCGTGCCCAGTCGCTTGCACGAAGGCATGTTCTACGCGCTGCCACAGTCGCCGCAATTGCTCAAGCAAGTGCTGATGATTTCGGGTTTCGGTCGGTACGTGCAGATCGCACGCTGCATGCGCGACGAAGATCTGCGCGCGGACCGGCAGCCGGAGTTCACGCAACTCGACGTCGAGATGTCGTTCGTGACGCAAGAAGAAGTGCTCGAAACGATGGAGGCGTGCATCCACTACGTTTGGAAGCGCGCGCTCGACATCCAGCTGTCGCCGTTTCCGCGTTTGACGCACGCGCAAGCCATTCAGAAGTACGGTGTCGATAAGCCGGATCTGCGGTTCGGTCTGGAACTCGCCGATTTGTCGCAAGCATTTGCTAACAGCGATTTTGCCGTGTTTCGTTCGGCCATCGCGGACGGTGGCGTCGTCACCGGATTGCGGTATCCCGGCGGCGCAGCGTTGTCGCGTCGTGACTTCGACGGGCTGGTCGAACTGGCGCGCGAGTTCGGCGCGAAGGGCATGGTTTGGGTTGCGTTGGCGTCCGACGGTATCAAGTCGCCGGCGGCCAAATTCCTGAACGATGCCGATATCGCGGCGTTGCGTTCGGCCTGCGAAGCGCAGGACGGCGACGCCGTGCTGTTGTTCGCGGGTCCCGCTTCCGAAGCGTATTCGGTAGCGGGCAAAATGCGCAACGCGGTCGGCGAACGATGCAAACTGCGCGATCCCAATGCGATGGCGTTTTGCTGGGTTACCGGTTTTCCGTATTTGGAAGTCGACGAAACGACCGGCCAAGTTGCGCCGGCGCACCATCCGTTCACATCGCCGGCACCGGGTGAGTGGGATTTGATCGATAGCGATCCCAAGCGCATGCGCGCGCAGCACTACGATATGGTGCTCAACGGCTACGAACTGGGATCGGGTTCGATCCGTATCCATCAGGCCGACCTGCAGCGGCGCATTTTCGAGATGCTCGGCTTAACGGCCGAACAGATCGACGACCGTTTCGGCTTTTTCATGCGTGCTTTGGAATACGGAGCGCCGCCGCACGGTGGCATGGCGCTCGGGATCGATCGCATCGTGATGCTGGCGTGTGGAGAAGACAACATTCGCGAGGTAATCGCATTTCCCAAAAACCAAGTCGGACGCGATTTAATGATGGACGCTCCGTCGGACGTCCCGCCCGAACTGTTGCGCGATTTGCACCTGCGCAGCACCGCGGCGAGGACGTAACCAGCGGCCGGCCGTGCGCGTCGCTGCCGTCGTCGCGATCCTGATCGCGCTCTGCGCTTGCGCGGGGCGGCGGCACGACCCGGCTTCGGATACGACGGCGTTGCACGGGTGCGAAACCCGGCAAGTCCAGCTCGCGGGCGTCGATGCAACGGTAATCGCGAATGCGGACGCATCGCTCGCCGAAGTCGATTTTGTGGACGGTTCTTCGACCGGACGCCAGTCGGCGCTGCGCGAAGCGTATAAGGCCTTCGGCAAACCGCACGCAGATACGAACGTGCATTCTATCCAATCGAAGTGGGGTCTGACGATGTTGGTCGACCGCTGCGGCCGTGCCTTTTCGCCTCACCGTACCTCACTCTCAGCCCATTAGGAGTTATGTGTCCAAACTTCGCGTCCATTGCTTTTCGATGTCGGTCGACGGCTATAGCGCAGCTCCGAATCAGGATCTCGAGAACCCGGCCGGAGCCGGCGGCTTGCCCGTGTTCGGCTGGCAGTTCGCAACGTACACCCATCAGCAGATGCACGGTAGCGGGTCCGGCGAGACCGGGCTCGACGACGACTTGGTTCGGCGGGGGTTCGACGGAATCGGTGCATGGATTATCGGGCGCAATATGTTCGGCCCGATACGGGGACCGTGGGTCGACGATGCGTGGAAGGGCTGGTGGGGTGAGAATCCGTCGTACCACGTGCCGGTCTTCGTCCTAACGCAATATCCTCGCGCGCCGATCGAGATGCTTGGCGGAACGACATTTTATTTCGTGACCGACGGTATTCACGCGGCACTCGACCGTGCGAGACGTGCAGCCGGCGAACTCGACGTTCGTTTGGGCGGCGGCGTCGTAACGATGCGGCAGTATCTGCGCGCCGGCTTGGTCGACGAGATGCATCTCGTGCAGTCGCCGGTGCTGCTCGGATCCGGCGAGCGGCTGTTCGACGGACTGAATTTGCTCGAGGTTGGTTATCGGGTTCGCGAACGCATCGCATCGCCCAACGCGACGCACGTTTTTATCGACAAGACGCCGTAAACCGGCGCTCTATTCGTTGAAGAAGCCGGCCAGCGCGCCGGACCGGTCGGTAACGAACATGACTTTCTGCGAGCCGTTTGAGAACGTTGCCAGAAAGTGGTAGCGTTCGAAGTTGCCCGCCGTGTCGTGGCTAACGAACTGCAGACGCGCAAACGTCCCAAGCGACGAAAAATATTGCTGTACCGGCATCAGCGCGGCCGGCGTCATCGCCGCCTGCATGACGGGCGTGATGTTTCCGGTTGGCGGGCGGCCGGCGATCACGTCGCTGAAGAACGTACTGAACTGCGCTACTAACGCCGGATCGAGCTGAGCCGCGACCGGCGCGGCCGATGGCGCCGGCGTTGCGGCGTAGGGCGACTGCGCGTTCGCCGCTGCCGTTGCGAACGTACACAGTACCGCCATCGTTCCCGCGAGGAACGCCAACGATTTCATCCCGGTCAGGTTTCGCCTTCGAGCCACCGGATGTCTTGCGCGTGACCGTCGGACCGGCAGATCGTTACGGCATCGCCATCCGGCAGCATGCGCATCGACGTGTCCCACGCACCGTCGCAAAATTCCATTCGAATATAGGCGACCGGAGCAGACGACGAAGCCCGCCGCCCGACCGAAGCGATCGCATCGTTCAGCTCTTGCAGCGTCGCCGGCGTCAGGTGTAGTTCGACGACCGTCTGAACGATGACCGTTGCGCATCCTGCCTTCGGATACACCTCGCGAGCCAGCCATGTCGAAAATCGTTCTGCATCGACCACGACAGGTGTCGTCGCTGCCACCTCGAGGGCACCGCGTAAATTCTGCAGCCGTTCCGGTTGGTCGGCCCAAACGAACGACTGTAACCGGCGAATGGCCCGTGCGTCGCCGACGTCGATGGGGTTTGCATCGCACGCGCGCCGCTCGAAAATATCGATTGCTGCGTCGAGATGCTTTGGGCGTCCGGAAATGGTTCGGTTCCGCAACACGACCGGCGAACGCGCATCGCCCCATTGCCAATCGGAACCTTCGTAGCGATAGCGATCGAAACGGGCGTTTAAGCCCGCGCTCGCGCCGATCTCGAACAGACGGAACGGACGGTCGTAGATGGCTGCAAGATGGAGAAACGCCGCGAGGATTAGGGTCGAACGTAGCGTTTCGTTCGTCTGAACGTTTTCTCGGCACAGCCGCGCGACCAGTGCCGGGTCATGCTCGAGCAGCGAGCGCGCTTCGGCCCACGCGTTGCGCGCGTTACCGTCGCCTCCAACCGAGGGGAAGTGTTTGCCGAGCGCCGGATCGCCTTCGAGCGCGAGATAGTGAAAAGCGCCCGCCAACCGAAGACCCGGCCTTGACAGCGCCGTCATCTCGTCGAGTAAATCGCGCACGCGAACGTCGATGGCGTAGTCATTCGAAGCTGCTCGTAGAAATTGGCCCACGAACGGCGACCCCATCGCCTCGCAGAAGCGCGCCTGCTGGTCGAGTTCGTTTGCGACGTCGATGTTCAATGCGCGTTCGCAGCCCTATGCTCGGACGATCGCTCGAACGCGAGCAAAGATCGCGTCGAACATCGCGACGGTGAGGACGCCGGTGTTGGTGTTTTGACGGCTCGGATGGTACGAAGCGATCGCGTGCAGGGTCCGGCTGCCGTTCGTTGCCGTCAGTTCGACGCCGTGACCGAACTTAGGACGCGCCGGATCGAGCGCATAGCCGGTTTCGCGTAGTGCGGCAAGGATCGCCGAAAATCCGATCGACCCGAGTCCGACGGCGACGCGCATGCCGGACAGCGTCGTAAACTCCTCGATGAGATACGAGAAGCAGTTCTGGAGTTCGCGCGGCGTTGGCTTATTCTGTGGCGGCGCGCATCGCAAAGCTGCCGTAATGAACGCGTCGTGTAATTGCAGACCGTCGTCGCGGTCGACCGCCTTCGGTTGCGAGGCGAAACCGGCACGATACAGCGCCGGATACAGAAAATCGCCGGAAGCATCGCCCGTGAACGGCCGTCCGGTGCGATTGCTCCCGTGCGCGCCCGGCGCGAGCCCGACGATGGCGACACGAGCGCGGGGATCGCCGAATCCAGGCACCGGCTTCGCCCAGTAATCGCAATCGCGATACGCGCGCTTCTTTTCTTCGCCGACCGCGGCGATATAGGCGCGAAGCTCGGGGCAGCGGGTGCAGCCGATGACCGCGCGTTCGATCGACGACAACGATTTCAAATCAGGAGAGACCCGGGAACCCGAGACGCTGCAGCGCCGCGTACGTCACGATGCCGACCGACGTCGACAAATTTAAACTGCGCACCGATTCGTCACGCATCGGGATGCGCAGAGTTCGGCCGGCATAGCGCTGGAGAAGCTCGGCCGGCAGACCACGCGTCTCCTTACCGAACACGAGCACGTCACCGCGCGCGAACGGCGCTTCGCCGTAGTGCATGCGGCCGCGGGTCGAAACGAACCAGCGTGAAAGCGATGCCGTCGCTTCTAAGAAGGCGTCGAGCGACGGATGAACCGTCAATCGCACGTGTTGCCAATAATCGAGGCCGGCGCGTTTGAGCTCGCGATCGCCGATTGCGAACCCTAGCGGCTCGACCAAGTGCAGCGCACAACCGGTGGCCGCGCATAAACGCGCGACGTTTCCGGTATTCGGCGGAATTTCGGGTTCGACGAGGGCGACGTGCAGCGGGACGCTTTGCAGAGCGTCGAGTGGTGTGATGCGCTCGTGCGGTTGCGTTGCCAATCGTTACGGCTTCCCGCGAAGGCGAGCGTCGATCGATAAAACGTCGCTCGCGCCGATGGCTAGACGCGCAAAGTCTCGATGCGCCGGATTGAGTAGAACGTTCTTTTCGATCCGCGCGATGGCGCTGGGGACGCGCAGTCCGACCGAAGAACCGCTCGCGGCCCAGCGATCGCCGAGACGCTGGCATTCGGCGGGCGCGGGATATTCAAACCAGTTCTGCGGCAATACGTTGGGGTCGAGCGTATCGAGGCGAACGTCGTCTGGAATATCGACGGCCGCGTACACCATGTCGACCGGGATGTGCGAGTTCGAGACGTTCACCATAATTTCGAGTAACGCTAGGGAAAAATTTTCCGCCGTGTAGACGACCGGTACTCCGGGAGAGTTCCAACGACCGCCATAGCGTCGCGCGCCTTCACCGGAAAACGCTGCCGGCTCGTGTTTGGTTTGAAACGCGCGATACACTCGCACGACTAGCTAAAGACGCCGTGTTCGATTCTGCCGATGACTTGCTCTACTTGACGAACGCCGGCATCCGTTCCGAGCATCTGCATCGGGACGCGGTTACCCAGGGCCGCATTCGAACGGCGCAGCCACGCGATGCCTTCATCGCGTCCGAGCGCTTCCATCGCTAATGCTGCAATTCGCGCCACCCGCGCGACCCGGTCGGATTCATCGGGCTTCAGCAGTGCGTGCTGCCCCGCGCGCCGGCTGAACGTCGAGCGGTCGATACTGGTGACGTTTTGCAGCTCTCGGAGCGGCGCATGGGTGCTCTTTGCCAAGTGCGAAACGGCCGCGGCCGGGAGCCCCGAGGCCACGAGCCGCTCAAGGTCGGCGTCTCGCTCGAGCGGCTTGCCGATGACCCCAGAGCCGCCGAGGAGAGCTACCAGCGCTTCAAAAGGACTCATTTGAGTATCAGTATAGACTCATTTGAGCATTACCGCAAGACCTCGGCATAGTTGATGCCTGGGGGAGCGACCACGTAAGCGATCGCGCCGCTGCGCTGCCATATCCGTTCGAGCGCGGCGCGAGGGTAGACGACACGCACGTTGGGCGCAGCCGGGTCGTTGACGGCACAATCTCCGTCGCCGGTGAAGCCGCGCAGCACCGCCAGATGGCCGGCCGACGACTCGAGCGGAGCGCCGGGAAGTTCCCCGGCCGACCACGAGTACGAGAGCACCAGCGGGAGGTTGCGTTCGATCAAGCGCTGCGCTACGTCGAGATTCCCGAGATGTGCGACGACGCCGCGAAGCCCGAGCCGCCCGCTGTATGCGACGTTGAACGCCCAGTTGCCCGTGCCGTTGTAGGCCCGATCGAAGACCTCGCGAGCGGTCCGTTCCACCGAAACGTCGATGCCGTGATAGGCGTGAATCATCGACAGGCTTGCCGGGCTACACCACCCGCGTTCGTTTTCGACGATATATTGCGAGCGAGCCGGAACGTCCAGAATGTACGCGTCGCGCGCGTACGGGAGTGAGGCGGCCGCCGGCCGCGCGGACGAGAATGCGATCAACCGCAGGTCCACGTCCACAGCGCGCACGTCGATTCCGTCGAACGGAAGATTCGACGCGATGACGTCTACGTCGACACGCACACCATCGCCCTCGGCGTTGTACGACGTCGAGCCGCCCGGCTCCCAACGCGCGTACGGTAACCATCGGGTGGCTGGAGCGTGCGCCCGCAACAATCGGAATTCGAGTATGCCTTCAGGGTCCAACGCGTTCCAGCTCAACACCCCGTCGCGCGTGCTTTCGAACAACAACCGTCCGCCATCACTCGAATCGAGCGCTTGCGCGAAGCGCCCCGCCGGACGATCGTTCATACCTTCCACTGCCACGCGTTCCATGTGTCGCCGATGAACGCCGCCGGGATATAATTCTTCACGTCGTCGTTCATCGCTGCGTAGCCGCCCTCCCAACTGAAAAACACCGCCGGTACGAGGTCGCGCAGGCGTTGCTCTTCGCGCTGGTAGAGCGCTTTTCGCGTCGCTCGATCGAAGGTTCGCTCGGCCGCCGCACTCGTCGCGTTCACGATCGGATCGTCGAGCCAGGACGTGTTGGCGCCGTTCGGCGGAATGAAGGCGCCGTTCCAGCTGCCGCTGTTGTCGGGGTCCGGGCCGTTCGTGTCGATCGACCACTCCATGTCGTACTTTCCGGTGTACAGCGGGCCGTCTTGTGCGAAGAAGAGATTGGCCGGATAGTTGCGTACGCGTACGTCGAAGCCGCTGTTGCCGAGCATCGACTGCATCAACACTTCGGCTTCCTCGTTCTCCTGATGGCCGACGGTTGCCGAGATCGTCAACGTTAACGGTGCACCGTTACGGAAGCGTTTTCCGCCGGCGCCGGTACGCCATCCGGCGTCGTCGAGCAGCTTGGCCGCGAGCGCCGGTTGATAGACGTAGGCGGGCAGCGACGGTGCCGCCCACGACTCGGGAAAGATGTCCGAAACCGCCAATCGATCGAGACCGTGATACACGCTGCGCTCGATGCGATTCCAGTCGACCGCGAGCGCGATCGCCCGGCGCACGCGCACGTCGCGCAAATTCGGGCGCGACACGTTCAATCCGAGGTGATGCCAATTGGCCAGCAGTTGACGCTTGACCACGATGCCGTCGATGCCGGACAGTCGTGCGACCGAGTTGGCGTCGACGTTGGGATAGACGTCGATGTCGTGCGTTCGCAACTGGTTGAGCAGCGTATTCACGTCGGGCACGATTGCGTACGTTAGGCGTTGAAGCTGCGGGGCGCCGCGAAAATATGCCGGATTGGGAGCGAACTCGAGCGATGTGCCGCGATTCCAGGCTTTCAAGACGTACGGACCGCTCGAAACCGGCATGTCGTTCACGGCCGCGCGATTCAAGTCGGCCAACCCGCGCAGCAGATGGGCCGGAAGCGGCGGATATCCGGTGCCGATTGCAAGGATGCCGAGCACCGACGCCGACGGCCGCTTTAGGTGAATGACGATCGTCGCGGGATCGGGTGCCGTCGCACCGGCGAGCGCGTCCCATCCGTAGCGGCTCTTGACGTTGTTGCGCGGATTGAGGACGGCGCGGTACGTGAAGAGCCAATCCCCCGCGGTTAGCGGCTGTCCGTCGGCCCAGCGAACGTTCTTGCGCAGATGCACGACGATCGTCGTACCGTCGCGGCTGATCCCGCCGTTCCTAACCGTCGGCACTTCGGTCGCGAGATCCGGCACGTAGTTGCCGGTGCGATCGTACCGCAACAAAAACGAATACACCAACCCGGCGATCACGTCGGAGGACGCGCTGTGCGAAAAGAGCGGATTCAAGCTGTCGGGTTCTTCGTCCATGCCGACTCGTAACGTGCCGGGAATCGTCCAGGGATTTCGTTCGCCGGCACGCGCGACGGTCGAGCGTTGCGCACATGCGCCGGTACCGAGAACTGCGATGGCGACGAGCGTCGTACAAACGGCGCGGATCACGCCGGCTTGATTCGCTTTATTAGTACGGGCGCGATCGCGGCATAGAAGTTGCCGGCGCCGAAACGCACCACGTCGTCGGCCGGCAGTCCGGTCTCGGAACGCGCGCGTTCGATTGCTCGATGCGCGTCTTCGGTGGATAGCGAACGAGTATTGAGCGCAATTCCGACGATCGGCGCGGGCTTGACGCGCGCGAGCAGCCGTTCGTGGACGTCGATCGCTTCGGCGTACGACATGCATCGTATCGTCGTTTCTTCCAGATACTCGCGCGATGGATCGCACACCAGGACGAGTGCGTCGGGCGCGCAGCCAAACAACAGGGCGGCGCTAACGCCGGCATATGCCGGGTGATCGATCGAACCTTGACCTTCGACGACGATCGGATTGCCGGCGCGGCGCGACGCTTCGAGCACCAGTTGCTCGCACGCGCCCGCAGCGAAGTCGGCGATGACGCGGTCGACCGACGCACCCCAGCCGGCAATCATCACGCCGGTTTGGCCGGTCGGCACGAACAGAGGCGCCGCACCCGCGTTGCGAGCGGCGCGCACGATTTCCAGCGCCGCCGTCATCTTGCCGACGGCACAGTCGTTGCCGACGGTGAGCAAAACCGGCGCTGTGATTCGATACGCGGCGCCGCTAAAAATCGGCACTTGGGGCGGTATGCGAACGTCCCAAATCGTCGTGCCGGCCGCATTCGCTGCGGCACGAAACTCCGCGTCGTACCCCAGAATGTCGTGCAGTCCGCTGACGATTTCGAGACGCGCGGCAATTGCCTCGAGCACCGCCGCTCGCCAGTCGGGCGGAAGCGCACCACCTTTTGGTGCGGTGCCGATCAGCAATGCGGTCGGTTCGAGCGCCAACGCTTGCGCGACCGTCGCGACGATCGGCGCATCGCTTTCGAGATGTGGAACGACGTCGCGCACGCGCTTTCCGGCGTGTTCCGGATCGATCACCGCAACGACCGGGTCGGAAGCGTATCGGATGACGCCGTGCGCGGTCTTGGCATCGCTCGCGAAGCGATGCGGGGCGAGAACGGCGTAGCGTCTCGTCACGGGCTGGTTTCGCGAACGCCGAGGCCCGGGGTGTCGGGGAGCACGAGCTTTCCCCGGTCGTACGTAACGCCCGAGTAGGGGTCGGATGCGGTCAAGAACGGACCGTCGATGTCGGCCCAATCGGCTAACGGTGAGATATGTGCCGCAGCGGTCGCCGCAATCGCGCTTTCGACCATGCAGCCGATCATCACGCGCATTTTCATCGCGCGCGCGGTATGAATCATCGCCAGCGCGCCGCGCAAACCGCCGGTTTTTGCGAGCTTAATGTTGACACCGTCGACGCAACCGTAGAGTGCGGGAAGATCGCGAGCGGTATGCGCGTCTTCGTCGGCGACGATCGGGATCGACGTTCGCTCGCAAATCGTTTTCAAGGCTTGCGGGTTGCCGGCCGGGATGGGCTGTTCGCAGCACTCGATCTCGAACGGCTGCAAACGCCGAAGAATAGCGACCGCCGTTTCGGGTTCCCAACCTTCGTTGGCATCGAGACGCAACGTTCCCGAGAAGCGCTCGCGAACCAGACGGACGATCTCCACTTGATCGTCGGCCGAACCCGCGCCGATTTTGAGCTTGAGAATCGAGTGGTCGCCGGTCTCGGCAACCTTTGCCAGCGTTTCATCCGGGGTCGCGATGCCGATCGTAAACGACGTGACGGGCGTGCGTTGCGGATCGAGTCCGAACAGTGCGTACAACGGCTTTCCGAGATCCTTGCCGATCAGGTCGTGCAGCGCAATGTCGAAGCCGGCGCGCGCCGACGGCGGAATCGCGTCGTCGAGCAACGTTTCGAGATCGTACGGATCGCTCGAAATCGGTTGATAGCGATCGAAGAACGCGACGACGCTTTCGACCGACTCGCCGTAGCGCTCGATCGGGGTGGCTTCGCCGATTCCGGATCGTCCGTTGGCGTCGACGTGAACGACCGCAGTACTCGCGACCAGCTCTTCGCTGCGGGCGATTTTAAATGGATGCACGAGCGGCAGCTCGAGCGGCGTCACCGCGATCGACAGCTTTCCCACGGTGCGGCAGTTTCGCGCCACGCGCCGCTTCCCCGCCGTGGCCCGTTTTACGCTAGGATTCGTATCGGCGAGGACACTCGATAACAGGTTCCGGAATGATCCAAGCGCGCGGATTCGCCTAACGTCCCAGCGGCGTGACGTTCGGAACCGCAAATGACACGCCGCTCTTCTGCATTGTCATAGCCTGCGACGCGCCGATGCGACAGGCGCTGCTCGGCCGCGCGCGATTCGACGGCGTGATCGATCTCGTGTCCCAAGCCTAACGCCGGGGACTGGTGGCCGCCGCTGCTGGTGCGCAGTGCCGAATACGGATCCCATGCGATGGTGTCGGTATTCGGGTCGAAGTGGTCGTCGTTACGGTGGTTCACCGTGAGTCTGAACTGTCGTCCGCGCGCGCCTTCCAATCGTTCGAACAGCGCACGCTCGCTTGGATCGCGGCACAGGTAGCGTTTGGCTTGCTCGTACAGATGTTCGCTCGCACGAGGGAGCGTTAACGTTCCGCGATGGGCGGTGGAGGTGTTCGAAGGGTTCGCGGGCGGCACGAGCATCGTACGTCCATCACGCGCCGAAATCGAACGTCAAGAGCGGCGAAGTTCCTTCTTGACCGGCGGTGGTACGGTAAAGGGACTCGACTGCGTGTAACGCGCATCGCGACTAGGCGCCGAGCCGACTATAATACCAACGGGAGCATAAGCTCCGGATACGACGGGCTGGCTTGGGTTAAAAACCTGCTGGACCGGCGCCCGGGCCGCACCCACCTGCGAGACGCAGGTTCGAACGCCGGCTGCGAAGACGTTACGTGCGGTTGAGTTCTTTTGCCGCGAACGCGACTTTCCAGGCTCGCACGGCGCCGCCGATATCGGCCGTTCGTGCCTCACCAGATGCCTCGTCCAGACACACGTGTCCGCGGAACGCCGCGAACGTCGCAAGCGTTTCGTCGATCGACCGTTCCGTCTGCGAGCCGATCGAACTCCACAGCAAGACCGTCTGTGCCATGGCCGTCTCAGGGTCGCTCGCAAGGGCGAACGACTGCGGTTCCGGGCCCAGCCGCAACCACGCCGAATCGGCTTCCTTTAGCACGCGCTTGCATTCCTGAGAGCTGCCTGCATACGTACCCGGCGCATTCCGAACGGCCAACGTGACGTTGGCGCTTTTCGCGAGCGACGTCGCAGTATTCAAGCGCTCGAGTTGTGCGCTCCAGGTCCGATCCGTTTCGAGCGAAAGAGCACCCGACAGGAGCGGAGCGCCGATCGCGGCGGCTCGATCGAGCATTGCCGCCATGGTCTCAGCATCGCCCGAGAAAAAATCGCCGGCCCAGAGTGCGGCAACCGTAAGGCCGCAGTCGGCGGCCATCTTCTTGATTTGGGCGAGGTAGTCGCTATCCGTTCGCGGAAAATGCCGCTCGTCCAATACGATGCCGTCACATAACCACTCGCGCGCGGACAGATCGACGAATTCGAGTTGGGTCAGGTCGCCGCTCTCGAACGCGCGATGCAGTGCGCTGCTGCTGCAAGCAACTTTCATCGGCGTGCATGTTTCGACCGACTCGCACCAGCGGCCCGCCAGAGACGTACCGGTCATATAGGAAGTTCGATGAAGATAGCGCTTGGAGCCGATCACGCCGGCTTCGGATACAAAGACCAAATCGCGCAACTGCTGCGCGACCGCGGGCACGAAACGATCGATTTTGGGACGCACGATACGACTCCGGTCGATTATCCGCAGTATGGGTACGCCGTCGGAGAGGCCGTCGCGACCGGACAGGCCGACCGAGGTATCGTCGTTTGCGGTTCCAGCCTTGGGATCGCGATGGCGGCCAACAAAGTCCCGGGCATTCGTTGCGCGCCGGTCGCCGAACCCTATTCCGCCGAACTGGCGCGTCGTCATAACGATTGCAACGTTATGGCGTTTTCGGAAAGACTCACCGGCTGGGAGATGATCGAACGCATGCTCGACGTTTTCTTGGATACGCCGTTCGACGGCGGCCGTCACGCGTTTCGAACCGAGCAGCTGTTTGACTTCGGTGACCGCCAACGAGAGCGCACGTTGAAAGACATCGAAGCCGGCGCCGTGACCGACGCTAAAACGCCCAAAGATTTGGTCGGGAAGCCGTAACGCCGGTAACCATGGACATTTTAGAGCGTCGCAACATTCAGACGAACGACCCCGAGGTGTTCGCCGCGATTGCCGGAGAAGAGCGCCGGCAAAAAGCGAATCTCGAATTGATCGCTTCAGAAAATTACGCGAGCGCCGCGGTACGTGAAGCCATGGGCTGCGTGATGACCAACAAGTACGCCGAAGGATATCCGGGCAAGCGCTATTACGGCGGTTGCGAATTCGTCGACCAAGCCGAATTGCTGGCGATCGACCGGCTCAAGCGATTGTTCGGCGCCGAACATGTCAACGTACAGCCGCATTCCGGAGCGCAAGCCAACATGGCCGTCTTCATGGCATGTTTAGCACCCGGCGATACCGTACTCGGTATGTCGCTCGCGCACGGCGGTCACTTGACGCATGGAACGAAAGTAAGCTTTTCGGGAAAACTGTACAACGCGATCGCGTACGGTGTGAATCCCGACACCGAACTGATCGATTTCGACCAGGTGCGAGCCCTTGCGCGCGAACACAAGCCGAAGCTGATCGTGGCGGGCGCGAGCGCCTACCCGCGGACCATGGAGTACGCACCGTTCCGCGAAATCGCCGACGAAATCGGCGCGCTCCTGATGGTCGACATGGCGCACATCGCGGGCCTGGTCGCGGTCGGATTGCATCCGTCCCCGGTCGGCATCGCCGAGTTTACGACCTCGACCACACATAAGACGTTGCGCGGTCCGCGAGGCGGAATCGTGCTGACGAATCAAACCTGGGCGGCGCCGATCGATAAGAGCGTTTTCCCAGGCATTCAAGGCGGACCGTTGATGCATACGATCGCTGCCAAAGCCGTTGCTTTTGGGGAAGCGCTGCAACCCGAGTTCCGCGTCTATCAACAACAGGTCATCGATAACGCAAAAGCCATGGCCGAGGAGTTCTCGAGCGCCGGATTGCGACTGGTCGGAGGCGGCACCGACACGCATCTGCTATTGGTCGACTTGTCGGTGAAAAACGTTACCGGAAAAGCGGCTGAGGCGTATCTGGACGAGATCGGCATCACCGTCAACAAGAACGCCATTCCGTTCGACAAGCAGAAGCCGATGGTCGCCAGCGGTATCCGAATCGGAACGCCGGCCATCACGGCGCGCGGGTTCGGCGTCGAAGACTGCCGCGAAGTCGCACGGATCATGGTGGACGCGCTGGCCGATGTCGAAGCGCGCCAGCGGACGCAAGCGCTGCGCGGCCGCGTCGGAGAACTGACCGATCGTTTCGGCGTTCCGTAAGCTTCCCGGTATGCGGCCCGGCTGGGACGAGTATTTCATGCAGATCGCGCGCACCGTCAGCACGCGGTCGACGTGTCCGCGCGCGTCGGTCGGCTGCGTGTTCGTGCGCGATCATCGCATATTGACGACCGGATACAACGGCGCGCCGCGCGGCGTCGCGCATTGCACCGAAGTCGGTTGCACGATGGTCGACGAGCACTGCGTACGCGCGACGCACGCCGAAGCCAATGCGGTGGTGCAGGGTGCGCTGCACGGCGTTAGCTTGGAGGGCGCGACCGCGTACTGCACGCATCAGCCGTGCGTGGGCTGTTCGAAGCTGCTCATCAGCGCCGGCGTGGTTAAGATCGTGTACGACGGTGCCTACCCCGATGCGGTCTCCGGATTACTGCTGGGTGAAGCCGGCGTAGCGGTCGTGCCGTACGCGTCGCTGGAAAAGATTCACGGATGAGCGGGTCGGCCTGGACCGCGGCCCTGATTTATGCGATCACGTTCGCGATTGCAGTCTGCGTTACGGCGGCAGCGACACCGTTGATCGTTCGGCTCGCGCGCCACCTCGGCGTTCTGGACACCAATAACGAGGAGCGGCGGGTACATGAAGTGCCGACGCCGCGCATCGGCGGCATCGCGGTGTTTTTCGGATTCGCGTGCGCGTTGTTCGCGGTGCTCGGGTTCGCGTTGGCGTCGCCACTCGAACTCTTACCGGCGGCGACCCATTTTACCGCAGCCAAGCAGATCGAGTTACTCACCGATCGTTTTGCCAGCGTACATCAGTTGGTCGGCTTGCTGTTCGGCAGCCTGCTCATTTTATCGGTTGGCATTTGGGACGACGTGATCGGCATGCGCCCGCGCAACAAGCTCGTCGCGCAAGTGCTGGTCGCGCTCATCTCGTTGTTCTACGGTTTCGTCATCCCCGGCGTTACCAATCCGTTCGTACACGATCCCAACTCGAACTGGATCGAGTTTCCGTTGTGGATCGGCATTCCGATCACGCTGCTGTGGTACGTCGGTATGATGAACGCCATCAACTTTATCGACGGACTCGACGGCTTGCTTTCGGGCGTCGCGGCGATTTCGAGCATCTTCATTTTCGCGATTTCCGTGTTGCACGGTAATCCCGTCGTCGCGCTGGTCGTCATCGCGTTGGCGGGCTCCGCGCTCGGATTCTTGCCGTTCAATTTCAATCCGGCGCGCATCTTTCTGGGCGATTCCGGCTCGCTCTTCATCGGCTACGTCTTCGCGACGGTTTCGATTATCGGAGGCAGCAAACAGGCCATCGCGATCAGCATCGTTATCCCGTTGCTGGTTTTAGCGCTGCCGGTGCTCGACACCGCCGCGGTGATCGTGCGCCGCGCCGCCGCCGGCAAGCGAATTATGGAGGCCGACCGCGGTCACTTCCACCACCAACTGATCTTCCGCTTCGGTCTAAACGTGCGCCAAGCGGTGTTGCTGCTGTACGCCGTATGCTTCGTATTGGGGGCGGTCGCCTTGGCCTTGTCGGGCGAGTTCACGCACGTCTTCCGTCATGCTTGAAGTCGAGGAATACCGTGGCCGATAAATTACGCGTGATGACGGTGTTCGGGACGCGTCCCGACACGGTCAAGATGGCGCCCGTCGTACACGCCCTGGCCGCGTCGCCCGGCATGGAGGCGATCGTCTGCGTCACCGCCCAGCATCGCAAGATGCTCGACGATCTCCTCGAGCTGTTTTCGATCGCACCCGACTTCGATCTCGACGTCATGACGCGCGATCAAACGCTCACCGAGATTACGACCCGCGTGCTGACGCGCATGGAGCCGGTGCTGCAAGAGGCACGGCCGGATGTCGTGCTCGTTCACGGCGATACGTCGACCAGCACGGCGGCGGCGCTCGCCGCGTTCTATCAACGCATTGCCGTCGGGCACGTTGAAGCCGGGCTCAGGACGAACGACCCGTGGATGCCGTTTCCCGAAGAGATGAATCGCCGTCTGACCGGGACGATCGCTTCGTATCATTTCGCCCCGACGAATTTGTCGCGCGAGCACCTGTTGCGCGAGTACGTCGCTCCGGCCAATATCGCGGTGACCGGCAACACCGTCATCGATGCGTTTCACGAAACCTCGCGACGGCCGGATCTAACCGCGCCCCCGCGCTGGAACGAACTAGATCCGACGCGTCCGATCGTCGTCGTCACCGCCCACCGTCGTGAAAATCACGAGCATATGCGCGAGATGTGCTTAGCGATGGCCGAGATCGCATCCGGTTCGCGCGGCGCGCAAATTTATTGGCCGGTGCATCCGTCGCCGCGCGTGGCGCCGGTCGCCCACGAAGTGCTCGACGGAATTCCCGGCGTAGTGCTGGTCGACCCGATCGAGTACGGACAAATGGTCTTCGCGGTCCGCGACTGCTCGTTCGTGTTGACCGATTCGGGCGGCATTCAAGAAGAAGCGCCATGTCTCGGTAAGCCGGTCCTGGTGATGCGCGATGAGACCGAACGCCCCGAGGGTATCGACGCCGGCACGCTCGAGCTGGTCGGCCACGACGGCAAGCGCATCTTCGATGCCGCGATGCGGCTGCTGAACGAGCCGGAGCACTACGCGAGAATGGCGCAGGCCGCCAATCCGTATGGCGATGGACGGGCAGCCGAGCGCATTGTTGCCTGGCTTCTCGCACGCCGTCGCGGCGGAGCCTACCCCGAGCCGTTCGACGCTGCACCGCCGGCCGCAGCCGCGTTATGAAAGAGCTGACGCCGGTCCTTTCGGCCGGCGGCACTTTCGCAATCGCCGCGCTTGCCGGATTGGTCCTCGGGATATGGGTAGGCGGTAAGACGGGTCAGGCCTGGTGGGCTTTTGTGGGCCTGATGGCCGGCTTAGCGGTCGGCGCCTACAGCGCGTTTCGCCTGCTACAACGCTCGCTGTGAGCGGGGAGGAGACCGAACCCCCTCGGCGTAGCTACAGCCTCGCCCAAGCGACCACCGATCTCGCGATCTATCGACGGCTCAAGCGGTTGGCGATGTTTGGGACCCTACTGACCGTGACGGTCGTCGGGCTGCTCGCGGTCCGCTGGCTGACAATTCCGGCGCTCGCGGTGTGGACCGGAGGCTGTTGTGGGGTCGCTAACGCGCTGCTGACGATGTGGAGCGGCGAGCGGCTGGTCGAACGCCGCAGTGTGGGCACGTTCGTCTTAAGTAGTTTGCTGCGAATCGCTCTCTTCGGTATAGTCCCGGTGGCGTTCGCCGCTGTCGGTCCGTGGTGGTCGATGGCGTGGTACTTCGCCGGATTTTTCCTCCCGTTGGGAATATTCGCGTACGCCGCGCGGCGCGCGTTTGCCGCGAAATAGCACGACGATTTCGGTAGTTTCGGAGTAGGGGTTGCACGAAAATCTCGGGGAGCATATCCTCTGGCACGTGCCGGTGCTTGGCGCCGTGCATGGCGATACGATCGTGACGACATGGCTCGTCATGGTTATAGCATTGCTCTTTTTTGGTTGGGTCGGGGCGAGCTATCGTTCGGCCTATCAATCACGCCGCCAAGTCGTGACCGAAGGTGTCGTGAACTACATTGCGGACCTGGCGACGTCCACGATCGGGCCCAAAGGCGAACCCTTCGTTCCGTTCTTCATCGCGTTGTTCGTATTTATTTTCTTGATGAACCAGATCGGGATGCTGCCGTTCAAAGTCTTGGGCGTTCCGTTCGGTGGCTCTCCGACGGCCGATGTCGCAACGACCGTGGCTCTCGCATCGATCGTGTTCTGTTTGACTTGGATCGTCGGCATCCGATACACGGGCATGAAGAGGATCACGCATCTCTTCAAGCCATTTTGGTGGCTTTTCCCCATCAACGTCATCGACGAGGGTGTCCGTCCAGTAACGCTCGCGGCGCGTTTGTTCTTCAATATCTTCGTCGGCGAGTTGCTGTTCATCATCGTCGCCTCGGTCATTCAAGCCCGCGTAAGCGTCGGCGCGTTTAACCTGTCGTTGGCAGCGGCCATCATCCCGTTTTTTATCCAGTTTTTTAACTTTTTCGTCGGCACCGTTCAGGCGTTTGTTTTTACGCTGCTGGCGATCGTCTATCTCGCGCTATCGATTTCCGACGACCACTAGACTTCTGATGGAAAGGGTACTCAGTTGACTTCTCAAGCATTAGTCGCGGCGGCGACGCTCATCGCGTTCGCACTTATCGTGACGGGTGTTGCCTTCGGATCGGCCATTGGCGACGGCATCGTCGCGAGCAAAGCGGTCGAGGCGATTGCGCGCCAACCCGAAGCTCGCCCCAACATCTTTACCTTCCTGTTCCTAGGCGTCGGCGTTCTGGAGGCGTTCCCGATCATCGGACTTGGCTTAGCATTCTACATGCTGCTCATCATTGTGGGCGTGCCAAACGGTCTCTACTCTAGCCTTGCCGGTCATTAGTTAGAAGGAAGGCGCCCGCGTGTTTATTCTTCCCGACGTTCCGACGCTGATCGTGCAGCTCGTCAATTTCGCGATTTTCTTCGCGTTGTTGAACGTGCTGTTTCTGCGTCCGGTCGGTAAGGCGATCCGCAAGCGGCGCGAGTACATCGATAGCGTCGTTAGCGATTACGCTTCGTATCAGTCCGAAGCGAAAACGCTGCGCGAACAGGCCGAGCGCGTCCGCGGCGACGCACGCCGCACCGCCGAGGCGCATCTAGCCAAAGCGCGCGGCGAAGCGTCGAACGAAGCGGCAACGGTTTCCGCCGGCTACAACGAGCGAGCGCAAAGCACGCTTGAAGAAGCGCACAAGCGCGCCGGCGATGCGTTAACCGCGGCGCGCGCGAACGAGGACAAACTCGTCGATCAGTTGGCCAGTACGATGGTGGATCGCGCGCTGGGGGCCAGCTCGTGACGCTGCGAACGTACCAGCATATCTCGGACTGGAGCCAGATCATTGCCGCGGTCTTGTTCCTCGGCGTCCTGGTGTGGCTGTGGTTTAAGTACATTCAACCAGCAATCTTGGCCGCGCAAGATCGTCACAACAAGCAAATCGCCGAGGCCGAACGGCATCGCGACGAGGCCAAGGCCGCGCTCGATCTGTTGCACGGCGAGATCGATACCGCCGGGCACGACGCCCACCTCATCGTGGAACGCGCCGACGAGCAAGCACAACGCGAGACGGTCACGACTATGGAACAGACCCGCGAGGCCGGAGAGCGTTCGTTGCGCAACGCCGGGCTGGAGTTCGACCGTGCAATGGCGGCGGCAACCGAACGATTGCGCGACGAGCTGGCCGGCAAAGCGCTCGATCGCGCGCGTGATCTCGCGGCGGCCCGCGTCGATGCGTCCGAAAACGCAGCCCTCGTCGATCGCTTTATAGCGTCGCTGGAGCGTACGCGTGGCTAACGAAAAACTCGCTCGTCGCTATGCCTCGGCGATCTTCGGTTTGGCCGTGGAAAGTAACGCGACAGATCGGGTTGGCGACGACCTCGCGCGGATGCGTGACGTGTTGCAGAACGACGAAGCTATTCACACGTTCTTTGTGTCTCCGATCGTGGATCGCCGGCAAAAGGAGCGCGCGTTAACCGAAGCGTTCTCGAAGCGCGTCGACAACCTGGCACTGCACGCATTGCTGCTGATGGTTCGCAAGCGCCGCGAAGCGCTGTTCGGCGAAACGATCGACGAATATCGTAAGCTGCAGCTCGCCGCGCGCGGCGAGGAGCCGATCGTGGTGACGTCGGCCAAACCGCTTTCCGACGAGGAGCTCGCCGCGACCGTCGCGCGTTTGCAGAAGATCTACGGAAAAAAGTTCCAAGTCAAGCAAGTCGTCGATCCGAGCGCGATCGGCGGCGTACGCATCCTGATGGGCGATCGTCGCGTGGACGGCACGGTTGCCGGACGGCTCGATTCGTTGGCCCGCTCACTCTTCGCCAGAAACTAGGACCGAATACATGATCAACGCAGACGAAATCGCAGGCATACTCAAACAACAGATCGCCACGTTTCAGACGGGCGTGCAAGAAGACGAGATCGGCACGGTCATCGAGGTCGGCGCCAATCTCGCGCGCGTCTACGGTTTGCGCGGCGTGCGTTCTTCGGAACTCGTCGAGTTCGCCAACGGCCTGCAAGGCGTCGCGCTAAACCTCGAAGAGGACAACGTCGGCGTCGTCATC
Organism: Candidatus Tumulicola sp.; assembly: GCA_036490475.1. Lineage (NCBI taxonomy): Bacteria > Bacillati > Vulcanimicrobiota > Vulcanimicrobiia > Vulcanimicrobiales > Vulcanimicrobiaceae > Candidatus Tumulicola > Candidatus Tumulicola sp. The sequence continues at coordinate 955,024 of DASXDT010000006.1, forward strand.
CTCGGTCCGGACCAAGAAATTCGCGAAGGCGATAAGGTGCGTCGCACCGGGCGCATCGCGTCGGTTCCCGTGGGCGAGGCGCTGCTCGGACGCGTCGTCAACGCACTGGGACAGCCGATCGACGGCAAGGGCCCGATCGATACCAAACGCTATCGCACCGTCGAAAACGTCGCGCCCGGCGTCGTGCAGCGTCAAGCCGTCAAACAACCGTTGCAGACCGGTATCCGCGCCATCGACGCGTTGATCCCGATCGGCAAGGGCCAACGCGAGTTGATCATCGGCGATCGCTCCACCGGCAAAACCGCCATCGCGATCGACGCGATCATCAATCAAAAGGGACGCAACGTGTTTTGCGTCTACGTCGCGATCGGTCAGAAGAACTCGACCGTTGCCGCGCTAACGCAAGTGCTCGATCAAAAGGGTGCGCTCGACTACACGACCGTCGTGGCAGTCAGCCCGTCGGAAGCCGCCGCGTTACGCTGGCTGGCGCCGTTCTCCGGCTGCGCGATGGCCGAAGAGTTGATGTACGAAGGCAAAGACGTGCTGATCGTATACGACGATCTCACCAAGCACGCGCAATCGTATCGCGAAATGTCGCTGCTGCTGCGCCGCCCGCCGGGTCGCGAAGCCTATCCGGGCGACGTTTTCTACTTACATTCACGCCTGTTGGAACGCGCTTGTAAACTGTCCGACGATCTCGGCGGCGGATCGATGACGGCATTGCCGGTCATCGAAACGCAAGCCGGCGACTTTGCCGCGTACATTCCCACCAACGTGATCTCGATTACCGACGGACAGATTTATCTGACGCCGCAGCTGTTCTTCCAGGGCATCCGGCCCGCAGTCGACGTCGGCCTTTCGGTCTCACGCGTCGGCGGCGCCGCACAAACCAAGGCGATGAAATCGGTTGCCGGCCAGCTCAAGCTGGAGCTGGCGCAATATCGCGATCTCGCTGCCTTTGCAAAACTCTCGAGCGACCTCGATAAGGGGACGCAGATGCAGCTTATGCGCGGTGAGAAAATGACCGAGCTGCTCAAACAGGCGCAGTATCAGCCGCAACCGATGGAAGATCAAGTTGCGATTCTTTTCGCTGCGACCAACGGATTCGTCAACGACGTCCCCACTCCAAAGCTGCAGAGTTGGGCTCGCGGATTCATCGACTTCCTGCACGCCAAACACGACGACATTCCCAAGGCGATCGCGGATAGCAATCAGCTCTCGGACGACGTCAAGAAGAAGCTCGGCGACGCGCTCAAGGAGTTCAACTCCTCCTTCTAATGCCGAGTGTGAAAGATCTTCGCGATCGCATCCGGTCGTTGAAGAATACGCAGCAAATCACCAAAGCGATGAAGCAAGTCGCCGCGGCGCGTATTCGCCGTGCCGAAGCGGCGCAACGCGAAGCGCGTCCGTATTCGGACACGCTGAGCGACATGTTGCGCGATCTGATGCGCGCGGTCGGCAACGTCGATCATCCGTTCATGAAGCCCGGAAAGAGCGGCGCGCCTTCGGGCGTGATCCTGATGACGGCCGACAAAGGGTTGGCCGGCGCGTTCAACTCCAACACCGTTCGGGTCGCAGAGACGTTCGCTGCCGCCCATCCCAATATCGCGTATTACACCGTTGGAAATAAAGCTCGCAACGCGGTCCGTCGTTTCGGCGCCGGAGATCGTCCGTCGTGGCAGTTGGCCGGGTCCAAACTCGAAACGGCGCGCGAAGTGAGCGAGAAGGTGAGCGACGATTTCGTCCGCGGAGACATTTCGGAAATCGTTCTGATTTCTTCGAAGAATATTTCGATGATGTCGCAGCGCCCGCGGAGCCGCACGCTCGTTCCGATCGAACGTCCGCCGGACGACGACGCACATGCTAAGGCGCCGCAGGGCGCGGTCGAGTTCTCACCCTCACCCGAATTCGTCTTATCGCGACTGCTGCCAAAATATCTCGAGTTCACGATCTATTCGTCGATGCTCGAGACCGACGCGGGATTTTTCGCGGCGCAGTTAGTCGCGATGAGCAACGCCACCGATAACGCGTCGAAGTTAATCGACGAGCTGACGATTCAAATGAACAACGCCCGTCAAGCGGCCATTACGAAAGAGCTGCTCGAAATCGTCGCCGGCGCCGAAGCGCTGGGCGTGCAATAGACCTCGCACAGGGAAGGATCGAAGATTCCATGACAGCCTCCAGCGGAAAAGTCGTTCAAGTACTCGGTAACGTCGTCGACGTCGAGTTCTCGGCCGACACGTTGCCGAAGATCAACGACGCGCTCACGGTTCGCGTCAACGATGACGCCGGTGCGCCGCGTAACGGCGCTGTGAGCGACGGAACCGATCTCGGCGGATCGGCGATGGCCGCGCGCGACCTGACGCTGGAAGTGCAGGACGAGCTCGGCAACAATCAAGTACGCTGTCTGGCGATGGGATCGACCGACGGTCTGGTCCGCGGCGCGGCCGTCACGAGCAGCGGTTCGCCGATTCTGGTTCCGGTAGGCGAGGGCACCCTCGGGCGTATCTTCAACGTTCTCGGCAAGACGATCGACGGCGACACGCCGATTAAAGCGGCGGCGTATTGGCCGATCCACCGTCCGGCTCCCGAGTTCAAGCATCAGGATCCGACCCCGCGTATTTTCGAAACCGGTATTAAAGTCGTCGATCTGATGGCCCCGTATACGCGCGGCGGTAAGGTCGGACTGTTCGGTGGTGCCGGCGTCGGCAAGACGGTCTTGATTCAAGAGTTGATCCGCAACATCGCCAACGAACACAAAGGCTTCTCGGTATTCACCGGCGTTGGCGAACGCACGCGCGAAGGCAACGATCTCTGGACCGAAATGAAAGAGTCGGGCGTTCTCGCGCAAACGACGCTCGTGTTCGGTCAGATGGACGAGCCGCCGGGCGTTCGTTTCCGCGTGGCACAAACCGGCGTTACGATGGCCGAATATTTTCGCGACGAACTGGGTGCCGACGTGTTGCTGTTCATGGACAATATCTTCCGTTACTTGCAGGCCGGTTCGGAAGTATCGGCACTGATGGGACGCATGCCGTCGGCGGTTGGTTATCAGCCGACGCTCGGCACCGACATGGGCGTGCTCGAAGAGCGCATCACCTCGACGCGCAAAGGCTCGATTACATCGGTTCAAGCGGTTTACGTTCCGGCCGACGATTACACCGATCCGGCCGTGGCCGTCACGTTCGCACATCTCGACGCGACCACCGCGTTGTCGCGGCCGATTTCCGAACTGGGTATCTATCCGGCCGTCGATCCACTGGCCTCGACGTCACGCATTCTCGACCCGCAGATCATCGGCGAGGAGCACTATAACGTCGCGCGCGGCGTGCAAGAAGTCTTGCAGCGTTACAAAGACTTGCAAGACATCATCGCGATTCTCGGCGTCGAAGAGTTGGCCGAAGAAGATAAGGTGATCGTCGGACGTGCGCGCCGGATCCAGCGCTTCTTTTCGCAGCCGTTCTTCGTGGCCGAGCAGTTCACCGGACGCGGAGGCAAATACGTCAAGCTATCCGACACGATCGCGTCGTTCAAGGAAATCCTCGACGGCAAGGTCGACAATCTGCCGGAATCGGCGTTCTTCTACGCCGGCACGATCGACGACGTAAAGGCCGCCGCCGAAAAGATGGGAGCCACCGCCTAACCACATGGCCTCGAGCATTCCGTTCAAACTGATCACTCCTCGGCGGGTCGTCTTCGAAGGCGATGCGTCGTTGGTGATCGCCGTGACTACCGAAGGCGAGGAGGGCATTCTGCCCTCGCACGCGCCGTTTCTGGCCGCTCTAAAACCTGGGATCTTGCGGGCCAACGTCGCCCGCGACGGCGGTGAGACGCGTTTGGAAGTGGCGACCGGGGAGGGCTTTATGCAAGCGCTGCCCGACCGTGTGACGGTTTTGGTGGACGAAGCCTTGCATTTTGACGATATCGACGTCGCGCGGGCCCGCGAGGAGCTCGCTTCCGCCACCGAGCGCCAGCGCTCGGCAGGCGGCGATCGAGCGGCATTCGCTCGAGAGCAATCCGCTATCGACTTCGCCAACGCGAAGCTTCGGCTGACAGGCCACCATTAGTCCGGAGGGCCCCGGCACAATGTTACCGGGCGCCCATCATCGAATCTCGACGCAATAATCATGCTCGATCGGTTAGAAACGTCGCTGCGCGTTCGCGGCGGCGCGCGGCTCGAAGGCTCGGTTGCTACACACGGCGCGAAAAACGCCGCGTTGCCGATCATGGCTGCCGCATTGCTTGCGCGCGGCACGGTGACGCTGCATAAGATTCCGCGTATCACCGACGTATCGGTCATGTGGTCGCTGCTTGAAGCGCTCGGCGCGCGTCTCCGCTACGAGAGCGCCGACACGGTCACCATCGACTCCAGCAACGTCGCATCGTATCGCGCGCCCTACGCGCTCGTTCGTAAGTTGGCCGCTTCGTTCGACATCGTCGGGCCGCTGCTCGGACGTTTCGGTCGCGCCGAGGTTCCGCTTCCCGGCGGATGTGTCTTAGGCACGCGCGCCACCGATATGCACGAGCGTGCGTTCGTCGCGCTGGGCTGCGAAGTTCGCAACGCGCACGGCTATCTGATCGCCGAGTCCAAGCACCGCCGGTTGCAGGGAGCGGCTATCGAGTTCCGCTTGCCAAGCGTCGGGGCAACCAAAAATGCAATGCTCGCGGCGGTGACTGCCGACGGCACGACGACGTTGCGGAACGTCGCGATGGAACCGGAAGTCGTCGATCTCGCGAACTTCTTGGTCGCAATGGGTGCAAAGGTGCTCGGTCAAGGTACCGACACGATTGTGATCGATGGGGTCGAAGAGCTGCACGGAACCGAATACGAAATCATACCGGACCGCATCGTTACCGGTACGTTACTACTCGCCGGTGCGATTACGCGCGGCGACGTGACCGTACGCGAATGCAATCCCGAGCATTTGCGCAGCGCGCTCGACAAGTTCGTCGAGTGCGGCGTGGCCACAACGACGGGTGCCGATTGGATTCGCGTCAATGCCGAAGGGATTACCGGCGGCACCGATATTTTGACGGCGCCGTATCCCGGATTTCCAACCGACCTGCAACCGCAAATGGTCGGTTTTTTAGCGACCTGTCCGGGTACGAGTGTGGTTGAAGAATCGATCTTCAACGCGCGGTTTTCGTACGTTAACGAGTTGGCCCGCATGGGCGCCGATGTCAAAGTGACGATGGAAAGCAACGCCGCGGTGATCAAGGGTGTCGACCGGTTGTCGGGCGCGCCTGTCGAAGCGCCGGACATCCGCGCCGGTGCCGGTCTCGTGGTTGCCGGTCTAGCGGCAGCCGGCGAAACCGAGATCATCGGTTTGGAATATATCGATCGCGGTTACGAGCGCTTGGAAGAGATGCTCTCGGAACTGGGCGGTCAAGTACAACGCAGCAGCGGCGTTCGGCCGCTGGTCGAACCTAATGGATTTTTCGAAACGAGCGAATATCCGCGCGTTTCCGCAGCAGGGTAGGAGTAGGCATTGGAAATCGGCATCGACCTCGGGACGGCTAACGTTCTGGTGAACGTTCGCGGCAGAGGTATAGTGCTGCGCGAACCTTCGGTGGTCGCAAAAGACATGAGAACCGGCCGCGTTCTCGCGGTCGGCGAAGAAGCGCGCTTGATGCTGGGGAAAACGCCGGCGCATATTACGGCAATCCGTCCGTTACGCGACGGGGTCATCGCCGATTTCGAAGTGACCGAAGCGATGCTTTCCTATTTTATCAAAAAAGTGATGAAGGACCGCTCGTGGTGGGAGTCGCTGTTTCAGCCGAAACCGCACGTGACGATTTGCGTTCCGGCAGAGATTACGAGCGTTGAAGAACGCGCGGTGAAAGACGCTGCGAAGTTGGCTGGTGCGCGGGACGTCGAAATCGTGGAAGAACCGATGGCGGCGGCGGTCGGCGCCGGGTTGCCCATCGACGGTCCCTCGGGAAGCATGGTGGTCGACATCGGCGGCGGCACGACCGATGTCGCGGTGATTTCGCTCGGCGGCATCGTCGTTTCGCAATCGATCCGCGTCGCCGGCAACAAGCTGGACGAGGCGATCGCTCGCTACATCCGTCGAGTGTACAACCTGATGATCGGCGAACGCACGGCCGAAGAGATCAAGATCAAGCTGGGCTCCGCCTATAAGCTGGAGCAAGAACTGGCGATGGAGATTCGCGGCCGCGACTTGATCAACGGCTTGCCGAAAACCGTCAAAATCACCAGTGAAGAAATTCGCGACGCGCTCTCGGAGCCGGTTGGCGCGATCGTCGAAGCGGTGAAAGCGGTATTAGAGAAAACGCCGCCCGAGCTGTCGGCCGACATCATCGATCGCGGCATCATCATTACGGGCGGAGGCGCGCTGCTACGCGGTTTGGATAAACTCTTGTCCGACGTCACCGGCGTGCCGGCGATCGTAGCCGACGACCCGCTCTCGTGCGTCGCACTCGGTACCGGTTCGCGCGTGCGCCTCTAACAGGCGGATCGGACGATGCGCATCGGGGCCGTCATCGATGCCCGTGAAATGCCGCTGGCGGAAGTCGCGGAAGAGGTTGCCAGCGTCGTGTTCGCCGGTGGCACGGTCATCGTGCCCAACGACACCAGCTATCTGATTGGCTGCGATCCGTATCGCTCGCCCGCGATCGATCGAATTTACGCGGCCAAGGGGCGCCCAGATAACCGGCCGCTGACCATGCACGTCGCATCGCCTCAGGAGTTTCTCGAATATGCGAGCGACAATCCGTTGGCTGTGGTCGCTGCCAAACGTCTCCTCCCCGCGCCGGTTATCTTGCTGGTGAGCAAGCCGGACTTCATGAGCGATGAGCTCGCCGCCGGGTTATCCACGCTTGCATTTCGTGTTCCCGAGGACGCGCTTGCCCGCGGGATCCTCGAGCGTTGCGGGCCGCTGGCGGGCACGACCGTGGCGCTGGCCGGCAAGCCTCGCTATCGGGGCGACGAAGACGAGGAGATGTTGCCGCCGGCCGATCTGCTCGTGCGCTACGGGCCGACGAAGTACGACCGCGAATCCTCGATCGTGGACCTTACGGGAGCGCACGCACGCATTTTGCGTGAAGGCGTCGTCTCGTCCGAGCGGCTGTCGGAACTTCTGGGGCCCGTCGAACGTCCGACGATTAAGGTACGTACACAGCACACATGATTCGATCGATTGCCGTCTTCGTTGCCATCGCGGCCACCGCGACCGCGACCGCACCCGCAGCCCCGACGCCCGGCGCGTCGCCGGCAGCGACCGCTGCGGCACGCACGTCGCCGGCAGCAACCGCTGCGGCACGCCCGGCGCCGGCGCGACCGCCCGCTCCGGGACACCGCCCGGGTCCGCCTCCGGCCGCTACCGGCGGCGGAGCATCGTTCGACTTAGGCGTTTGGACGGTGCACGCAAGCTCGGTCGACGCCAACTTCAAAAACGGCGATTTTAGCACGCCCGCGCAGATCGTCATGACGCGCGACGGTGGAGACGTCACCGCCGATCGTGCGAACGGCAACTATAAAAAGCAAATGGTGTACCTCAACGGACACGTCGTGATGCACGACACGAAGGGCGATTACGGCGGCATGAGCGGATCGTCGAGCGGCAGCAACAACGGTCCGTCGACGCTGACGGCCGACAAAGCGCAGATCGACGGCGGAGCCAAAGAATACAAAGCCATCGGCAACGTGCATTACGTGCAAGGCGATACCGTGGTCGATGCCGATACCGGAACGCTGAACGAAAGCTCGCACGATCTTTTTCTGAAGGGAAACGTACGGATCGTACAAGGGACGCGCAAGATCAACGCGCAGAGCGTGGTGTATAACACCGTTACGTCCAAGGCGCATGCCCAAGGCGATGTCACGATGCAGTTCCCCGGCCAACTCCACCGCGGTCTCGCAACGCCGAAACCGTTGCGCGTTCCCAAGAACGGTTTCACGCAGGACGTTACACCGGCGCCGCGTCCTTCTTAAGAATTTTCTTGCCGCCGTCGCTCTTCGAACGACCCGACTCCGCACCGCTCGCCGCTCGCATGCGGCCAACGACGCTCGACGAGTTTGTCGGCCAGCAGGACACGCTCGGTCCCGGGCGACCGTTGCGGCGCGCGATCGAATCCGACGCAATCCCCTCGATGGTGTTGTGGGGGCCACCGGGTACCGGTAAGACCACCTTCGCCGAGATCGTAGCGCATCGCACCGGCGCGTATTTCGAGCGGTTGTCGGCGGTGAGCGCGGGCGTTGCCGATCTGCGGCGCGTGGTCGCCGAATCGCAGACGCGCCGCCGATCCGGTCGTCGAACGGTGTTGTTCGTCGACGAGATCCATCGCTTCAATAAAGGCCAGCAAGACGCAATTCTTCCGTACGTCGAGGACGGTACGGTAACGCTGATCGGCGCGACCACCGAGAATCCGTCGTTCGAAGTCAATGCGGCGCTACTCTCGCGGGCGCGGGTGTTCGTTTTCACGTCTCTAAGCGACGACGACGTCGGCACGATCGTCGACCGCGCGATGTCCGATCCGCAGCGAGGATTAGGCGATCGAGGCGTGACGATGACGCCGGAAGCGCGCACCGCGCTGATCGGAATCGCCAATGGCGACGCGCGGACGGCGCTGAACGCGCTGGAATTCGCCGCCGCGGCCGCCGGCGCCGGAGCGACCTTAACGGACCAATCGATTGCCGACGCGGTGCAACGGCGAGCGAGCGTGTACGACAAGGGCGGTGACTCGCACTTCGACACGGTGAGCGCATTCATTAAGTCGATTCGTGCGAGCGATCCCGACGCCGCCGTCTATTGGCTGGCTCGAATGATCGAAGGCGGGGAGGACGCGCTCTTCATCGTGCGCCGTTTGGTGATTCTCGCTTCGGAGGACGTTGGGTTGGCCGACTCGCATGGACTGCAGATCGCAATCGCGGCACAGCAGGCGGTACACTTCGTAGGAATGCCCGAGGGGTATTATCCTCTCGCTCATGCGACGCTGTATCTCGCTCTCGCGCCCAAGAGCAACAGCGTCGGTCGCGCATACGGCGCGGCGCTCGACGACGTGCGCAACCTACGCAACGAACCCGTTCCGCTGTGGCTGCGCAACGCATCAACCCAACTGATGCGCGGTCTCGGATACGGCAAAGGCTACCACTATGCCCATGATGATTACGGCGTCGAACAGACGAACGTTCCTGAGAACGTGTCCGGCCGGACGTACTACAATCCCGGGGACCGCGGAGCCGAACGCGAGTTCGGTGAGCGGACAAAAAAAAGACGGCCCGAGTAACCTCGAACCGTCCTTTTCCCGTTGCTACTTCTCGGAGTCGTGCGTTGGAGCTTCGCACAAGCGTTATAGTAGAGCGGCGAACTGAGAACGTGCTGTGAATTCTGCGACAAATTCGCGCGTTTATTTGGACTATGCGGCGACGACGCCCATCGACCCGCGCGTGCGCGCCGCGATGGAACGCGTTCGCGAGGATGCCGCATATAATCCGAGCTCGCCGCATGCCGAAGGTCGACGTTCGCGCGCGCTGTTAGATGCGGCGCGCGAGCGCGTCGCTCGCGTGCTGAACGTACCGCGGCGGTCGATCGTGTTTACTGCCGGCGGAACCGAATCGAACAATCTCGCGCTCTTTGGCGTCGCGCGCGCCGCGGGTTCGCGGCGGCATATAGTGACTACGGTAATCGAACATCACGCCGTTTCGCGTGCAGTCGATACATTAGAAGACGCTGGGTTCGTGGCGACGCGAATACCGGTCGATGCGTCCGGTCGTGTCGACTCTGCAACGTTCGCCGCGGCGCTGCGCCCGGACACCGCGATCGCGTCGGTCATGTATGCGAACAACGAGATCGGAACGGTGCAATCGCTGGCGCAGCTCAGCGAGCACGCTCGCGCCCGTGGAATTCCGTTTCATACCGACGCCGTCGCCGCCGCCGGCTGGCTGCCGCTCGAGATCGAGGGGTTGGGCGTCGATCTGCTCTCGCTCGCGGCGCACAAGTTCCATGGGCCGCCCGGCCTCGGCGTGCTGTACCTGCGCGACGGCACCCCGCTCGAGCCGATGCTGGCCGGCGGTAGCCAAGAACTCGGACGCCGCGCGGGCACCGAGGACGTTGCCGGTGCCGTTGGTATGGCAGAGGCGTTGGAGCTGGCCGAGGCCGATCGCGTGGAGGCCGGACGCTGGATCCAGGCGTTACGCGACGCGCTCGAGTCCGCGGTGGGATCGTCGATAGCGGGCGCACGTCCGAACGGCACGGGTGGCAACCGGCTACCCAACATCGCGAGCATCACGTTTGCAGGAACTGACCCGGCCGCATTGCTGATGCTGCTCGATCTGCACGGCTTTGCTACGTCGGCGGGCAGCGCGTGCACGTCGGGATCGCTGGAGCCCAGCCATGTGATCGCGGCGATCGGCGGCGACGTGCGCGGGGCGACGATTCGCTTTTCCCTAGGCCGACCGACCACCGAGGAGGAAATCGAGCGGCTCGTCGCCGTTCTACCTGGGATCGTCGCCGACGCCGGACGGGTCGAGGCGACGTAAGATTGCGCCCCCAGGCGGGGATATATGCGAGAGCTACTGACGCATAGGAGAATCGCGTGACATCAAGCGAGATCGGACCGCTGGTCCTCGACGTTTTGGCCGGCGTCGGCATTCTGCTGGCGGGTATCGGCATTATGCTTGGGATGCGCGCCCTTGCGACGACGTTGGCGCGCGTTAATACGACGCTCGACCGTGTCGACCAGCAAGTCGACAATCTCAGTCAGCCGGTCACGGCGACGTTAACGCACGTGGACGGCATCGCGAACACGGCCGATCAAACGCTGGCGCGATTGAGCGGCGTGGTGCAGTCCCTCGAAGATATCGCGGGGAGCGTTTCGGAGACGGCACAATTGACGAAAAACGCGCTTTCGCCGGCGATCGTCAATGCCGGCGCAACCCTAACCGGCATCACGACCGGTTTACGACGCTTGGTTACGGGAAAGAACGGTTCGGATACATCATCACAGGAGTAGCGTTTATATGAGCAACGGAAAAGGCGGAGGATTCTTCGCCGGTTTCCTTATCGGCGCCATTGTCGGCGGTGCGGCTGCCGTTCTGCTAACGCAGGAAGAGCAGCGCGACCTGCTGATCGGTAAGGCGCGCGAAGCTGGAAACTTCGCGAAAGATGCGACCGACGATTTGCGAGGACGCGTCAGCGACGCCACCTCCACCTGGCAGTCGGGCGCTTCCGATTTATACGAGCGCGGCAAGAACGTGGTCGATAGCGCACGCGCTAATATCGATGCCGCGGTCGACGAGGCCAAGAAAAGCGCCGATCAAATGCGTAGCACCCTCGATGAACAGGCTGGGGGCACGGACGTTGGACATTAAAGTCCAAGTCCGCGAAGCACCCGGCGAATGTTACGTCGTCGAGCTCAGCGGCGAGATCGACGTCTATACGTCTCCAAAAGTCAAGGACGCCGTTAGCGATTTGATCGACCGCGGCGTCTATAATTTGGTGATCAACCTGGAAAACGTACGGTACATCGATTCCACCGGCTTGGGGGTGTTGATCGGCGGCCTCAAGCGCGTGCGCGAGCACGGCGGAACGGTAAACTTGGTTTGTAGCAATCCGCAGATCAGGAAGATTTTCGACATCACCGGTCTGGTAAAGATTTTCGGTATCTTCGATAACGAAGATGCTGCGATGAAGGCGCTGGTTTGAACCAGCCCGCAACGCAGTCCGCGCAATCGGACGTGGTAGAACTGCGTATCCCATGCCGCCCCGAATGGGTTGCGCTAGCGCGCTTAGCCGTCGCTGCCGTGGCGAATCGTTCGCGGTTTTCGATCGAAGAAATTGAAGACATCAAACTCGCCGTTACCGAAGCGTGTACCGCCGTCATCCAACACGAAAACCACGGCGAAACGATCGAAATCTCGTGTGAAACCGACGACGGCGCGTTACGGTTCCGCGTCCACGATGCCGGCCGTCACGTGCACGCACCGAAGATAGCCGCGATCGATTTCGACGAAGCGCGCGTTGCCGGACTTGGTGTATTTTTGATTCGAACGTTAATGGACGAAGTAACGTACGAAGTCCATCCAGACACCGGTACCGATTTACACATGGCCAAAAGAATCCCAGGCCGGACGACCTGATCTGGTGACCGAACGCAGCGAAACCCGTCCGGATCGGGAGCGGACGCGGTCACTTTTCGCGCGCTTCATCGTCGTGCGCGAGCAGCGAATGACTCATAGTGAAGTGCTGGCCGAATACGAGCAGTTGCGCGACGAACTCGTGGTGGCACACCTGAACCTCGCACGCTTTCTCGCGGTCAAGTTCGCGAATCGCGGCGAACCGCTCGACGATCTGGTGCAAGTCGGCACGGTCGGGCTGCTCAAGGCCATCGACCGGTTCGACATCGAACGCGGCGTCGAATTCACGACCTATGCGACGCCGACGATCGTCGGCGAGATCAAGCGCTATTTCCGCGATAAGGGCTGGGCGGTCAAGGTGCCGCGCCGCCTCCAGGAGCTCAACCTGGCCGTCAATCGGGCCAGCGACAAACTCGCCATCGACCTCGGCCGCAGCCCGACCGTAGGCGAGCTGGCCCACCACCTGAACGCCGGCGAAGAAGAAATTCTCGAGGCGCAAGAGCTCGGGCAGGCCTATAATCTGCTGTCGCTCGATAGCGAAGTCTCGGGCGAGTCGGATAAAAAATCGCAGACGCTGGCGGATACGGTGGGGGCCAACGATACCGGTCTCGCGCTGCTGGAAGACCGCGCCAACCTCGAGCGGGCCTTCGAGATCCTCTCCGGCCGCGAGCGCGTGATCATCTATCTGCGGTTTTACGAGTCGGTCTCACAAACCGAGATCGCCAAGCGCCTCAACGTATCGCAGATGCACGTCTCCCGCCTGCAGGCCAAGGCGCTGGAGAAACTTCGAGCGGTTCTGGCCGAGTAATAGCGCCCGGCCGGGGGAATCTGCTATCATTCTGCGTTGACGCCCATGAAAAGCCAAGAACTTCGCCAAGCGTGGATCGACTTTTTCGTCAACCGCGAGCACAAGCTGCTGCCCTCGGCAAGCCTCGTGCCGCACGAGATGTCGACGACGCTCTTTACCATCGCCGGCATGGAACAGTTCGTGCCGGTATTTTTGGGCGAACAGCCTCCCCCCGGTCCTCGGGCCGTGACGGTGCAGCGCTGTTTGCGCGTCGCAGGCGCGAAGAGCGACATCGAAAATGTCGGTCGTACGGGGCGCCACGGAACGTTCTTGGAGATGCTCGGCAACTTCAGCTTCGGCGATTATTACAAACGCGAAGCGATCGCGTGGGCGTGGGAGTTCTCGACCCAGGTATTGCGTCTGGATCCGACTCGGCTCTACGTCACCGTTCATACGGGAGACGACGAGACCGAACGAATCTGGATCGATGAAATCGGATTGGATTCGTCGCGCATTTCGCGATTCGACGAAGATAATTTCTGGACGATGGGCCCGACCGGTCCGTGTGGGCCGTGCACCGAGTTATTCTACGATCTCGGGCCGGAGCACGCGAGCGGCCCCGGCGACACCGGTCCAAATCTCGGCAACCGGTATGTCGAGTTTTGGAACGTCGTTTTTCAGCAGTTCAATCGCGGTGCCGATGGAAGCATGTCGGATTTGCCGCGCAAGGCGATCGACACCGGCGCCGGATTCGAACGTATGCTGGCAATCTGCAACGGTCAAGCATCCATGTACGACACGGATCTGTTCAACGACGTCGTGGCAGCGCTGCCGAAAGCGAAACGCGATGTCGGCGATGCGCAACGGCGCGTTCGAGAAAATATCGTCGCCGACCACGCGCGTGCGGTGACGTTTCTGCTGAACGATGGCGTGTATCCGTCGAACACGGACCGCGGATACGTGCTGCGCTTTCTCATCCGCAGAGCGATCGCCAACGGCCGTTTGCTCGGCTACCCGAATGGCTTTTTGGCCGGATTGGTAGCGCCCGTCGTCGCGACGCTCGAATCCGGCTACCCGGAGCTACGTCAAAACCAAGCGCGGATTGCGTCCGCATTGGCGATGGAAGAGCGCACCTTCGAACGGACGCTCGAACGCGGCATGTCCATGCTCGATCGCATCGTCGATGAATCTGCGTCTGCCGCGTCGCACGAAATTTCGGGCGAGCAGGCATTCGTATTGCACGACACCTACGGCTTTCCGGTCGAGCTGACGCGCGAGATTGCGGCCGAACGCGGCGTCGCCGTCGACGCCGTCGAGTTCGAACGCTTGATGACGGAGCAACGCCAACGTGCACGCAGCGACGCTCGGTCCAAGCGCGCAGTCGTCGGCGTTACCGATCTACCGGCGTTTCGCAGCGAGTTCACCGGATACGAAGGCCTTGAAGGCGGCGGTACCGTCGTCGCATTGTTACGCGACGAGAAACCCGCGCAGTTGCTTTCGACCGGCCAGGAAGGCACGATCGTGCTCGACTCGTCGTCGTTTTACGCCGAGCGCGGCGGACAGATCGGCGACCGGGGCACCATCGAGACCGAGGGCGGCGTCTTCGAAGTTAAGGACACGCAGTTGCTGGGTGAAGCGATCGCGCATCACGGTGTCGTTGTAAGCGGCGAGATCGCGAGCGGCGAACGCGTGCGCACCGTCGTGTTCGATTGGTGGCGCCGAGAAATTCGCCGGCACCACACGTCCGCCCATTTGCTGCAGCGTGCGCTGAGAGACGTGCTCGGCGACGAGGTCAATCAAGCCGGATCGTGGGTTGGTATGGATCGCATGCGATTCGATTTCCGTTGGCCGGGCGGCGCATTGTCGTCCGAACAAAAGCGAGCGGTCGCGCATCGCGTTAACGAGATGATTCGCGACGACTCGCACTTGGAAACGCGCGAGCTTCCGATCGAAGAGGCTAAACGTAGCGGCGCGATTTGGATGGCGGGCGAAAAATACGGTGAGTCCGTGCGCGTGGTGATGGCCGGTCCGGCGATCGAGTTTTGCGGCGGAACGCATTCGCATTCTACCGGCGAACTTGGCGTGTTTCTCATTCTTTCGGAGTCGTCGATCGGCAGCGGCATTCGTCGTATCGAGTCGTGCGTGTCGGCTGCGGCCGAAGCGATGATCGAGCGTCAAGGAGAAACGCTGAGCCGTCTGTCGTCGTCGTTGGCAACCACGCCGGATGATGTCGGCGAACGTGTCGAGCGATTGCAACGCGAGCTCCGCGACGCACAGGCTGCTCGCGATCGCCTGAAGGCGCAACTGGCGTCGGCCGACGCGCAAGCCTATTTGGATCGTTTGGAAGAGCGTGGAAACCGGCGGTTCGTTGGTGCCGTGGTCGCAGAGGCGAATGCCGAGGCGCTCAAGCACCTCAGCGCCGCTATTCGGAGCCGTTTGCACAGCGGTACGATCGCGTTGATCGGAACCGATGGTGACACCGCAAGCGTGCTCGTTACGGTCAGCGACGATCATGTTAAAGACGGCGTCCACGCTGGAAATCTGGTCAAGCTTGCCGCACCGCTGGTTGGCGGCCGGGGTGGCGGACAAGCCGCACAGGCGCAAGGCGGCGGTAAAGATCCGGCCGGAGCCAACGACGCCCTCAACGCGATCCGCGACAGCGTGCTGGTATGATGGTGACCCGGCGGGCGGTTGTTGTTGCCGCCGGGTTCTTGTGTTCGATCGCGGCTGCGGCGCCGAATGGCCGGGAGACGAACGCACCGCTCGACTCTCAATACGTCTTGCAACGCTATGCGATCGCCGTGCAGGCGATTGCGGCGCCGAAAAACGTCGTATTTACGTATAGCGTTTCGCAGGCAGGTCCGGCAAACATCGAACAACGCCACCAAATCTATCGCAGCGGCTCGAACGTACGCGACGAACTATTAGCAGTCGATGGATTGGCGCTGGCGCGAAAACGCGTGACGTTCGCGCGGCGTGAAAATCGCTATGCGATCGATCGACTCGCACCGAAAACCGATACCGCGCAAGTCTTGTTTCTAACGAGCGTCAAGGTCGGCAAACGCTACGATTACACCTACGAAGTAACGCCGCTGGAACGCCAATCGGGCGTGTACGTCGATCGCATAACCATCGACGGATCGACGTTCTTACCGCGCCGGCTGCACTTTCATACGGCGTCGGGGGAGTCGCGCGGAGTCGGAGAAATCGTGTACGCGCCCGTCGGCAAGTTCTGGATGCCGGTGATGGCCTCGATCGATGCAACCGTTGGCGTGCACCCGGCGCGCGAGCGCATCACCTGGGCCGACTATCGCTTCCCGGAAACGTTGCCGCCCTCCACGTTCCAGGCGCCCAAGCCGCTGCCGGCCACCGCGGCCTCGGAGTAGTCCGGTGACCGCGCGGCGGATCGACGCGGCCTATATCGCGGGATTCGTCGCGTTTATCATCACCGCGGCGATTTCGCATCTGCGTGCGACGCCGTACGACAACTTCGTGTTGCTGGCGCAGGCGTGGCTGCACGGCCACTCGTGGATCGATTGGCCGGGCGCATACATCGATGCACTCGCGTATAACGGGCAGCACTACGTCATCGAGGCACCGATGCCGGCGGTCTTACTGCTGCCGGTGGTCGCGTTGTTCGGCCTGGCGGCAAATCAAACGATCGTGGTCGCGATCCTCGCGGCCATCGCAGTCGGTGCGGCGTGGCGATTGGGCGACCGCTTTGGATTGAACGCCGACAGCAACGCGTGGATTTGTGCGTTCCTATTATGTGGCACCGACTTGTTGTGGTGCGCCAGCTTGGGCGATGTGTGGTTCGCCGCACATGTGAGCTCGGTGTGCTTCACGTTACTAGCACTTGCAGAGATCGCGGGCAAGCGCCGCGCGTGGCTGGTCGCATTGTGGGCGGCGTGCGCGTTCGAGTCGAGGTTCTCGCTGGTCGTCG
Organism: Candidatus Tumulicola sp.; assembly: GCA_036490475.1. NCBI lineage: Bacteria > Bacillati > Vulcanimicrobiota > Vulcanimicrobiia > Vulcanimicrobiales > Vulcanimicrobiaceae > Candidatus Tumulicola > Candidatus Tumulicola sp. The sequence goes on from DASXDT010000006.1 coordinate 971,851, forward strand.
CGATCCCGGTCTATTGGTATTTGTGCGCCGGGTCGCCCGACCGCCCGCTTGGAGACGCCGCTGGCTGGCGACGCGCGACCGTGGCATTTGCGGCCGTACTGGTACCAGTTGCACTGTTATGGACGTGGTACAACTTCGCGCGATGGGGCACGTGGAACGACATCGGGTACACGGCCTGGTATCACCAAGATCAAGCCGGCTTTCCGACCGGGTCGCCGTTTCGCTTAGAATACGTTCCGTACGAGCTGAACTCGTTCTTCGTGCAGCTGCCGACGGTATTGACGGGGTTTCCGTACCTACGTCCCGAGATGACGGGCGTCGCCTTAACGTGGACGTCGCCGGCACTGATACTGGCCTTTTTCGCGCGTGGGCCGCTGCGTTGGGTTGCCGCGCTGTGGATCCTAACGGTCCTTGCGGCCGTTCCAAATCTTCTGTACTACGTGAACGGCTTCGCGCAGTTCGGAATGCGCCACGCGCTCGATTTCGAGCCGTTTTTGGTTGCGTTGATGATGTTGGCCGTGCGCGATCGATTTGCACGTTGGGGCTACGTTCTCGTCGCCTATTCGATTCTCGCCGGCCTGTGGGGCTGTTGGTTCTGGCATGTGTATGTGCGCCCGGCGTGAACTCGTACGAACCATAGCGTGGAGGGCCCGGTGGTAACTGCTAGTCCAAAGGTTCGCGCTCTACTCTTAAGTGCCGGAGCGTTGCTGCTCGCGGGCGTCGATCCGCCGCCGCCCACTGCTTCGGCTGCGCCCGTCGTAACGCCGGCTCCGCTCTCGAACGCTAATCCTGCCCCGGCGCCGGTAGCTACACCCGCAATCGTAATGCTCCCGCCGGATGCGTTGCCGCAAATACTGTGGATCGGGTTAAGTTCGACCACTCCGCACGCCGGCGACCCGCTCGATATTACCGTTTTGGCCTCGTCGAACGTGGCCAGCGTCGAACTTCGAGTCGGCGGTTACGGCATGAGCATGAATAAGACCGACGCCGGGCATTTCGAGTCGACCACACAGGTCCCGAGCCTTCCGTTTTTCATGAACCACAACGTCACTTTGCAAATCATCGCACGCAACTCCGCGGGCATTGCGATCGAGCAAGACGTCCCGATTCAAGCACGATAGAAGCGGCGCTGCAATCGCGAATCGTTCATGTCGTGGTCGCACGGCGCCGGCCAACGGATGTCACGAACGGGGGCGAAAAAGCGCTTTACCGTTGCCGAACTCGAAGCGGCAACCTTCGGCGTCAATTGTCGAAAAGACGCCGGGGTATCGACGAGACGCCAGGGGCTTACGAGAGCATCGCCGCCGTCATCGAGGCCGAACGAGACTTGATCGATGTCGTCCACACGCTCAAACAAGTCGTCTGCGTAAGGGGTGAAAGAACCCGCGATGGGGTTCAGGGAGGGCGTCGGTTGGCGCCCTCTCGCTTTATAACGAGCTCGACCTCATCGTGAATTCGAATCCCCGCGTTTCCAACGGTGGGAATTTGCGGCTTCAACGCTCGCGCACGGTCGACCGCTCCAACGCGAACGTTCGCGATGTGAAAGCCGCGCCGTTGGTAAAACGCGAGCGCATGTACATTATCGTTGGTGGTTGTAACCCACAGCTGCGGTGCGCCAGCCGCAAAGCATATTTGCTGGACACATCCGATCAGCGCCGTTCCAATGCCGGCTCCAGCGTGCTCCGCGTGTAGCAACAGCAGCTCCGCGCGCGGCACCACTCGATAGATAGCCAATCCTTGACGATCACCGGCAACGAGCGCCGGGTGTTCCAATAAATCGATCCGCTGCTCGTTCACGACGGCGAAGCGGCCACCCCAATGGTGGTCGAGTATTGCTTCGATCCATTCCGATTCGGCTGCCTCACTTTGGCGCACCGCCCAATTCTGATGCGACATCGGGAATTTGGTTCTCCCCTGAATGTCTTCGCCCAGCTTTTAAATGGGAACCTAGCTTAAGAGGACTATTCAAGGCGTGGAAACCGTGATACGCTGCACTTTCTGGTCGGCGCGCAGGCTTTTCTGCCGCGTCGGTTTCCCCATTCGTACGTCATGGGAGGCGCTATGAACCGCTGTTACTATCGCAATTATTTGTTCGTTCTCGCTGCGACGCTTTGTGCGATTCCGATCGTAAGCATGTCCGCTCCGATCCAGCCTCCGGCACCCGCTGCTCCTGCGTCGGTTACAACGACGCCGACGAGCGGGCCGGTGCCGGCAAACTCGATTCTAGTTCCCGGGGGCACGACCGTCGTGGTGAGTCTTACCGAACCGGTTTCTTCGAGTACCGCAAATGAAAACGATCAGATCGCGCTGGTCGTCAAGCGTGATGTGCTCGTTAACGGTCAAGTCGTCGTCGCGGCGGGCGCGAACGGCCACGCGACGGTCACGTCGGTTTCACACGCTGGAAGCAACGGAAGCGGCGGAAAGATCGCAATGAGCGTGGATTGGGTCTACAGCGTGGACGGCGGTAAGGTCGCCCTCTCGCAAACGAACCATGCGAGTGAAAATGGCGACAATAAAGGGGCCGCGAGTACGGCCACATTGTTGTCATGGGCGCTTCTCGGTCCGCTTGGATTCTTCGCGCACAACTTCGTCCGTGGGCACGACGTCAGCATTGGGACGGATAAGTCGTTCACGGTATTCGTCGATCACGACGTTCATGTGGTACCGACACCGAAAACCGCCGCCTCCGCTGGGTTCGATCACTAGCGAAAAACCGGCTGAGTCACCAGACTCTGACCGCCTTTTCTGACCGAGGGAACGCTTTTCGCTCTATGCCTTAAGGCGTCGTAGCCAATCTTGGATCAGCGAGCGTACCGAAGATCGCCGCATCAACGACGCGATGATCTCGCTCGCGTTAAATCTATTCCTGAGTCGCGCGAGCGGGCGGTCGAGAGCTGCGTCCATCATTCGCCCGACGTCTTGGGCGCAAGCATCTGCCTCACGTTTGATCGATTTGGTATCGATTTCAAACGGGATTCGTGCCAAGTTAACGCACCCGCGTGGGCATCGGCACGCCGCCGATGTTGGGGCGCACGCGCATCGGCTCTGGCCCTGCCGGCGGCACGGGAGGTACTTCCGCGCCGTTGTAACCGGACATCCAGTAGCGCGAGGCGAGCATGTAGGCGACGCAGTCGTTGTACGCTTCGCATTCGTTCTGGATGGTGAAGCACCGAACGATCCACATCGGCACCGTAATAAACAGGCCGACACCGGTAAAGAGCGCGAGCGACATTAAGACGCCACGAGCGTAGTTGCCCAGGTAATACGATTCACCACCGACGACTCCGAGCACGAGCGTCAGCACGAACGCGAGTGCGGGATCCTTGGCGTAGCGTTGATATTCGTAGGCGAATGTTGGCTGCGCTTCGTGGCGCATCCCGGCGGCAAGCATCTGGGCATACGGTGTCACGTTTAATGTCCTCCACTCATCTCTACGGCTGGAAGCGGCGCGTGTTTCAGCCTCAGCCCGTCGCCGCGGCGAGTCGATCGTAGGCCTGGCGCAGGCCGGCCGGATCCGTCACCGGCGGCCCGCAGGCAGAATCGGTGCAGGCGTAGGCCGCCGGCGCCGGAGACGCCGGCAAGCCGGCCTCGGCGGCCGCCTGGGGCGGCACGGTTCCGACCGCAGCCAACGCCGGCAGCCGGCTCGCGGCCTCGCGAAAATTGGCGGTTTCTTGCGGGCTGCCGACGATGCGAACGGCATAGTGCAAGCTCGTCAAGCGGCGAACCGCCCGCGCGTAGGCCGCTGCGAACGACCCCGCTTGGAGCGAGGCGGGAGCAAAGAGTTTGAGGGTGCGGACGGCGGCGCTTCGATACGCGTCGTCGTGCGCGAGCGCATAGAGCCGCAGAAGGTTCTCGGCGAGCACGCCGTTCTCGGCAATAGGCCGATCGCTACGGTCCAGGCGGCCGATCGTTTCTTCGATCTCGACGCGATCGTAGAATCCGCCGTCCGGGGCCTGAAAGCGCGCGAGCAGTCGATCGGCGATGTCACGTGCTCGCGCAAGGAACCGCCCTTCGCCGGTGATCTCGTGGGCGTCGATCGACGCGCGGAGGTATGCGACTTGGTCGGTCAGTAACCCGCGCACCTCGGGCGTCCCGCCTGGGCGCAAGACGTGATATGCCAGACCATCGGCATCGATGAGCCGGTCGGCAACCGCATCTAACGTTTCGCAGCCTTCTTGCACGATCGGTTCGTCGTCGAGCGCCCGGCCGGCGAACAACAACGCACCGGCCAGTCCGCACGTCCAATTGGTATACGAGGTGCGGTCGACGAACGGTGCCTCGCGTTCGCGCCGCTTTTCTAGCGAGAGTTCGAAGTAGGCTTCGTCGGCGTCTTGGCTGCCGGCAAAGAGCGCCGTTTGCGGATCGCGCAGCGTCGCGCGCACGAAGCGAATCGACGACACCAGTGCGGCGCGAATGTCCCGAGACGGCGCGAGCGTTTCGAGTTGACCTAGCACGCGCAACAAACCGCCGTGGTCTTCGGCCATTTTCTCAAAATGCGGCACCGACCAATCGCGAGTCGTTGAGTAGCGGAAAAAACCACCCTCGACGTGGTCGTACGTTCCGCCGCGCGCCATGCCGAGGAGTGTTTCTACGAGCATGTTGTAACAGCGCTGGTCGCCTGCGGCGCGCCATTCGACCAACAAAAACTCGAGCAACTCGGGTTGTGGAAACTTCGGAGAGTCACCGAAACCACCGAATTCCGCATCGAAGTTGCCGGCCATCGCGTCCGCTAAGCGCTCGGGAATCGAAGCGTCGATTTCAGCGTCGGCTCCGCCGGCTCCGAATTGCGGTGACGGCGGTGCCTCGCGTTCGGCGATCGTCTCCTTGTTCGTCGCATAAAAATTGGCGATCTCTTCGAGCGCGCGATTGAGCTGATGCGGCGGCAGATAGGTAGCGCCGGTCAAAATCTGGCCGTCCGGCGCGAGAAACGCCGTCGTCGGCCAGCCGCCCATGTTGTAGCGTGCGTTGACATCCGGCCGGCGATCGTTATCGACTCGAACCGGAACGTAGTGCTGGTTAATCGTTGCGATAGCGGTCGAATCGGAATACGATGTTTCGTCCATCACGTGGCACCAGTGACACCACACGGCAGAAATCGACAGCAGTATCGGCTTATCTTCGGCGCGTGCGCGATCGAAGGCGGCTGCGCCCCACGACATCCACGCGATTTCGTTCGCGCGATTTGGTCGCGGAGAGAAACGAAACTCACTCATCGTCGGCTCCCCGTACAAAAGACGTTGCATAAAAAATGGCTAATGGCGTAAAGACGGCGAGCGCAACGATTCCTGCGGTTTCGTACCGCAAGCACGCGGCGAGCGCGAAGACGGCGGCGAATGCGATGCCGATCGCGGCGTAGCGCCGATGGAAGCCCGGCGTCATGCCGTACACCTGGCCATCGTAGTAGCCGGCCGTTGCGGCGCTGCGCCGCCAAGCGACCGCCGATAACGCGATCGCCAAGACTAAACCGGCCACGCTCCACACGATGCTCTGTTGTTACCCCGATACGGCCAGCGCCTTGCGGTGCGGGTAGGCCGGCGCCCATGCGTCGAAACCGCCACGATGCCGTCGGCCAAAAAGACATCGAGCGGCGCGCGACCCGGATCGCTCGATCTGTATAACAAGAAGCGCGATTTCAAGCAAACGCCGGAACCCAGCGGCAAGAAGGCGCGTTCGGCCAAACAATTGCGCTTCGTGGTGCAGATGCATCATGCGTCGCGGCTGCACTACGACTTCCGGCTCGAAGCCGACGGCGTCTTGGCCTCATGGGCCGTGCCGAAAGGCCCGACCCTCAAGCCGCTCGACCGGCGGTTGGCAATGCACGTCGAGGACCATCCGATGGATTACCGGACGTTCGAAGGCAACATCCCGTCGGGTCAGTACGGCGCCGGCAGCGTCATCGTGTGGGATGAGGGTACCTACGAACTGGCAGAAGGCGACGACCCCGCGACCGAAATCGCGAACGGCAAGATCAAGTTCGTCATGCACGGTCACAAGTTGAACGGCGAATTCACGCTCGTGAAGATCAAGGCGCGCGAAGGCGAACACGGCGAGCCGTGGTTGCTGCTCAAAGACCGCGACGAACACGCCGATGAGAAATACGATCCGGTCGATCACCCGGAGTCGGTGAAAACGGGCAAGACGCTCGACGACGTTGCCGGCGATGCGAAGGCGAAGATCTGGAATTCGAAGCCGAAAGCCGGCCATTCTTCCGCTCCCAAACGTCCGCAGCGCGTAAAACGAGACCCGATTCCGAAGCTGAAGTCGGTGATGCTCGCGACGCTGGTCGAGGAGCCGTTCGACGACGACGATTGGCTGTTCGAAATCAAGTGGGACGGCTACCGCGCGATCTGCACCATCGACGAAGACGGCGCGCTGACGATGCAGTCGCGGAACGACATCGATTTGCTGGCTCGCTTTCCTGCACTAGGCGACGTCGCGCAGGCGTTCAACAGCGCACCCATCATCGTCGATGGCGAGATCGTCAGTCTCGATGACGAGGGACGCTCTTCGTTCCAACGATTGCAAGAGGCGCAAAAAACGCCACGCGATTTGACGTTCGTTGCGTTCGACCTGATTTACGCCGACGGCCGCGATCTGCGCAAGACGCCGCTCGAAGAGCGGAAGGCGTTCCTGGAACGATCGATTCGCAAGAACGACCGAGTCCTATATTCGAAACACGTCGTCGGCACCGGGCGCGAGTTCTTCAAAGCTGCCGCAGCGAGTGGACTCGAAGGCATCGTCGGCAAGCGTCGCGATTCCACGTACCAAGAACGTCGCTCGCGCGACTGGGTAAAGATCAAAGCGCAGCACGAGCAAGAGTTCGTGGTCGGCGGATGGACCGATCCGCGCAATAGCCGTGTCGGCTTCGGAGCGCTTCTACTGGGCGCGTACGACGGAAAGAAGTTGCGCTACACCGGACACGTGGGAACGGGCTTCTCGCAGAAGCTGCTCAAAGAACTGCATGCGCGGCTCGTCAAGATCGCGCGCGATACGTCGCCGTTCGATACCAAGGTCGACTCGAATATGAAGCCGCACTGGGTCGAGCCGCAGATCGTCGTGCAGGTTCGTTTTACGGAGTGGACTCGGGATAAGCTGCTGCGTCATCCAGCGTTCTTAGGCGAGCGTATCGATAAGAAAGCCGCAAGCGTGAAGCTGGAGACACCGAAACCTCGCAAAGATTCGTAAGCCGGCGTTATATATGCGCCTGCTTGAGTTCTTCTTCCGTGTACACGAAGGGCACGTTCGACGGCGTCATGATCCGTGCGATATCTCGAAAAATGACCGTGGCAACGCCTTCGGGTGGCTGTAGCGCTTGATACGTAACCCACGCGACGATGGTCACATCGCCCGCGGGGTAATAATAATCGGCGGTGTTGTAACCGGGAAGACCACCGGTATATCCGTACCAACCGGCGGTACAATTGATTGCCAGACCGAACTTCTTATTGCCGACGACTTGCTTGCATTCTGAGTCGGGCGTGTACGACGGCGGACCGCCGGTTTTCGCGAGGGAATAGAGCTTTATCCACTTCTTAACGTCCGCCATATTCGAAACCATCTCACCCGCCGCACCCATGAACTGCACCGGAACCGTATTGCTGACGTCTTCCCAATTTCGTTTCGCGTCCAGTCCGTATCCGCGGGCCCACGGACCCGGCATGGCTTCGGTGCTCGGATACGTCGTGTTTGCGAGTCGGAACGGCTCGATGAGGCGCTTGCGAATCTGATTGCCGACGCTGTCTTTCGTCACGTCTTCGACGATGAGTCCGAGCAGCAAATAGTTGGTGTTGCTATAATGATAGCCGCCGTTCGGCGCAAAATACGGCTTGTGTGCGACGGCCCACCGAATCAACATGCGGGGATCGAACTTCGCCGGAAGCTTCATCTGTAGCGCGTCGAACTGCGGCGTGTTGTAGGCTTCGAAGAGGCCGCTGCGCATATTGCACAGCTCACGAACGGTAATGTTGTTACCGTTCGGAATGCGAATGCCGAGCGAGAAATGACTGACCGGATCGTCGAGCGTGAGCTTCTTCTCTGCAATCAACTGGAGCAATACGCTCACGACGAACGTTTTGGTATTGCTGCCGATGCGAAAGTGGTCGGCGGCCGTGAGCGGGCGCTTCGCCTCCAAATCCGCGTACCCGAAGCCTCGGGTGAACGAGTGACCGGAGCCGTCCCACACGCCGATCAGGACTCCCGGTATCGGCGTGACGCCGCCGTACTTGCGGCGGTCTCTTTCGACGGCGGCCACGATCGCAGACTGGATCGACGCGTCGGACACCGACGGCGTCGCGGTCGCACCGCGTGCGGTGGTCGCCGGTACGATCGAAGCCACCACGGCCGCAACGGCCAATGCCAACATACTGAAATGCTTCACACATGCGACTTCGCTGGCGGTAGGACGTTCCCCCAGCCTCGCGCAATGGCTCGACGGTCAGGGAGGGTACCGTGAGCGTGAGCGAACGCACGACCATCGACGTAGGTTCGCGACGCGTAACGGTGTCGAACCTCGATAAAGTACTGTGGCCGCGGGACGGCTACACCAAGGGCGACTTGATCGCGTATTATCGTGCAGTTGCTGCGACGATCGTGCCGTATCTCAAGGAACGCCCGCTGACGTTGCAGCGCTATCCCGACGGCGTCGACGGCCCGTCGTTCTTTGAGAAGAACTTGCCGAAAGGCGTTCCCGATTGGGTCGATCGCGTCACAACGTCGGCGTCGGAGGGCGGTAAGAAGGTCACGTACGTCGTGTGTAACGACGAGCCAACGCTCGTCTATGCCGCCAATTTAGCGTCCATTCCGTTGCACGCGTGGACGTCGCGCGTGGAAACGCTCGACGAGCCGGATTTCGTATTTTTCGACATCGACGCCGGCGACGATTGTACGCTCAAAACACTCGCGGCAGTGACGCTCGCAATGCGCGATACGCTCGACGGGATCGGATTGCAGTCGTTGGTGAAGACGTCCGGCGGAATGGGGTTACACGTTTTCGTGCCGCTCGCCGGCGGCTATTCGTACGAAAGCGCAAAACTATTCGCCGAACTAGTCGCACGGCACGTCGCCTCCGGACTGGGCGAGCAGGTCACGCTCGAACGGGCGATCGCCAAACGCCACCCGGCAGCCGTGTATCTCGACTACGTGCAAGTCGGGCGAGGCAAAACGTATGTGGTTCCCTACTGCGTTCGGGCTCGTGATAAGGCGCCGGTCTCCACGCCGCTCGAGTGGGCCGAGGTCGAGGCCATGGCGCGCAAACGCGGACCCATCGTTCCGGCCGATGAGTTCGCCAAGTTCACCATCGCCACCACACCTAAACGCCTCGCGGCAAAAGGCGACGTATGGGCCGGGAAAGCTTGGAAACAACAACGCTTAGAGCCGGCGATCGAGGCGGCCCAGACCGCCTGGACTGAGGAAAAAGCGGGCGCCGCCAAAGCCCCTCGTACGAGCCGGTCGAGCAAGCGAGGGACGGAAGCCGCGAAGCGGGTAGAATAGTCGGACTATGGCGCACGCGATTTGGTCCGGTTCTATCAACTTCGGCCTGGTGACCATCCCGGTCAAGGTCTTCACCGCCGTTAAGTCCGACGATCTCTCATTCAACATGCTGCACGCAAAGGACGAGGGTCGTATTAAGTACGAGCGCGTTTGCAGCGTCGACGGCAAGCCCGTGCCTTGGGACGAGATCGTCAAGGGTTACGAATACGAGAAGGGCGAGTACGTCATCCTCACCGACGACGATTTCAAGAAGGTCAATCCCGAGGCTACGCAATCGGTCGATATTCTCGAGTTCGTCGAACTCGATCAAATCAACCCGATGTTTTTCGACAAGCCGTATTATCTCGAGCCGACCAAACAAGGGAAGCACGCGTACGCGCTCTTGCGCGAAGCGCTGTCGACCAGCAAACGCGTGGCGATCGCGCGCGTGGTGATACGAACCAAAGAGTACATCGCCGCCGTCAAGCCGTTGGGCGACGCGCTCGTGCTCGAGTTGATGCACTGGGCCGACGAGATCGTCGACACCGGGACGCTCGAGTTACCCGATAGCGAAAAACTTCCGGAAGCTGAAATGAAAATGGCAAAAATGCTGATCGACGCCATGAGCGTCGAAGCGTTCGAACCGGAGAAATTTACGAACAAATATCACGACGAACTGCTCGCGATGATCGACGCTCGCGTCAACGGCAAAGAACTGCCGCAACCCAAGAAGGCACCGGCGCGCTCGAAGGTCGTCAACCTCATGGACGTGCTCGCAAAGAGCTTGGAAGAGAGCAAGAAACGCAGAGCTGATGCATCGAGCGAAGATGCCGACGAAACCGAACGCGAGCGTCCGGCTCGCGGCGGCCGCAGAAAGAGAACTGCGGCGTAGTCAGCGCCGGGCCGGAACCAGCCGCGCACCGAGCGCCACGAGCGGTGCCAGCGTGAGCAAAAACGTCAGGTGATACCACAGCGGAAGACGAGTCCCGATCTGTACGTGCGTCGGCACAAAGAACGCGAGCAAAACGAGGCCGACGATCCACGGGGCGACTCGGCTCTCAGGGGCGATCGTGCGCACGATGGCGCCGGCGATCAACGACGTCGCAACCGCAATCGAAAGCCTCGCGATCTCCATCGTCAACGTAAACGTGAGCGCGTGCTCCACGCTCGCGTAGCCGGGAATGCTCCACCGAAGCACGATATCCAGCAGTGTGACGACGAGTACCCAGGCCACCAGGCCAACGACGACTCCCAGGACGGTCCGCCACATACATCTGCCTCCGCTACTCGTTTTCTTGGTTTGATTATAATAGTGTAATTAAACTATGAAGGCAAGGCTCCTGATTCTCGGGACGCTCCATCGGGGCGATCTGCATCCCTACGAGATCAAGCGTCGGCTCGAAAGTGCCCTGGTGGAGTGCTACCTCGATGTCGACGTCGGATCGCTGTACTACTCGATCCGGCAACTCGAGAAGGACGGTTCGATCGCGCCCGTCGCGCAGGAGCGGGTACCGCGCGGCGGCGTCCGGACGATCTATACGATTACGCCGCAGGGCCGCGCCGAGTTCGAAGAGGGCTTCTATCGTTTGTTCGACGGCGATCGTCCGGTTTCGCAGACGCTCTACGGACCGCTTCTCTTTTTGCACTGCGTTCCACGCGAGAAGTTGGCCCAGGCCATCAAGCGCAAGATCGCGCGTACCGAAGAGTTGATCGCCGAATTGAAGTCGTTACGCAAAGAGATGGGCGAGGGCGTTTCGACCGGAGGCGCGCAGCTGTTCCGTCATTTGGAAAAGCAACGACGCCTCGATCGCGATTGGCTCAAAGATCTGTTGGAGGAAGTCGAATCCGGGCGCATTCGCGACGGCAACCCGCAAACGTTACCGCGTTAGAGCGCGCTTATTGCACGGACTCCGCGCTCAGCATTTCGACATCGTCGGCAAGGTTGTCGGGTTTCTGGACTAATTCTGGCGTTTCGCGTTCGGCGCGCGCTCCGAGTAAACCGAGAAGCAACGCGACCGCCTCGAGCGCGAGTGGTTCCAGTCCGGCGAATCCGGGTCCGTATCGGCCGAGTAAACCGGTGGAAATTGGTGGCGCGAGAATACCGGACAACGAATCCAACGACGACGACGCCCCGAGCACCATGCCCTGCTCGCGACCCGTCGCGGTGTTGCTGATCAATGCGGTTATGCCCGTATTTGCAAGCGCCATACCGAATGCAAAGAGCAGCATCGTACCCGCGAGTGCGAAAATGTTGTGCACGACAGCTACCGAAGCAAACGCCAGCACTAAGGCTGCTAAACCGACGTTGGACATGGTACGATCGCCGAGCCAGTTCGACATGCGCCCAACCAGAAAGACGTTCGACAAGACGTTGAAGACCGCAAAAAACGAGAAGAAATAATCCGTTTCGGTCAGCGTGAAGTGGAGCTGGCCGTTTAAGTACAACGCGATCACCGAGAACCAGCCGTACAGCCCCAGCGAAATCGCCAGCTTTTGCCAGAGAATTCGCGAGAGACGCGGTTTGCGAAAACTGGTTAAAATGCTGCCGACGCCGGTGGTTTCCTCGCGCTCGAGTTTGGTGCGAGACTCGGGCAGTGCGAAGTACGTCAAGAGCAACGTCAAGAATTGCAGCGCCGCCGCAGTCAGAAACGGTGCTTTGAAACCGAAGCGGGCAAAAAGCAACCCGCCTCCGAGCGGGCCAAAAATCATCGCGGCCGCAAAGGTTCCGCCGATCAGGCCGAACGCACGCGAACGATCTTTCGGCTCGACGAGATCGGCGACGTAGGCCTGGGTGACGCTGATGTTGCCGCCCGAAATGCCTTCGACGATCCGCGCGAAGAATACCCAACCGATCGTCGGTGCGAATGCGAGCATCGTCCAGCCGATCGTCGCTCCGATTTGGCTGACGATCAGCACCATCTTGCGACCGATGCGATCCGAGATAGCGCCCCAGAGCGGCGCCGCGACCAATTGGCAGGCCGAAAACGACGCGAACAGCAGCCCGACGACCAGCGGCGTCGCGCCGAAGTGCGTCACGAAATACGGCAGCATCGGGATCAGCATGCTGAACCCGACGATGTCGATGAACGTGATCCCGAGGATCGGAAGTAGCTTACGTATCATCGCGCGATTCGACCGGTAACACGATCGGCGACAATCGTTCGCCTTTGCGCAGAACGTCCAACTTATACGGACGGCTGAGATCGACGCTCGTAAGAATCTTGTGCAGCGCGTCGAGCCCGTTCAGCCGGCTTCCTTCAAATGCAAGCAGCACGTCGCCGGGCTGCAGCCGCGCGATGTCGGCGGGGCTTCCGGATTCGACCGAATGCACGATGATGGCCGAACCCTTATCCAGACCGAAACGCCGAACCGCCGCATCGGAGAGCACGACATCTTGGCCGGCAAATCCGAGATAGCCGCGCCGAACCTTACCATCGCGCATCAGCAAGCCGGCAACGAATTTCGCAGTGTTGATCGCGATGGCGAAACACAAGCCTTGACCCGGAAGCACGGCGGTGTTAACGCCGATCACGTCGCCGTCGGCAGTCACCAGCGGTCCGCCGGAGTTGCCCGGGTTCAAGGCCGCGTCGGTTTGCACGATATTGTCCATCAGGCGCCCGGACTGCGAGCGCAACGTTCGTCCGAGCGCGCTCACCACGCCGGCCGTGACGGTGTATGCTAGCCCGAACGGATTGCCGACGGCGACGACGAGCTGTCCGGGGCGCAACTCGCTAGAATCGCCGAGCGTCGCGTGCTGCAACTCCGGCGCGTCGAGTCGAAGCACCGCCAAGTCCGTATGCTGATCGTCGCCGATGAGGCGAGCGGGTAACTCCCGGCCATCGAGCAACGCAACCGTAATCGACTCCGCGCCGTGCACCACGTGACTGTTGGTGAGAACGAATCCGTCGGGCGTGAAAATGAAGCCGGAACCGTTGCCGCCGCCGCGTCCGTTTCGAACTTCGATCGAGACGACGGCAGGGCTAACTCGTTCGGCTGCGGCCGTAACGGCCTGCGAATAGGGATCGAGAATCGCCGGGGCGGCGAGCTCAACAAGAGAAAGCGGCATACCGGTCCCTCAAGACCTCGCACCCGGCGGCCCGGTTGCGACGTCGGTCGCTGAGGGCTTATTCGGGCAGATCGAGCGGATGGGTGCCCTCGAAATTGATCGGACGTCCGCTGTCGTCGACGGCGACCATCACAAAGTGGCTGACGGTGCAGAGGCGGCGTTCGCCAGTCAATAGGTTCTCGGAGAAAAGTTCGGTCTTCACGACCATCGACGTCTTGCCGCGCGAAACGACGTTGGCCACGACTTCGGCCAGGTCGCCTTGCCGCACCGGTTGGCGAAAATCGGTTTTATCGAGCGACGCGGTGACGCAAGCGGTTCGGCTGAAGCGGCTCGCCGCGATGAATGCGGCTTTGTCCATCATCTTCAGCGCTTCGCCTCCAAAGAGCGTGCCGTAATGATTCGTTTGGTCGGGAAAGACGATTTCGGCCATGATGGCTTCGTGCGGCTTCATCGCTGCCGAGCTTCTGCGCCGGGCAGGGCGGATGCTCCCCGGCGCGAAGCCGTGCGATTCCGCGCCCAGGTGGCGGAATTGGTAGACGCGCTGGTTTCAGGTATCAGTGGTGGCAACATCGTGGGGGTTCGAGTCCCTTCCTGGGCAAATTTTCCGTGGATGCACTGAACAGCATCGCGCCGAGATACAGGCGAACTAGTATGGGCTGCGCTTTAGCCGGTGCCGACATTTCACGAACCGCTTACCGAGCCGGTCTGCTGGCGTCGGTCATTGTCGTCTTGCAAGCGCAAACGCCCTTGCCTGTACCGAGCTCTACGCCCTCGCCCCAACAAGTATTCGCTACTTCTTTTCGACGACTACAAGCCTATCCGATCGGTCCCTATGCCGTGTGGACGACCACTTGGGAGACGAGAGTTAGCACCGGTGTTTGGGCGGGTGCGGGAGATGCCACAACCTCCTCGCGGCTCGAGCGATGCGCGGTGCGCACATCCGACGGGACAGAAAATCTCTCGACACCGGACGATCCCAATGGAACCATCGCGGACGGGAAACTTCCTCGAGCGTATATCGCGCAGCAGATCATCACTCCATTCGCCTTGTCGTTGCGAGCATCGGTTCGTGTGGCAAAGTCCAGTAACGATCCCACGATACAACCGGGTGTCGCGAGCGGCCTTAAGACGATCGCCGTGGTCAGCGCGACTTCGAATTCAGACTATGCGATTGAAAACGTGGGAATCGAAAGCATCAACGACCACATGACGTATCACCTGATCTTGAGGCCTTTGAAAAATCCCTCGACGCACATTCTGCGCGATCTGTGGGTCGACGTACGGACCTTCGATATCTGGAAGGCGCACTATATAGGAACCGTGGATACCAAACCCCCAACGTCCGCCGAATTCACAAGCTATTTCGCTCCGATAGCGGGTTACTGGGTAGTTACGCGCTCGATATATTTGTACGAAGCTCCGTTTGACTTTCGCGAATATGCAAGGGTGACGAGCGACGTTCAAACCAACGCAGTAACGTTTCCAACACATCTGCCGGATTGGCTCTTCGATTCGAGGAAATACCGTCAACAGGAGCATCTTAACGAGCCCGACGTCCTTGGGATACTGCTTAATCCGCCTCTCCGCTCGGGCAGCGCGGGTGCGCCCACGGCTTCGCCCTAAGCCTAATAGAACTGGTTAGAGAAAAATTTGAAACGCGCACGATTCCTTACGATATGCAGTGCGACAGTGGGCGTGGGTATGTTCGGTGTTCCACGGCTCGCGCTCGCCCAGTCGGTGCGCTCGCTTACTCCGGTCGACGTTTCGCTCGATCGTGTTACGCGCACGACCGTCGGATTACGTCCCTACCGCGCCGGCGGATTCGTTCTTCGCGAAGAGCGCCGCAACAACAAAACGATCGTGCACAACTACGGGCATGGCGGCGCAGGAATGACGCTTTCTTGGGGCACGGCGTTGCTCGCCCGCGACATCGCACTCCGAACGCAACAGCGGCGAGTCGCCGTCATCGGTTGCGGTGTCAACGGCCTTTCGACGGCGCGCGTTCTTCAAGACGCCGGTTTCGACGTGACCATCTACGCGTGCGACTTGCCGCCCGATACAACATCGAATCGTTCCGGTGCCCAATGGTCGCCGACCTCTGTTTTCGATCCGGCACGCATAGACGCAGCGTTTCGAGCGCAATTTATTCAAGCCGCTAATCTTTCGTATCAGCGATATCAAACGATGCTCGGCGAACGCTACGGCGTGCGCTGGATTGAAAACTACGACTGCCACGACGAACCCGCGAGTCAAGAAATGAATTCGTCCGGCGTGCGCCTCATCTCAAACCTCTACCCCGAAGTCAAAACGTACGGCCCGGGCGAGCATCCATTCCCTACACGATATGCAACGCGGTTGCTCACGATGTTCATCGAACCGAATCGTTACCTGGCCGAGCTCGAAACCGACGTGCTCGAGCACGGCGGCCGGATCTTCGTGCGCTCGTTCGCATCGGCGGCGGAAGTGCTGCCCCTCGACGAAGCGCTTATCATAAACTGCACGGGTCTTGGGGCAAAAGAGCTGACCGGCGATACGCAGCTCGAGCCGATTCGCGGGCAGCTCTCGGTTCTCGCACCGCAGCCTGCCGTCGACTACATCACGTTGCACGGTGGACGCTACATGTTTCCACGCACCGACGGCATCGTTCTGGGTGGCACGTTCGAGCACGGCAACGCCAACCTCGCGGTAGACCCGTCTGAAGTCACGCAGATCGTCGGGGAGCACGCCGCCTTCTTCAACGCCATGCGGGCGAGAAGTGGCCGCCGATCCTAAGGCGAAGGTCGCTGAGAGTTTTTGACCGGCACGAACGTTCTTTAAAGGCGAAAGGATGACAACTTGAGACATCGATCTTTTACCTATTTGGGGAGCCTCGCGTGCGCGTCACTGCTCCTTGCCGGCTGTTCTAACGCCGCCCAGTCGTCCAGCGGGGCGTCCAACGCATTGCCGGGCGCCGTAACATCTCCGGCAGTCGCCTGCACCGCGCCGACGCGAGTTATCCGCGGCGGCGTCGACAAACCGCGTTCGATCGTGTTCGACACCGATGGCGATCTCGTCGTCGCGAACGCGAATGCGAACAACGTGACCGTCTACCCGCCCGGAAAAGACGCCCCGTCAGAAACGATCGAGATCGGTGTGAGCCACCCGACCGCGCTGGCGTTCGATTCGAAGGGCGACCTCTTCGTCGCGAATCGCGCCAACGGGTCTGTTACCGTGTACGGCCCGGGGAAATTCAATCTTAAGCGCGAGATCGTCGATGGAACCGACTCTCCCGAGGCGCTGGCGTTCGATTCGTCCGGCAATCTGTACGTCGTAAACAATTATACTAGCACGATATCGGTCTTCGCACCGGGCAAGGACACGCCGGAGCGGACGATCTCCAAGGGACTCAACGACCCATTCGCCATTGCCTTCGATTCCGATGGAAATTTATACGTTGCCAACCCACGCATTAATAGAATAGCGGTGATCGCTCCCGGGGGCAGCGCGCCCGAGCGGTTCATCACGAAAGAGATCAAGGATCCGCAAGGGCTAGCGCTGGACGCTCAGCAAAACCTGTACGTTGCCAACTTCCGTGACGACAGCGTTTCGATCTATCCGCCCGGCGGCGATACGCCCACCCGCGAACTCTTCCGCGGTGTTAGCAAGCCGAACGCGCTGGGGATCGACGCAGCCGGCGACCTCTACGTCGGCAATGCCGACCTCACCGGCGGGGCGGTCAATAAATACGCGCCGCATTCGGGACGCCCGATCGCGAGTTTCTGTCCCGACGTCAAACAGCCGATCGCGTTTCTCTTCGACAAGTCCGGAAATCTCTACGTCGATAACTTTCAGTCGAGTACGATCACGATCTTCCCCCCGGTTGGCAAGTAAGCCGGGCGTCACGACACCGGTCCTGCGGGCGTTGCGCTTGACATGAAGGCCACTTCCTACGGCCGGATCGTTTTCGGCGCTTCCGTCATCCTCTTCGGGGTCATCTTAGGGATATGGCACGATGTCGATACGTGGCAGAGCCTGCACCGCATCTTGCGCTTGCCAATGGGCGACGTCATCGGCGACATGCTGATGGTCGCCCTGATCGTGGGGGGAGTTCTGCTGATCGCCACTCGTGCTGTGCGCATCGGGGCGGGAATCGTCGTCGTACTGTTCGGGATTTTTTCGATCGCGTGTATCCCGGGTATGTTCGCCGCTCCCAAAATCTACGCACAATACGGCTCGTTCTTCGAACAGTTTTCGATTTTGAGCGGAGCGATCGCGTTGTACGCCGCGAACGAACTCAACACATCCCGGGCGGCGACGCTAAATGGGATCGCCCGGATCGGTTACGGTCTGAGCGTCGTGTCGTTCACGCTCATGCAGACCGTGTATTTCGGCGTCACCGCCGGATTCGTCCCCAAATGGATACCACCGAATCAAGTGTTCTGGGCCGGTCTGACGACGGTTGCGTTCGCTCTAGCGGCGATTGCCATTCTTCTCAACATCCGTGCGCGGCTCGCGCTCGCTCTCACGGCCGTTATGATCGCCGTATTCGGGTTGCTCGTGTGGGTTCCGGCACTCATCGCGCACCCACGATCTCACAACAGCTGGTCGGAGTTCGCGCTGAACGCAATGATCATGGCCGCCGCGTGGGTGACGATAAGCGCTGTCGGACGTTCAGCCTCGTTCAAAACCATTTCGCCTTTATAACGCCGCACGCAAGATTTCGATCGGCGTGCCGAGCGTTCCGTATTAGCAACACGTAGCGTCCGCTGGTCAACGAGCGCACCGGCGTATCGTCGCGTACCGTGTCGATGTAATCACCACGAAACGTTCCTAACACTCGAACGTGCTTCGGCAATGCACAATCGCCGTTCGCCAGCGCAACCGCGTAGTTCGCGTCGTGCGGGAGTTCGATGGTCGTAATCTCGATGTCGCTTCCGCCGTGCGGCACGCACGGGTAAGAGCAGGGCTCCAGATATACCTCGGCTCGCGCGACGACCGCGCCGCTCGGTGCGCTGAGATCGACGTGGGTCGGCGCTCCCCACGGCCCGGCGCACGAAGATAGCACTATCGCTAGGCCAACAGCCGCTAATCGTGTAGGCACCGGCTACCTTAGATCGCGATCTCCGCGGCAGGGTTTGGGCAACCGCGCGAAAGTGTTTCGGAGCACTTTCCAATGATGCCGCGCGAGGATTTTATCGTCCTGCGGCGTTGTAAGGCAATTAAGTTCGTGGTATAATGCCACTAACAGTGAAGATTCAAGAGCGGTCGGTAGCGGGTGAGTTCAAAATACCGATCGCGACGGTGGACGTGGCGCTCTTTACCCTGCGCGAAGACATCCTGCAGTTGCTGCTGGTCAAGCGGGAGCTGGCCCCCTTTGCTGGCGCGTATGCTCTACCCGGCGGCTTTATCCACGCGGACGAGGACGCCGACGCGGGGGCCGCCGCACGTCGTATTCTCGCCGGAAAGGCGAGTCTCACTGGCGGGTACTTCCTCGAGCAACTCTATACATTTTCAGGTGCGGCGCGCGATCCGCGAGGCTGGTCGATCAGCATCGTTTATTATGCCGTAGTTCCAGAGGCCGCGCTGCCACAGCACGGACCTTGGACTCTGATTGACGTGCGTGCGATTCCGCGACTGCCGTTCGACCACAACGCGATCTGCGTGGCGGCACTGGATCGTTTGCGTGGGAAAGGCGCATATTCGTCCCTTCCGGCGTTTCTGCTCGCGCGAACGTTCACATTGGGCGAATTACAAACTGTATACGAGTGCGTCATCGGCGAACGCCTCGATAAGAAGTCGTTTCGCCGAAAGATCGACGACCTCGACGTGGTGGAACGGGTTCCCGGAAAACTGCGTCGCGGCGCGGCCAACCGGCCGGCGCAACTCTACCGCTTGTCCGCGCGTACGCTCAGCGAATTCGACCGGGCGATTTAACGATGGCTACGCGCATTATGAACCACGTTACCATCCTTTCTAACTTCGGGCGTGCCTACGATAAGTACGGTCGCAGTTACGACAAGTCAGCGATCGGTGAAAGTACGTATCCGGACAGATTCTTTCTGCTGGAAGACGACGATCTGCAGATTGGACTGCAAAAAGCGACTCGCTTGTTGAACAAGACGGCCCTTCCGGGCGATCGTCTTCTGGTCATGCGCGCTGAGGTCGAAGATCAGCAACTGCGCCTAAATGAACGAACCGGTTTAGGTACGTTCCTTCCCTCGGGCCGCCTAAGAATTTTGGAACTTCGCATCGTTGCGCTGGACGGATCGATCGGCGTAATGAGTGTGGAGGAAGCATACGCCGCAGCCCTGCGGATTCTCAATCCGACATTGTTAGGCTACGATGCGCTGCGGCCGAGAAGCCTTTCGGTTCTGCCGGTTGCCAGGGCTTGTCAAGCCGCATGTAAGTTTTGCTTTTCTGAAGCGTCGGCATCGCGAACGCAAATCGGTACGGACATCGATTTCGAGGCGATCGGCACTTGGTGTCGTGAGGCGCAGCTCCGCGGTGCGCAACGATTTGTAATAACTGGGGGCGGCGAACCGGGCTTGGTGCGTCACGCGAAGCTGGTAAGGCTCATTGCACTCGGCGCCGCGCATTTTCCGACCGTCGTTTTAATCACCAACGGCATTCACCTGGCGCGCAGCGACGAAGCCATCCGAAAGGACAAGCTGCGCGACTATTCGGACGCCGGGTTAAGCGTGCTTTCAATCTCTCGGCATCACGGCGATGCGGAATCCAACTGCGCCGTAATGGGCGTGGATACGAAAACCGAAAAGATTCTTGCGACCCTCACGACCTTCGATACGCTCAAATTTCGCCGGCGCTTAATTTGCGTTTTACAGAAGGGCGGGGTCGATTGTGAGACTGCACTAACCTCCTACCTGGACTGGGCAGTCGACCACGATGTCGACGAGGTCTGCTTCAAGGAGCTTTACGTCTCGACGACCCTCGAATCGACACATTATAGCGATGCTTCGAACGTCTGGGCGCGCGACCATCAGGTCACGCTCGAGCTCGTTTGTGATCTGCTGCAACGGCGAGGCTTTTGCATCCGGACGCGCCTGCCGTGGGGCTCGCCGATTTTCGAGGGAATCTGGAGCGGTCGTTCTCTTCAAGTGGCGGCGTATACCGAGCCCACGTTATTTTGGGAACGGGCGAACGGTATCGCCCGAAGCTGGAACGTCATGGCGGATTCTACTTGCCTCGCGTCGCTCGAGGATCCCCAGTCGTTCGTTGTGCCGGCGGCGCCGTGACGTTTCGAGAATTCCAAGCGATAAAGGCAACCGTAATCGCCGAGAAACCAACGATACGAAATTTGGCCGAGCACGACATCGCCAAGGCGTTCGCGGGCGAGCGACGCATCGAACCTGCGCTCGAAGCCGTTCATCGATGCGATCTTAGCCGGTTTTGGCTCGAAGCATATGCCTTGCCAATCGAGTGGAGAAAGCGCGTTCTCATTTCCGGCGGCGTACGTCATTCGCTACGACTGCTCTTCGGCTTTTGGGCGAAGCGTGGGAAGCGCGCGTTGCTACCGCAGGACGTCTATCCGGCGTACGGCCGCATCGCCTGCGAAGAGCGACTAGCGTATGATGTCTACGCGACCGCCGAACGCATCGTCCTGCACTCTTCCGATGCGGACATTATGCTCGTCCCAAATCCGGTAGAGCCGCGCGGCGATTACCTTCGCCAGGAAGAGATCGAGCAACTCATCGCGTGGGCGGGCCATGACCCTAATCGGCGGATCGTGATCGACGGCGTCTACCACATGCAGACCACCCTCGATATGGCGTCGCTGCAGTTGCTCGGCACCGGACAAGCCATCTACGTGACTTCGCTCTCGAAGCTTTGGGCCTCGCCAGGGGTACTCGGCGTTACCGTCGTTCCGCCAGATGATCTCGACGCTCTTTTCGAAAGCTTTGCTGCCTCGGAGAATTCGCAAGAACATCTTCGCTTCGCGGCCAACCTGCTTCGCGACGGCGGCGGAACTGCGAGAACAGTTGCAACCGGATTTGCAGTTGCAAAGCAGGCGTTACGCGCATCGCTCACGTCGGAGCGTATCGAGGTTTCGAATTCGGCGAGCGGCTACCACACATTGCTGAATCGCCCATGGCAGCAGTTGTTGCACGAACATAGCATGCTCGCCATACCGTTCGATGTGTTCGGCGGCCACCCGATGATGTCGGTTGCTACGCCCCTGTCGTTCGTTCCACGAAGAGAGGTACCGAGCGGGCGGATGCATCTGCTCTAGTAACCGACGTAGCGGCGGGACGGTCGGACCATTCGCCGAAGGGAGCGGCCACCCACAACGCCGTGCTGTATAGCAGCGGGAATACACCCATGACGAGAACCCTGCGGCCAATCGCCGTCATCGGCACGCAGTCCGAGCCAGTCGCAGGCAACTGATGGGCGCGACGCAGGCGGGCCAATCTGCGACGCTGATCGTTTGCGCTCGCGTTCGTCCCGAAAGCGAATCGGCGTTCGCGCAATGGCACGCGAAATGGCAAGCGGAGGTGCTGGCCTCGCCCGGTGCCGAGAGTTTCGAATACGTCGCGCCGACGCCCGATCAGGAAGAAGCGGCGCTGGTGGCGCGATTCAGAACGGTCGACGCCTTGCGCGTATGGCGGCACGGCAGCGACAATTCTGCATTGCTGGACGAAGGGCGGCCGATGGTCGAGGGCGGTGTTTTCGTGCAGTTGGCGGGTCAAGCGGCGCTCGAGTATTACGCGCAGCATAGCGCGACAGAAGTGATTATCACGCGCATCAAGGCCGGCAGCGAACTTGCGTATCGCGCGTTTGCCGATCGTATCCAAAAAGTGCAGGAGCGCTTTCCGGGATACATCGGTTCGTTCGTGCAGCCGCCGCACCAACGCGAAACCGGTTGGACGACGGTACTGCGTTTCGATTCGGTACCGCATCTCAACGCGTGGCTTAGCTCGCCCGAACGCGCGGCGCTGCTGCTAGAAAGCCACGATCTCATCGAGGGCTTCGAAGCGCAGCGGGTTGATACGTCGTTCCCAGGGTGGGTACCGGCCGATCCTGCGACCGGCCGCCCGCCGAATATGTGGAAAACTGCGTCGCTGGTATTGCTGACGCTTTTTCCGGTCGTTATGCTGGAGCTGCGCTTTCTCAACCCGCTGTTGCGCGCGGTTGCGACGCCGCCGTCGTTGGGAACGTTCGTCGGGAATGCCATTAGCGTTTTGCTCACGACGTGGCCGCTCATGCCGTTGGCGATCGCGCTCTTCACACCGTGGTTGTATCCCGAAGGACGGCCGCGAGCGTTGGTCAACGCGATGCCGTTCTTTCTCGTCGGCGCCTATGCGATCGAGATTCTCGTGCTCTGGAGATTATTGTGAACCTTAACACGGTCACGACCGTCAAGCGTCCGCATTCGCTGCAAGAAATCGACGGCTGGCGCGCGGGCGACGCCTGGCTGGCGGGCGGAACGTGGCTGTTTTCCGAGCCGCAGCTTCACACCGACACGCTGATCGATTTGGAAACGTTACGCTGGCCCGCGCTGACCGAGCGTGAAGACGAATTGGAAATCGGCGCTACCTGTCGCATCGCCGAACTGTATGCATATCGAGCGCGCTCCGAGTGGATCGCCGCTTCGTTGGTCGGCGAGTGTTGCCGGTCGTTTCTTTCGTCGTTCAAAATTTGGAACGAGGCGACGGTCGGTGGAAATATCGTTATGTCGCTCCCGGCCGGACCGATGATCTCGCTCGCGGCCGCGCTCGAAGCCGTTTACGAACTCTGGCCGCTCGATGGCGATCCGCGTCGCGTACCCGCGGTCGATTTCGTTACCGGCAATCACGCGAACGTGCTCGCGCCGGGCGAATTGCTGCGAAGCATTCGTTTGCCGGCTACGGCGTTGCGTAAGCGGCACGCGTTCCGGCGGGCATCGTTAACGCATCTCGGGCGATCGTCGGTGTTATTAATCGGAACCCGCGCGACCGATGAAATATTGTTGACGATCACGGCTGCCACGCTACGTCCGGTGCAGCTTCGGCTGGAGCCGGCGCTTTCGGCACACGATGTGCGCCGTCGAATCGACGCGGCGATTCCCGACGAAATGTATCTTGCTGACGTTCACGGCTCGCCGTCGCATCGCAAGCATCTGACGCATCATTTCGGAGCACAGATCGTTGCGGAGCTCGGCATATGAAGCTGACGGTGAACGGCAAGACGTTTTCGGCTACACCGGCTCCCGGACAATGTCTTCGAACATTCGTGCGCGACCTGGGCTGGTATGGAACGAAGAAGGGCTGCGACGGCGGTGACTGCGGCGCATGTACGGTATGGGTCGACGACAAACCCGTGCACAGCTGTTTGTATCCGGCGTTTCGAACCGAGGGTAAAACCGTAACGACGATCGAGGGGCTGGCGCAACCCGACGGCGCGCTACATCCGATGCAGCAGGCATTTCTCAATGCGCAGAGCTTTCAGTGCGGATATTGCGCCGCCGGGATGATCATGACCGGCGCGGCGTTGACCGACGAACAGAAATGCGATCTGCCGCAATCAATGAAGGGCAACCTTTGCCGGTGCACCGGTTACGAATCGATTCGCGACGCGTTCGCAGGCAAGGTCAACGTCTCGAGCGACTTTGCGGGCACTTCGACCGGTCACAGCGTTCCCAATCCGTTCGCTCGCGACATCGTAACCGGTCACGCCCGTTACACCAGCGATATTGCGCCGCTCGATGGCATGCTCCATCTTAAGGTGCTGCGCTCGCCGCACGCGCATGCGCGTATCACGGCGATCGATCGGAGTAAAGCGCTAGCAACGCCCGGTGTTGTCGACGTTTTCACGTGGGAAGACGTGCCGCGAAAGCGCTATACGACGGCGATCCATGAGGACAACCGGGTCGACCCCGACGATATGTATTTGCTGGACAACGTGGCCCGCTTCGTTGGCCAGCGAATTGCCGCCGTCGTGGCCGAAACCGAGGCCGCCGCCGAGGAAGGCTGCCGGAACCTCAACGTGACGTACGAGGTGCTTCCGGCGGTCTTCGATCCGGAGGAAGCGATGCTTCCGGGGGCACCGCAGCTGCACGATAAAGGCGAGTTCTCCCGGGCGATGCATCCCGAGCAGAATATCTTCGTCGAGATGCACGGCGAAACTGGCGACCTTGTCGCCGGATTCGCGCAAGCGGACGCGATCTACGAAGACACGTATTACGCCTCCCGCCAACAACACGTTCACCTCGAGACGATGCAGTCGATTTCGTGGCGCGGCGAAGACGGGCGCTATCACGTGCGAACGAGTTCGCAAGGTCCGTTTATCGTCAAGTCAAAGCTCTGTTTCTTGTTTGGCCTTAATCTGGCCGACGTGCACATATTTTGCGAGCGAGTCGGCGGCGGTTTCGGCGGCAAACAAGACATGATGAGCGAGGATCTGCCCTTGCTCGCGACCCTCAAGACCGGCCGTCCGGTACAATGGGAGTTTACGCGCGAAGAGCAGTTTACCGGCGCCACTACCAAACACCCGATGAACGTGCAACTGAAAATTGGGGCGACCAAGGACGGCGTGCTGACGGCCATGCAGTGGCGCGTCGTTTCGAATACCGGCGCGTACGGAAATCACGGTGGCGAAACGCTAGCCAACGCCATGTCGGGACCGTGGGGGCTGTACAAGTGTCCGAATAAAAAGGGCGATGGCTACGCGGTGTACACCAATCTGCAGTGCGGTGGCGGCTTTCGCGGCTACGGCACGAGTCAGACTACCTTCGCGATCGAATCGGCGATCGACGAACTCGCGCGGATCCTCGACATCGATCCGATTACGATCCGCCGGACGAACATGGTCGGACCGTACGACGAGATCGCGGCCGCCTCTCCGGAGATCAGCGACTTAACGATCGGAAGTTACGGTCTCGATCAATGCCTCGACGCGGTCGAACGAGCGATGCAAGAGCGTAAAGGTCGCGCCAAACCCGAGGGCGACGATTGGCTAGAAGGCAGCGGAGTTGCGATCTCGATGCTGGATTGCGTGCCGCCGACCGAGCAACGCTCGGGGTCGGAAGTGACGCTGCTCGAGAACGGACGGTATCGCTTCACGGTTGGCTCGACCGAAATTGGGAACGGCTTGATCACGGCACAACAGCAAGTCGTCGCTCAAGTCTTAGGCTGCTCGACCGATCGTGTCGATTTTATCAACGCCGATACGGATCGCACGCCGTACGACAGCGGGACGTTCGCAAGCGTCGGCATGATGGTGCCGACGAAAGCGGTCGAGAACGCCGCGGTCGCATTACGCGAGCGCATGGTCTCGTTCGCGGCGCGGTTTACAGGCGAACGCCCCGAGCGGCTCAGCCTCGATAGCGACGGTATTAGCAATGGAGACACATCGATCTCGCTGCAAGAATTGCACGCCCTGGGGGTCGGTAGCAACGTTGAGTTCAGCTCGTTTCGCAAGGCGTACGGGTCGCCGCGGACGGTGGCGTTCTTCGCCTACGGTGTGCGGCTGGCCGTACACCGGATCACCGGTGAAATCGTTATTCTGTATAATATCGAGGCGGTCGATGCGGGCGTCGTGATGAATCCGCACCAACTGCGCGGGCAGGTGGTCGGGGGAGCGGTCCTCGGCATCGGCTACGCGTTGCAGGAGAAGATGGTGTATGACGACGCCGGCACGGTCGTGAACCCAACGCTGCGCAACTACCGAATTCCCGCGATGGCCGACGCGCCCGACATGGACGTGTTCTATGCCGAAACGCACGATCGCATCGGGCCGATGGGCGCTAAATCGGTCGCGGAAAATACCAACAACCCGGTCGCGCCCGCGATCGGCAACGCGCTTCGCGATGCTACCGGCGTGCGTTTCACCAGTCTTCCGTTCACGGAAGATCGCATCTTCGATCGACTGAGCGATGCCGGATAAGCCGAAAAACCGTAGCAAAGCCCAGCTCGACTACGCCTGGGAATGGTTTTCGTACCACGCAACGCAGCGCACCAACATGCTCAACTATTTCTTGGTGGGTATCGGCATTCTCGCCAATGCCTACGTCGCCGCCGTCACCGCAAAGTTTACGCTTGTCGCCCTCTCGATCGCGATCCTCGGGGCAGTCGTGTCGTTCAGCTTTTTCATGCTCGAACTGCGGAACCGAGCGCTGGTGGGGTACGCGCAGGACGTATTGCGCCGATTGGAACGCGACTATCTTTTTGCTTCGGACGACGTGCACAAAGCATCCGATGAGGGTATTCTTTCGGCCGACGATGCGCGCGCGGGAAGCTTGCCCGCGTTGACTGCCGTTCTCAACGGTCATCATAAAGTGTATATCCCGCTGATCGAAATCGCGGCGACGGTCGCCTTCATCGGGGCCGCAGCTTGGACGTTGGCTACCCGCTAAAGGAACGGCGTCTAGAACGGTGGAGATTCGCCGCCGGTTCCTTCGAAGGCGTTAGTTTCCGGGTCGATCGTACTCTTGCGAACGTCGAACTCGAAACACGCGTGGCCGGAAGGGTGCTTCCATCCTCGATCGGCCGGTCGAGCCGGACGGTACGAGAGTGCGAACGTTGCACAGAGCTGGTACACGTTTCGGTCGGTGCGTCGATATTCGTACGGCGCTCCGCTTTGTGGATCGCTCGCGAAGTTGCCGCGCGTCCCAACGGTGCCGAAGTCGCTTGGTTTCAGGTCGGATGGAAGGCTGGCCGGCACTCCGTTGCTGGTACCGAAACGATCGTGCATCGCGAGCGCGATTTCGTACAGGTTCGAAGTGCGAATTCGATCCAATGCTGCCAGCCTGGCGTGCCCGGGGGTTCCGATCGTTACGAATGCCCAGATCGCGCCGCCCGCGACGACGGCGATCGCGAAGTACGGTAGAATCCGACGAATATTCACGCGCGGGTCGTCGGCGGCTCCATCGTCATGAGGTAGTAGAGGAACACGCCGCCGCCGAGGACCAGTAACACGAGCGAATCGAGAACGAACCGCACGCTCAACTGCCCTTGCAGAAAACTCGTAACGAACCAAACGGCATCGGCAACCAACACGATCGCGGCCAATACGAGCGCCACGTACGTCAACCAGCGTCGTACTGGCGAATAATAAAGATCCGGCCGCTTTCGCAACTGCCGTTGAATGAGCGAATGGACGACCAAGAAGACTGGAAACGTAACGATGACGGCGGCGAGCTGTCCGGCGAGTTCATCGCGTATCGATGACATCCAACCCGCATCGAGCGCGTCCGGAAATCGGCGTTCGATCAGCAGGTAAAAGATCTGGCCGAGCGCGATCGTCCAAAATGCCAGCGTGATGAAATTCAGCAAGTAGTAGAATGCGTCGCGCGCGTTTTCGACGTCGAGTCCGCGAGAGGGGACCGGCTCGCCCAAAACCTCTTCGTAGTACGCCGCCAGCCCGCGATAGATCGATCGCTCCGAAAATCCGCGATGCCGGAGCAACGAAACGAGCGACTCGTCCGAAACGCCGCGTTGTTTGGCGGATTGCAAAAACCCGCGCAGCTGATCTTGCGAAGACGGCGTAGCCGGCGCGGTCATGGCGTCACTTGCGGAATCGGCGGCAGCGGCTTCATGCTTGCGGCCTGCAATGCGGAGTTCGCTACCGGAATGGCATTCGATACGAAGGCATTATAGCGACCGGCGCCGTCGCGCAGCTCGCCGTTGACGCGGGCGATAAACTCGATTACCGGTTGCGTCGGAAGACCTTGCGCGCCATAGTACGCGCTCTGGACGTCTTCGCGCAACGCACCGGGCCGCTGGATACCATCTTCGTCGTTATGATAGTCGGCCGTCAGAGAATCGAACAGCGTCTTGCGCGCGGCCAAGAAGTCGTTTAGTTTTGCGACGAGCGTCGTGTTCTGCGCTTTTTGTGCGGCTGCAAGATCGGTAGTAGCAGCTTTGGTTACGTCGTCGAGATGATTCAGCATCGTATCGACGAGCGAAAACGAGGCTTGCAGCTTCAGCCCGCTGGCAAAGATATGCTGGTAGTCGGCTTGGGTGAGCTGCGAGCGGGGATCCGGCTTAATGACGAAGCGCCGTACGTAGGAATGCGTTCCGAGCGTTAGGCGAACGGAATACGAGCCGGGTGGCACGCCCGGACCCGAGTCCGGTCCTTGGTAACGCTCGCGCGCCGCACCCAGCCACTTCACCGGGCCGTCGACGCCGAAGCTCCACACATATCGGTTGAGTCCGGCTTTATTTGTCACGTACGGCTCATCTTTACCGTGGATCTTGTGGGTTCCCGAAATCGTGCGGATCGTACGGCCCGTCGAGTTGAGGAATTCGATTTTCGGCGGCGCCGTTTGTGGCTGTGTTTGATAGAACGTGACGACGACGCCGTAGGCCGGATTGTCGGCCGCGTAATTGGTGTAGGTGCCTTCGTCGTATTCGTGCAGCGACCACTCGTATGACGGGCGGGGCGCAAAGAGCCACGTGCCGTGCGCGACGGCTTGCTGCAGTTCTTGCACCGGGCTCATGTCGTCCATGATATACACCGCGCGTCCGTGTGTCGCGATCACGAGATCGTTCGCTTGCTTTTGCATGCGGATATCGTGGACTGAAACGGGTGGTAGATCGTTGCGAAACGCTTGCCAGTGTGCGCCGGCTTCGAACGAGATAAAGATCCCTTGTTCGGTTCCGAGATAGACGATGTTTCGATTGCGAATGTCCGGTCGAATCGAACGGACCC
Organism: Candidatus Tumulicola sp.; assembly: GCA_036490475.1. Classification (NCBI taxonomy): domain Bacteria; kingdom Bacillati; phylum Vulcanimicrobiota; class Vulcanimicrobiia; order Vulcanimicrobiales; family Vulcanimicrobiaceae; genus Candidatus Tumulicola; species Candidatus Tumulicola sp. The sequence goes on from DASXDT010000006.1 coordinate 1,001,009, forward strand.
ACTCGCCGGCCGGCAATCCATCGACGATTTTGGTCCAATGCTTTCCGTAATCACGGGTGACGAACGCGTACGGCGCGGCGTCGCCCGTATAATGACCGTCGGCGATCGCGTACACGGTTCCGTCGTCGAGCGTCGACGGAGCGACGGTCGCAAAACGGCCGTACGTTGGCGCGCCCGGCGGCGTCACGTTTTTCCAATGTTTGCCGTCGTCGAGCGTCATCTGCACGAGACCATCGTCGGTGCCGACCCAAATCTCGCCTCGGCGCACGGTCGATCCCTCGATATCGAGGATCGTGTCGCTAAATTCGGCGCCCGAGACGTCGTGCGTGATCGGCCCGCCGGACGGCGCCTGATGCGCCTTTTCGTTCCGCGTGAGATCGGGACTGATGACGGTCCAGGAGCGGCCACGATCGCTCGTCTGAAAGAGCACGTTACCGCCATACCAAGCGATATGCGGATTCCACGGAGCAAAACCGATCGGTGATTCCCAGTTAAAGCGAAACTTGCTGGTACGCAGATCGAAGCCTTCTACCGAGTTTTGCAGATACGGGGCTGCCGACCATCCGTCTTGCGTTACGCGGTTGAACACCACCAACGATCCGTTTTCGGAGTCCGACCAGATCCAGTTGGAATCGTCGGGCTCGGGAATACCCCATTCTCCGTCGCCCCCGACCGTTACGATCCACTCTTTATTTTGAATGCCGCTCGAATCGAGAGAATTCGACGGACCGCACCAGCCGTTGTTGTCTTGCAACCCGGCGCAGACGGTGTACGGATTATCGTTTCCGAGGCCGACGCGATACACTTGTCCGATTGGAACGTTGGCCGAAAAGAACCAGTTGTCGCCGCCGTCGAGCGTGAGGGCGTACCCACCGTCTTCGCCGACGATAATCCGTGACGGATCGTTTGGAGCGATCCAAATAGCGTGGTAGTCCACGTGAACGGTGTCGGCGATTTCTTTGAACGTCTTGCCACCGTCGGTACTTTCCGAAAGCGCTTCGGAAACACCGTACACGCGATCCGCATTTTTAGGATCGACTGCAATATGGCTGAAGTAAAACGGGCGTTGGTCGACGAGCGTGTCCTTGCTGATCATCGTCCACGTCGCGCCCGCGTCGTCCGAACGCCACAGAATACCCTTGGCCGATTCGATTAACGCGTACACGCGATTGGGGTTGCTTGGAGCGACGGCTAACCCGATGCGTCCGACGGGGTTGGCGGGAAGGCCCGAGCCCGTCAGTTTCGTCCAACTGGCTCCGCCGTCAGTCGACTTGTACAAGCCGTCGTGGTCGCCGCCGCTTTGAAACGTCCAGGGCTGCCGGCGGAATTCCCATAGGCCCGCATACAGAATGCTGGGATTCTGTGGATCCATCGCGATATCGGAGATACCGCTCTTGGGACCTTCGTAGAGCGTTTGCTTCCATGTCTTGCCGCCGTCGTTGGTAACGTAGATGCCGCGTTGGTCGCTGTCGGCAAAAACATCGCCGAGCGCCCCGACGACTACGTGGTTGTGATCGCGCGGGTCGACGACGATTTTCGAAATATACTTCGTACCGCGAAGGCCCAGGTTAGTCCACGTGTCTCCGCCGTCGGTCGTCTTATATACGCCGTCGCCGTACGAGACGTCGTTGCGCGGATTCGTTTCGCCGGTTCCGACCCAAACGGTCTTGTCGTCCGTCGGATCGATCGTTACGGCACCGATGGCCGCGACGGATTGCTTATCGAAAACGGGATCCCACGTCTGGCCGCTGTTTTCCGACTTCCAAACGCCGCCGCCGGCGCTGCCGATGTAATACAGTTTTGAATTTGTTGCAGATCCCGCGACCGCGGACACCCGCCCGCCGCCCGCTGCCGGGCCGATTTCACGCCACTGCATGTTGCCGAAGGGTGGTCCGGGAGTTGGCGTAGCTGTCGGTACGGGCGTCGGAGCGGCGGGCTTGGGCGGTTTCGGTGCGACGAGCGCGGGCGAGGCCACCGGCGATGACTGGGGTGCCGGCGAGGCGGCCGATTGAGCCTCTGCGGGAAGGCGGAATGTCAACGCCGCTGCGAGGCCGATGACGAAAGCGAACGGGCGATAGGTCATGGGTTGCCTACGATCGGTGATTCTTGCGCCGACACGGCCTGCCAGATCGTGCCGCGACGAATGAAGACGTCGGTAAAACGGACGCGTTCGGTCGGATGATGCGAGTGCGTAATCGAATTGACGCCGTGAACGATCGCCACATTGGAGACAAAATCGACCGTTTGAGCGGTGGCTTTCATCGTGAACGCTTCTTTCTTCGTCGCCGCCAGCTCCTGAGCGCGGTAGAGTAGTTTGCCGTCTGCGGTAATATGCGTGAATTCGGGGTCGTGACTGAGGATCGCGTCGACCGTTCGACGGTCACCCGCGACGATGGCCGTCAGCCAGCGGCCCTCTTGGGCCAGAACGGCTTGCGCATCGGGCGACGCATCGGCTCGCGCCGGCGCCGGAACAAGGGATGCGATGAAAACAATGACGCTACACAGCGTCGCAATCGAAAATCGCTGCATGCCGGGCCGTTCGGGGGGATGCCATAGGGGTACCTCCGCCGAGCAAGTTACCAGGGCGCCGGCGCCGTATTGAGCGTCATGCAGACTTTTCGGAACGTTGCCGCTGTCGCTCTATCCGTCGTTGCGTTCGCGCTTCCCGGAGCGGCTCGCGCCGCCGGGCAGTTAACCGGACCAATGGCGTCGCTGAACGCGAAGGCCGGAACATGGACGTGCGCGACGACCGTTCCCGCGATGGGCGGGCGTCCAAGTCGCGTCGACACGGTAACGCTCGCACTCGAAGTGGCCCCGGCAAACACCTTGCACGACCACATTACCGGAGCGGACTATTCCGGTGACGATTATTTTGGATACAGTGACGATGCTAAGGTGTACTGGAGCGTTAGCGATGACAATAGCGGAACGCATGGCGCCGCAACGTCGACCGACGGGCGAACCTTTACCGGCACGAACACGATGGGTCCGATCCAAATGAGCGGCAAAATAACGTATACGCTGACCGGCGACTCGCATCTTACCGTTCATGAAGTGCTATCCGTCCATGGCACGGACGTGCCGATCGATAGCGACTGCCACAAGTAGGAGACCGGTGAATCTTCGCAGCTGTGGCGAAGACGATTGGGTGGCGTGGCGTGCGGTGCGGTTAGCCGCGCTCACCGAAGCGCCGTACGCATTTGGCTCCACGCTGGCGGATTGGCGCGATGCAACCGAAGAGCGTTGGCGCCAACGCTTGCGCAGCGTTCCCTGTAATATGGTCGTTGCAATTGACGGTGTCGACGTTGGAATGGCTAGCGGTTTCCCCGAGGAAGGCAACGTGCTGCTCATCTCGATGTGGGTTGCACCATCCGCGCGAGGGCACGGCGTCGGCGACCGGCTCATCGAGTCGGTCACCGAATGGGCGCGCGAACTCGGCGTTCCGGCCGTCGACTTGGACGTCGTCGAGAGTAACTTACCCGCTATCGCTTTGTATCGGCGCAACGGTTTTGTCGACGCGGGTCCCAGCACGCACGATCAGATCGAAGGCGTACCGCAGCGGCGGATGATCTTCTACTTCGGTCGCGACTAGCGGTCGCGCGGTTTCGGTCCCGACTGCCCATCGTTTGCGTATCGGTTTGCTAGCGTATTACCGATGATGCCGATACAAAGAACGCCGCCGACGAAGAGGAGGCCACAAATAACGTTACCGGTGTACGTGCTCGGACGGCTGCTGCCAAGCGTTAATGCGTATCCGACGGTCATGGCCAACGCATCGAGGTAATTCTTCACCGGAGAATTGCCGGCCTGCGCTTCTACCGCGAAGAGCATCGCTGCTGCCAATGGAACGATCAGCACGTAAATCCAGGCTAAATACATCGCATTGTTGCGTGCGTTGGCGAGCCGTTCGAGCAACAGTGCGGTTCTCCACGATGCGTACCCGAGGCGAAAGAGCCGTGCGAACGCAAATCCGGTAAGGTACGGAACAACGGTCAGCAGCGAGACGATGTCGAGAACGATCAGGGCGTAAAAACTGAAGCGTCGCTCGCGTACGAACAGCAGGCGGCTCGTTATCTCGAGCACCAAGATTGCCGCCATGCACGCCTCGACGACACCCGACGCTGGCGAAGCGACCAATCCAATATAGCCGTCGTTCCACGCGCCCGCGAACACGAAGAGATAGGAAACGACGACGACCACAACTTCGTGTGCGATCCCCTGCGAGTTGATAAAATCGTCGAGCCGCCGTCGAAACGCATCCCATCGCATGTCAGTGCCGGTGATACGCTGACCGCTTGCGGCCGCCCTTGACGCAGAACGTCACCCTCCGGCCCGGCTGCGCGCTATGAGAGCTATGACCTCGATCTCAGCCTATGCCCGGGCAGCGGTGCTAGCCGGTCTCGCCGGCAACGTGGCGATCAGCGTGTATCTGGCGATCGCGCTCCGGCTCCTTTTCCACACCAAGCCGATGCTGCTGTTCCAGTGGGATGCCTCCAACATCGTCGGGAGTTCGGCGTACGCGGGTGGAGTTTGGTCGGCGTTGCTCGGTTTTGTCTTCGATTGTATCGTCGCGATCTGTTGGGCGGCGATCTTTGCCGCGATCTACCAAACCGTTCCGGCGGTGCGGCGATCGCCGGCAGTCGCCGGCATGTTGTTCGGTGTTATCGTCATGCTCGTAATGATCGACATCGTCGTCCCACTCGGCCGCGCCCAGCACGCGGCACAACATGCGGCAACGCTCCTGAACACCGCCGTGGCGCACGTTGTCTTTTTCGGATTGCCGGTAGCGCTCACCGTCGCTGCAGTGCTCGGCTCGGAGCGGTCGGGTCCGCCGGGCGAGCGTTTGTAGGTTCGGCCGGACGCGCGCGGAAGGTCGCTATATGGCCGAGCGACACTCTGCGACGCTGTTCGAAAACGTGCGTGTATTCACCGGCGCCGACGAACTGTCGCCGCCGTCGAGCGTGCTGATTGCCGGCAATTGCATCGAGCGTATCGGACACGATCTGATCGGCGATTCTTACGATGACGTCGACGTCATCGACGGCGCAGGCCGAACGCTAATTCCCGGCCTGATCGACGCACACTGGCATAGCATGTGGGCGACGGTTCCGATGCAAGTGCTGATGACGTCGGATACGGGCTATATCAATTTGCTCGCTGCGCATACCGCGGAAGAGACGCTGATGCGCGGTTTTACAACCGTGCGCGATGCCGGCGGCCCCGTCTTCGGTCTCAAACGCGCGATCGACGGCGGCGTCGTACCGGGTCCTCGCATCTACCCGTCGGGTGCGTTGATTTCGCAGACATCGGGGCACGGCGATTTTCGTATGCCGTGGGACGTTCCACGTGCCGCCGGCGGACAACCGACACACATGGAACGCGAGGGGCACATCGCGATCGCGGACAGCCCCGACGAAGTGCGCTTGCGGGCGCGAGAACAATTGCGGTTGGGAGCCACGCAGATCAAACTCATGGCCGGCGGCGGCGTCATGTCGCCGCACGATCCGCTCGACTCGACGCAGTTCACACCGTCCGAAATGCGCGCAGCCGTCGAAGCCGCAGAAAATTGGAATACGTACGTGATGGTGCACGCGTACACACCGCGCGCCATTCGGCAGGCAGTCGACGCCGGCGTCCGCTGTATCGAACATGGCCAGATGATCGACGAATCGACCGCCGAACTGTTGGCGCGCCGCGAGATTTGGCTGAGCTTACAGCCGTTTCTCGCCGACGAAGATTCGGTAGCGACGCTGAGCCCGCAGGGACATGCCAAACAACGCGAGATGACGCACGGAACGGCCACGGCATACGAGCTTGCAAAGCGATACGGAATCAAAACGGCCTTCGGTACCGATACGCTGTTCGAAGCGAAAACCGCCGCGCGACAGGGCGCGCAGTTGACGAAACTGTTGCAGTGGTATAAACCGGCTCAGATACTCACGATGGCGACGCGCGATAACGCAGAGCTTCTGGCCATGTGCGGCCCGCGCAATCCGTACGCCGGCAAGCTCGGGGTTATCGAAGAGGGTGCGCTGGCCGACCTTCTATTGGTCGACGGGGACCCGCTCGCCAATCTGCGGCTGATCGAGGACCCGTCGCGCAATTTCGTAACGATCGTCAAAGACGGAATCGTCCACAAAGATCTCAGCGGCCCGGAGCGATAATAACGTGAAACGCGAGAGTACCGCAAAGCTCGTCCGGATATTTCTCGGTGAATCGGACCGTTGGAAGGGTCAACCGCTCTACATCGCGGTCGTCGAAGCCATGCGCGCAGCCGGATTGGCCGGCGCAACCGTCTTCAAAGGCATCCTGGGTTTCGGCGCGCATTCGGTGATGCACGCAGCGCGCATCGTCGATCTCTCGTCGGATCTGCCGATCGTGATCGAACTGGTCGACACCGAAGAAAAGGTCGAAGCGTTTCTGCCGACGCTCGACGAGATGGTGTCGGAAGGGCTGGTAACGATCGAAAGCGTCCGCGTGATCGCATATAAGGCGGGCGAACCGAAATGAAGCTGGGCGCATTTGCCGCGGTGGCCGCCGGCGGCGCGATCGGTTCGATGCTGCGCTACGCCATCGCAATCGTGATGGTCGAGCGACTCGGTCCCGGATTCCCGTGGCATACCGCGCTGATCAACGTTGCCGGATCGTTCTGCATCGGCGTTATCGCGGCGTACGCGCAATCCAGCACCGGTCTGTCGCCGTACGTCGGCGCGTTCCTTACCATCGGCGTTTTGGGCGGTTTTACGACCTTCTCGACGTTTAGCTTCGATACGGTGACGCTGCTTTCCGAAAGCCCGGCCCTCGCGGTCGCGTATTGTGCCGGAAGCGTCGTACTCGGAGTACTCGCGGCAATCGCCGGTTTAGCCGGCGGTCGCGCCGTGCTGCACGCCACCTAAGCAAGGTTTTCGCATTCAACAAGACCGGAGGCGCAGCGCCCCCGGTCTTCAACGATCGTGGGGTTGACTGTGCTTATTTCTGAGTGAAGTCGAACGCGTTGGTAAACGGATTCGCGAGCTTGTCGCGTTTCGCCAACGGCTTCAGTCCGAAGCGCTGTTCGATCAGAGCGAGGATCGAAGCCGTTTCGTATTGGGTGCTGTCGATGAAGTGCTTCCTGGCAAAGGGCGAGACGATGATCGCTGGAACGCGGCTGCCCGGTCCCCACTTATCGATCTGTGGCGGCCCGATCGGATCCCAACGGCCGCCATTTTCGTCATAGGTCAGAATGACGACCGAGTCTTTCCAATACGGGCTCTGGCGAACCATGTCGACTAAGCCCATTGCAGCGAGTTGGCCGTGCAGAAGCGACGAGTAGCCTGGATGTTCGTTGTCCTGTCCGATCTGTTTGATGAAGACAACCTGCGGCAGTTTGCCGTCGGCGATATCGCGCTTGAAGTTCTTCAGGTCTTGTAGATGTTCGGCGCGTAGCTTGGTGCCGTCGCCATAATTTTGATAGTACGCGAAAGGTTGATGGTGGAACTGGAACAGCGGTGACGGGTGGCCTGCGAGCGCGGCATCCCAACCGCCCGAGTACCACTTCCAGCTAACATTCGCGCCGTTCAAGCGGTCGCCGATCGTCGGAGCGGTTTGCGGAGGAACCAAATCGTCCGACGACATGCCGGCCGGATGCGGCTGGTAGATCGAATACGACGTGTTGACCACGTAGCCGTCCGGCGTGACGTGGTTATCGTTGAGCTTGGCCGGGTTCTTACTCGGCACCGAAATGTAATCGCTGGGAGCGTTCGGCCACGTGGGCGCGCAAGCGCAGATCAAGTATTGATGATTGAGGAACGAGCCACCGAACGCGCTGTGAAAGTAATGCGACGCGAGCGTATACTGCTTGGCGAGATCGCCTTCGGGAAGCGAACGCACGTCGTACTGGCTCAGCACCAAGCCGCCGTTGTCGCTGTACGTCACGAACTTATCCATCTTGCCGCCATCGATCTGGTACATTTCGTGATAATACCTGTGCACGATGTCGCCGGTCTTTTCGGCCGCGGGCACATACTGCGAAGCCAAGTACGTTTGCACCGGCAACGAGGACGGAAAACGGTTGTCGGGATTTCCGTTATAGTCGAGCGGCTGCGGTACGCTGGTCAACGGCTTTCCGCGCCAGTCGTTCTGCGTTACCGTCGTGCCCGGAGCGACGCCATCGGCACCGGCATATTGGCCGTACAACCCGGTCAGCGGCCAGTTTTCTTGATAAATCACGATGATGTGCCCGATCTTCTCAAATCCGGGCGGAGCGTGAACGATCGCGGCGTTGCGCATGGTCTGCGCTTGCGCCGGGGCCGCGCCGGATGGAACCGACGCCGAGTTGCAGGCCGATAGGCCGAGCGAGGCTACGAGCAATGGCGCGGCGACACGAAGCGCGCGCAAACGTAAAGAAGTAGCGGTCATTCGCTAATTGAACCCGAGCGAGCATAACCGCGCATTACCGCGACCTTATGCGTTGTTAAAGAACTCGGATGGAAGCCATCATTCCGCCGTCCTCGTGATCCAGGATATGGCAATGATAGAGGAACGTTCCTTTGATGACTGGGTTGCGGAAGTCCATGAGCACGACGACGGTTCCCGGCGTCACCCCGCGATGCGGATAGAATGCGGGCGGGACGGTGACGGTGTCCGCCCAGTAGGGCGGGGACGCGGGTTTGCCGTCGATCGACTCGACTAAAAAGTGCACTTGATGGATGTGAAAGTCGTGCACTTCGGCAGTAAAGTTGCGGAGCGTCCAGCGCTCGATCGAGCCGGTATGAGCGGTCATCGAAGGCGGCTCTCCCATTACGTAGCGGTGGTTGTTGATATAGAAGCCGTCGGCGTTCTCGGTGAAGTCGACATGACGGTCGGCGACCGGCACGGGCAACGCGGACGTATCGGCTGCGAGCGGCCGAACGCCGGCGGACAACGGATCGACGTCGGAACCGGCCGGCGCGTGTCCGTCGGAGCGCAACGTGGCCAACGTAACGGCCGGATCGCGATCGCCGGCGTCGCCCGAGGTATAGCAGCTGGAGGCCAGCTTCGCCGGCTGCGATTGACCCGTCACCACGAACTCTGCGCGCGCGGCCGGCGCGAGAAGGTAGTGCGAAACGCTGCGAGCCGCCGGGGCGCCGGGGGCGGCATCGAGTGGGACTCCATCGATGGCGACCAACTGTAGCTCCTCGCCGTCGACGTGCAGGTCGTAGTAGCGTCCCGCCGTCGCGTTTACCACTCGAAACAGTTGACGCTCTCCGGGATCGATCCCGAGCGTTGCCTGCGCGCGGCCGTCGAGCGTCGTTTGCATTCCGGCGAGCGGCGCACAGGGCAATCCGGCTGCGTCGTCATCGTCGATCGCCGTTCGGCGTCCGGCTCGACGGCGGCCCGCGATGACGTAGTCGCGCAGGGCTGCCGGTCGCGCGACGATCGGAATGCCGTCGATATCCGGATCCGTTTGCACGTTGCGCAACACCAGGATGCGCTCTCGCATGCGCGCCAGCGCGGGCAAATGTGTCTGTAAGCCCTCGACGACGAGCGCGCCCGACATCCCACTGGTGATTTGCCAATACGTCGAGCCGTGCACGTGCGGGTGGTACCAATACAATCCGGGCGGCTGCGTTCGGGCGATGCGGACGTCATAGACGATCGACGCTCCGGGCGCCGCGTCGCGCATCGCGTCGTCCGATGGTGGATCCGGCGAGACGGTCAAACCGTGAAAGTGCAGGTTGATGAAATCCGGGGACGTTTGTCCGGCGGGCATTCGGTTGTGAACGACGATGTGAATCGCTTCGCCGGGTTGCACGCGGATGGTGGGCGTAACCCCGATCTGTCCGTCGTATTCAAAGGCCGGCGCCTTCGTCTTGGGATCGATGACCGCGTCGAGCGAAAACGAAACGACTCCGTTCCGCGATCGAACTTCGGGGACGGTGGACGTCGACGGAATCGTCGCAGAGCCAGCGGTAGACGCAGCATGCGACGAACAGCCGGCGAGAACGGCAACAACGAGCGGTACGAACGAACGGCGGTGCATCGCTCGATTATGGCGCACCTACATCCGCAATGGTTTAAGGCGAGATTATCGGGGGTTTAAGCCGTTCGCTGCGCCCGGTCTGCGAGCCGTCGTAGAATGGTACTGCTCAGAAGAGCGGGCACGATGCCTAACAGCACCAGCACCGCGAGTCCGCGCCAGGCGAAGCTGTACCCGAACGCTTGTGCGATGGCGCCGAACAGCGTTGGGGCGACGAAGGCCGAGAAGAAAATGAACGTCAGTGCGACGCCGAGGGCGCTGCCGGAATGTTCCTCGCCGCCGATTTCGGCGATTCCAATCACCGCGACCCCGAACCATCCCTCGACGCTGAATCCTAACAGCGCCGCCAGCGCGCACGCTTCCCACAATGCGGTGTGCGTCGAAAAAAGCGAGACGCAAAACACGCACGCCGATCCCATGATGCAGACCACAGCCAGCGGAAGCGACCGGCTGCCGTGAAAAATGTTGTCGCTGATCCAGCCCCAGATGATGCGGCCGGCGACGGCCGCCGCTTGGGAAATGGTAAACACGAACACGGCAACGCCAATAGCGTATCCGGCTTCGTTGGTCAACGTCAGCGCCAGAAACGCGAACATCGTCATTTGCGCGGCCACCAGGGTCATCGACGTCAACGTGAGCAAAATCAGCCGCGCGTCGCTCGAGATTCGCAACATGTCGGCCAGCATCGCGCGCAGCGAAATTCGTTCGCCGTGCAGCTGCTCGGGTTCTCGATACAGCATGGACGCAGCCGTACACGCCACGATGGTGACGATGCCGGCGACCGCGATCGACCATTGGTAACCGAAGTGAATGGCGACTGCCGGTAACAGCAGCGAACCGATGACGCCGGCGAGCGGCACCCCGCATTGCCGGACGCCCATCGCGAATCCGCGCATCTCTTTCTTGAAGAAGAAAACGATCGCATGGCTACCCGCGGGCGTGACGGCCGCATATCCGATGCCGTAGAGCGCCAGCCATCCGAGAATCCAATGAAAGTCGCGCACGAGGCTCGCGCAAATCAGCGAGATGCCCATGAACCAACCGCTCCACAGAACGACGCGTTTGTCCCCGAATCGATCGGTCAGGCCTCCGGCCATCGCGGTTGCCAGCAGCGCGCCGACGAGTTCGACCGACAGGACCATGCCGAGTTGCGTCTGGCCTAAATTGAACGCGGTCTTTAAGAATGGAGTGATGGTGCCGGTAGCAACGGAAAAAATAGACGCCGCAACCATCGCGCCGGCAAACAGCGCGAGCACTTCGTAGGGCGATTCCGGCATTGGATTAGCCGGACGGTGGCGCAGCGCGATCGTTCGTATCTCCGTAGCGGTCGTCAGCTTTCCGGCCGCGTCGTGTGAATCCCGCCGAGGGTATCCGGCGATGCGTGCAAAAGCCAATCGCGATGACGGCGAGCCACTTGTAAACGTGCGGCGCGATAACCATGAATTGGTCCGCTACGTAACGATCTTCGCGCTATCGGCTCCGGCGGCGGTTGCCGTTTGGTTCGTCTTTCACGGCGTGTTCGAAACGTTGAGCGCGACGGAGCGCGCTACCGGCTACGTCGACTCGATCACGCAAATGGGGATCTACCTCGGATACGCGGGGATGTTTGGTGGAACGCTCGTTTTCGCCGGCCTCGCGATATGGGCCGCCGCACGTGCGTTGGGCGTTTGGTTAGCCGATCGTCGAGAACCCTAGCGCGTGCGAGTCGGCGTCATAATCAACGCTCGTTCGCGGCGCGGAACGGCGATCGGAAGCGACGCGTTGCGACAACTCGAGCGACTCGGCGTACAAGTTACGTCGGTGCACGGCACTTCACATGGTATCGACCCATCGCAGGTCGACGCGATCGTGGTCGTCGGCGGTGACGGGACGCTAACGCACGCGATTCCGCGCGCTCTCAGCGCCGGCATTCCAATCGGCATCGTGCCGGCCGGTACGTTTAACGAGCTGGCACGAACCCTCGACGTTCCGTTGGATGTAGCGGGCGCTTGCGATCTCATTGCGGCCGGCCACACGCGCGCCGTCGATGTCGGCTGCGTCAACGGCGTGCACTTCTTGGCCGAGGCGAGCATCGGCATTTCGAGCCGCGCCGCTCGCTGGCAGAACACCGAGATCAAACGCCGTTACGGCATGCTGGGCGTGCTGGCGACGGCGTTGCAAGCGATCGTGCATGCCCGGCCGATGCGGGTGGAGGTGCGCTACGACTCACACGTCATGCGCTTGCGCACGATGCAGCTAACGATCGCCAATAGCCATCGCTTCGGAGGCGTAATAGCGATCTCCGACGCGGCTATCGACGACGGATGGCTAGATCTCTATTCGGTGCAGATCGACAACCTGCGCGAAGCCGCCGCGTTGATGTGGGCGGTTATGCGCGGTCGCCGGGAAGCGGTGCCCGGACTGCGCGTCTTGCGCGCACGGCGGTTCGAGCTGCATCAACGGCATCATCATCATATTACCGCCGACGGCGAGCCGGCCGGTAAAACGCCGGCCACCTTCGATCTGCTTCCGAAGGCCCTTCGCATCTTCTCGCCGGAGTAACCGGCATGCGATATCGGAAACTCGGGCACTCGGGACTGCACCTCTCGATTATCGGTTTAGGTTCGTGGTTGACGTTCGGTAATTCCGTCGATCGCGACACGACCCGGGCGTGCGTTCGGCGCGCGTGGGACGGCGGCGTCAACTTTTTTGATACCGCCAACGTGTACGCGCGCGGTGCGGCCGAAGAAACGTTGGGGCCGATCCTCAAAGAACTCGAACGCGGCGCGTTGGTGCTCGCTACCAAAGCATATTTCCCGATGGGCGATTCGGTGACCGAGCGCGGCCTCTCGCGAAAGCATTTGCGCGATCAGTTGGATCGTTCGCTCGGGCGCCTGCAAGTCGAGTACATCGATCTCTATCAGTGCCACCGCTTCGACGAAACGACGCCGCTCGAAGAAACGTGTCGCGCGATGGACGATTTCGTGCGCCAAGGAAAAATTCTCTACTGGGGCGTTTCGGAATGGAGCGCCGATCAGATCTCGGCAGCCGCAGCGCTATGCTCGGCTCGCGGGTGGGCGATGCCGGTGAGCAATCAGCCGCAGTACAGTGCGTTATGGCGTCGGGTCGAATCGCGCGTGTTTCCGGCGTGTCGCGAGTACGGGATTGGCAACGTCGTGTGGTCTCCGCTGGCCATGGGCATTCTCACCGGCAAGTATCCGAGCGTCGATCGCGTTCCGGCCGGAACGCGTGCGGCCGGACCGTTCAAAGAGATGATGGAAGACTATTTCACGGCCGGCGTGCTGGCCGCGGTACAACAAGTCGTGCCCTTAGCGCAGCAGGCAGGCTGTTCGATGGCTCAGCTCGCGCTGGCGTGGTGCCTGCGCCTGCCGGTCGTAACCAGCGCCATCGTGGGCGCGACCAAGCTCCAGCATTTGGAGGATAACTTGGCAGCCGGCGATCTCGACGTCGACCCGGCCATCTTTGAAGCGATGGATCGAATTCTCGTTCCGGTGGCCCCGTCGGAGCCCTACCTCGCATAATTCTCGCCGGCGGCGAAAACTTTTGGTCACGCGGGGCGTATAGCGAACGTAGAATCTCCGGAGGGTGTCATGAGCGTGTACGAATTCGGACCGTTCCATTTGGATGCCGAGCGGCTCTTGTTGGTCGAGAACGGCAAACCGATGCAGCTGGGTCCTAAGGTGGTCGAAACGCTGCTGGCCATGGTGGAGCGCGACGGCGAGATCGTGTCCAAGCAGGCGTTGCTCGATCGAATTTGGCCCGAGGGCTATGTCGACGAAGCGAACCTGGCGCAAAACGTGTACGTGCTGCGCAAGGCACTGCGCGCAGCTTGGGATAGTCCGGCAATCGAGACTATTCCGCGGCGCGGCTATCGATTTGTCGCCGACGTCCAGCCGTGCGAACGCGTTCCGGCCGTCGAGCCGGCGGTTCATGCCGACCTCGCATTCGACGGGGGGCGTCTGGTAGCGCCGGATCCGGGGCTCCATCCGGCTTCGGCAATCCGCTGGCGCTGGCCGGTCGTGGCGGCGCTCACGGCTTTTCTTCTCAGCGCCGGGGCCGCGTTCGGCATCTTGGCGCCGCACGGCGGAACTTCTATCGCGGCGAACAGTGAAGCCTCGCGACTGTACGCCATCGGACGTTTCTACTGGAATCAGCGTACACCGGAGGGGGCCGCCAAGAGCTTGAGCTACTTCGGGCGGCTCGTGCGGGAAAATCCGTCCGACGCGCGAGGGTATGCCGCGTTAGCCCTCGCTAACGAAGTGATGGGCGACTATATGTACGGGCCGCTTCCGGCTGCGACATACTTTCGAAAAGCGCGCGAGTACGCGCATAAAGCATTGGGTCTCGATCCGCACACCGGCGACGCGTACGCCGTGCTCGGCATCGTCGACATGGATGCGGGCCACATGACCCCGTCCGAAGTCGATTCCGCGCTGACGGAACTGCGCCGTGCGATTGCAATCGATCCCCAAAGCGCTGCGGCGCACGAGTGGTACGGAATCGCTTTAGTAGAAACCGGACAGTTCTCCAAAGCCTTTACCGAACTTCGCCGGGCCGACGAACTGGATCCGTTGTCGGTTGCGACCACGTCGTGGCTGGCCAGCACGGCATATCTCGAAGGCCGCTACGGCGATGCAATCGCATACGCGCGCGAAACGCTCGATCTTTCACCCGGGCGTGCCGAAGCGTTGCAGACGCTCGGCTTGGCCTACGAAGCGCTCGGCGACAGCCGCCGCGCCATTGCGTCGTTCCAACGTATGGCATCGGTGTGCGCGTCCTGCCGTCCCGAAGCCGCCGCGTTGCTCGCGGTCGTGTATGCGCCGATCGACGCTACGACGGCTCGTGCCGAACTGGCGACCGCGCGTGCGCGCTCGGCGGATGTTGGCGCCGGCGATTTGGCTGCCGCGTATGCCGCGGTCGGACAACGCCGCGGTGCGTTGACCTGGCTGCGCCGTGACGGTGCCGCCGCGTATATTCGGGCTGAGGTGGCGGCCGATCCCCGGTTTGCCTCGCTGCGCCGCGACGTCGCCGGCCCGCCGGATAAACGGGCCTAATTGGCGCATCTATGGGACGCGCTTCGCCTGCGTCCCGAGATCGCTCGCACGTTGGCCGCGCACGACCGCGCCGTCGATCGAGGCAGCGTCGATCCACGGACGAAGGCACTCTGCGCGGTCATGGTTGCGTGGCTCAACGCGTGCGAGCGCTGCGTCGAAAACAATCTCGATGCGGCGCGCGAGCTGGGCGTAACCCAGGCGGCGTTGGACGCCCTCGAACGCTACACCGAAAGCGACGAGTTTTCTCCGGATCAACGCGTTGCGCTCGAAGCTGCGGTTGCGATCACGCGCGAACCTCGCGGTGTCTCGCCGGTGTTGTGCGAACGCTTACGCGTACATTTCGACCAGGGTCAAATCGTCGAACTCGTCGCGGCCATCGGTTTACAGAACTATCTATCGCGCGCCAGCAACGCGTTTCGGACGGCCATCCCTTAGTTCGACCCGGTGGCGCGAGCGACGACGCGCTCGACTTTCACGAGACGCGTCTTCGTCCATCGATCGTGCAAAAACGTATGCCGCCAGAAGAAACTCAGGAGCCCGATAAGCGGCCACAAGAAGAACACGATCGTGTAGCGGAAGATCGTCTGTGCCAGTTTGGGCTTGCGAAAATCGACCGTAACCACGCGGAGCCCCGCGATCATCATTCCGAACGTCTGGCCGGCGAGCGTCACTAGCAGCGCCATGTACACGACAAACCAAAACAGCTTACCCGACCGATTGTTGGGATCCAACGCACGCGGCGAAATCAGAAACGGCCCGAGCTTGAACTCAACATTGTTCGAGGGTACGAAACTGATCGGCCCGATATTCACCGTTTGCGGCTCCGGCGTTGCGGTCGGCTCCGGCTTCACCTTATCGACAGTTTCTTTATCCGCAGTTTCCTTATTTGTAGTTTTGTGACGTGCGGTCGCCGCAGGTTTCGAATCGTCGTCGTTGATGTTGACGGCCACCGGCACGCCGTTGCCTCCACCGAACGAGTTGATGATCGATAGCACCAGCGCGATGTCGATGCCGAAGGCGGCGAAGCGCCGCCACCAGCCGGCGCAATCTTTTTTGGCTACCGTCGTGATGCCCGGCGCCGCAAGCTTCGGCGGCTCTTCGTCCCGCTCGCGAACGAACCAGGCACGTGCCAGTTCGTACATCGGCGTCGACATGAACTCGCGCAAAGAAGCGATACGCGTCGTCGCATACGGTTCGGCTCCCAGCCACACGCCCCAACGCGAAACCGAATCGGCTTGCAGCTCCGCATATTGCTCGGCAAACGCGTGATAGTCGACCTTGCGTCCGAACTCGTGGAATTCGGCCACGCCGACGGCGCGGATGGCAGCGTTCAAGTCGCCGCAACAGAGCAATCCGAACTTGTCGCAGGTCGCGGCGCAACGTCGCAGCCAGGCGCCGAAAATGAGCGCGATGATCGGGTTCTCTTTGCCGTTCACACTGAGCAGCGAGAGAAAACGCGTGTGTCCGGCGGCGATGTGTCCGAGTTCCCGACCGATCATGAAGGCCAGCTCGTCGTCGTCGAACACCTCGATCCAGTGGCTGGAGAGCACCAGCGAATACGGCTCTCCGAATCCGAGCGCCGCGACCGGCACGTAGTTGTCCTCGCGGACGAACACCAGCGGCATCGGAATATCCAACGCGGCGCAAGCCGACTTCACGATCGAAAAAACGCGCGGGTACTGTAGCTCGTGAACGCGCACGCTGGTTCCGAGTAATCGGCCGCGTGCCAGCGTCACATAGACCATCGCAATGACGATGAACAACGCGACCTGCGAGGCGCCGATCGACTCGTGTAAGATGTAGCCGATGAAGAGCGCCGCCGGAAGCGCCAACAGGGCCGTGGCCCAGAAAGCGATGCGCTCGCGGGGGTCGCGTAGCGAGTGCGGGCCGGCAAAGACCGTAGCGTCCACCGCGCCTTCTCGGCTTCGACGGTCCGGCTTTCCTACAAAAAAATATTTCGCTAGGGTTCTTGACACCTAAACCATGTTGTACTAGTGTAATAGTACAACAGTAAGCTAATACGGAGCCGAGACATGACCAAGAACCTGACCAACGCCCAAGACTCGAACCCGCTCAACGACCAGCGGACCACCGTGCGCTTCCCCAACCCGACGGGCAGCTCGTTCTTCCAGGGCTGGGGCCCGAAAGCCTAAACAGGCCGTCATGCCGGCCGTCCTTACGGTCGACCCTGGAAGCGGGGTGCCGATCTATCTACAAATCATCGAGCAAGTCAAGCGCTCCGTCGCGTTGGGCGTGCTGCAATCCGGTGAGCAACTGCCAACCGTCAAGCAGCTGGCCCTCGACCTGACGATCAACCCAAATACGGTCGCCCGTGCGTATCGAGATCTCGAGCGCGATCAGATTATCGAAACGGCTCCCGGCCGCGGCTCGTTCGTGCGCCAAAACGGCGCCGAGGCGAACGTCCGGGCGGCTGCCACCGACGTAGCCCGCGCGGCCGTGGACGGGGCGCTGCGAGAAGCCAAATCGCTCGGCCTTACGCGCTCCGACGTTCGCGCTACGGTCGACCTCGCACTCGACCGTTGGTTTCCGGAGGAACGATGAACGCCATTGCAATTTCGCACCTGAGTAAGCGCTACGGTTCGTCCGTGGCCGTCGACGATCTGTCGTTACAGATTCCGTCCGGCACGGTGTTCGGATTGCTCGGGCCTAACGGCGCGGGTAAGACGACGACCTTCAAGTGCATGCTCGGATTGATGCGTCCGAACGCAGGCAGCGTCGAATATGCGGGTCAACCGCTCGCGCCGTCCACGTTCGAAGATATCGCCTACGTTCCCGAGCGCAGCGTCCTCTACGATTGGATGACGGTCGCGCAACACGTCGAGATGAACCGTCGCGCATTTGCGCGATTCGATCCGAGCGGCGCGGCGCAGTTGCTGGCGCGCTTCAGTATCGATCCGCGAAAACGCGTGCGCGCACTGTCGAAAGGCATGCGCACCGCAGTCATGGTGTCGCTGGCATTCGCCCGGAACGCAAAAGTACTGATCCTCGACGAACCGACCAGCGGTCTCGACCCGGTGAATCAACGCCACGTCTTAGGCTTGATCGTCAACGAGGCGGCGCGCGGTAATACCGTTCTGTTTTCATCGCATCAAATCGGGCAGGTGGAACGTGCGGCCGATCGCATCGCAGTGCTCGACCACGGACGGTCGATCCTGACCGGCCTGGTGGACGATTTAAAAGCCGATCGCAAGATCGTCGAGGGTGTGTTCCTCGATGGAGCGACCGACATAAGCGCCGTGAGCCGCGACCCGCGCGTTGCGCGCGTCGACCGCGTCGATCGTATCGTGCGCATGCTGGTCACCAGCGGCGCTGACGACGTCGCGCAACGGATGACGGCTGCCGGCGCGACGGGCGTTCGCCTACTCGATCTCAACCTCGAAGACATTTTCTTCTATGCAGTATCGCCCGCCGACGCATCGTCGGACGCGGCGACGAGGAGTATCGCACAGTGACCTACGTAGAATGGCTACGTGTCGCCGTCGCGCTCAAGCGAACGGCAATTTTTCTGGGCATCCTGATCGTCATCGCCATAGCAGCCCGGATATGGGTGGCATATTACGGGCCGGTCAATGCGATGTCGTACGTCAACTCCATCCAGCACGATCCGGCGTCGCATGTGGTCGTTTCGACCTTGGCGGATGGATCGCAACGAACCGTTATCGACAATCCGGTAAAACAAGTACACCTCGAAGTGACGGATCGCGGTCACGGCGATGAAATCGTGCGCATCGTCCGCTCGGGCGTCGCCCACACGCCGCTAGTCTTTGGTGACGCCGACATACACAGTTCGATGCACAGTTCGATGCACGGCGACCAAAGCGATATAACCATCGAGACGCACAAAGACCAGCTCGATGGTTCGGCGGCAGAATTCGGTACCGCCGGCGTCATCGCGCTCATCATCGGCATGATGTTGGCCGGATGTTTCGCGCGAGAGAATGACGGCCATTTGGAGATAGCGCTCACCAAGCCGGTGTCGCGCACCCAACTATCGATCCGTATCATGCTGGTCGACATGGCCGGCATCGTGGGCGCCTGGGCTTTGAGCGTCGTCGCTGCGTACATCATCATCGCGCTCTTTGTGGGATTTCACTTCGGCGTGACCGCAAACGACTGCCAGTTGGCCGTCGCAGTGATACTCGGTGCGATCGCGTGGTATGCGTTACTGTGCTGCGCTACGGCATCGCTCAAGCGCAACTACGGTATCATTTTGGGCACGGCGTGGATCGCCGGGCAGTTGATTCCAGTGTTGACACGCATTCCCAGCGATGCGCCGCCGTTGCTCGGTTTTCTTCGGATCGTAGCGACGCCGCTATCGTGGATCGATCCGTTCACCTACGCCCGGGTCTCGGTGGCTCTTCCGTCGGCGGCGGAAATGTTGCGCGTCTATCCCTACGCCCTCGAGATTCCCGTACTCGTTGCTCTTACTATCGCATACGCGTTCTTTGCCATACTGCAGTGGCGCCGAGTGGAGGCATAACCGTGGAGATCTTCGGAACCAAATTCACCGTCGCGATGGGTGGCTGGCGTTTGCGCTTCGTGCTGGCGCTCGAAGACGCCGACGCGTTACCCGCATCGCGGTACTCGGCGCTAGAGAACGAACCCGTTACGAATAGCCGGGCGTGAAAACGCGAAGCCTTTCTTGCCAACCTGATAGATATAGATGTTCGGTATTAACGGATCGCCGTTGACGCTGAACCCGTATTGGCCAACCAGCGTCGTGAACGAGGGATTTCGCTGCATCGTTGTCAGCAGTGAGAACCGGGTTCCGGCGCCGGTGCGTCCGGCGGCAGAAATGATCACCTGCGCGGCGGCGTAACCGTATGCAGAGAGCGCGGTAATCGCACCGACCTCGTTTTCGAAGTCGGTCAGCAGCCCGATGGCGCTCGGCACGCGATCGAGCGGGGGAAGATTTGAAGCAACGAACGCGCCGTCGAACGTCGTCGCGTAATTCGCGATCGTATCCGAGTTATAGAAACCGTCGGACGCACCGAACTCGCCGGTGAAGCGCGCCAGACGTACGGCCTCGGCTAACGAGCCGAGTTCGACGGTCTTTCCCGCGAAAAATACGTACTGCGGACTGCGATCCAGAACGCTGCGCGCTGCAGCCGCCGGATCGAAACCGCTTTGCGGAAACAACAAAACGTCGGCGCTGACGCGATTGCCTCTGGCGCCTTGGATGAATCCACGGGCTACGTCGGAACCGTAGTCGCCGTCGAGCGCGACGGCTAACGCGGTGATCCCGCGCTTCTTTTCGAGCACCGTGGATCCAAAAAGCTGGCCGGCATTGGTGTCGTTGGCCGGCAGGCGATAGATGTTGTGATACCCGCGAGCGGTGATCGCGTTAGCGGTAACCGTGGGCACGACCACGGCAAAGTTGACGTTCGCATAGCGCGGAAGCGCCGCCAGCGTCATTTGTTTGGTGAGATTGCCGACGAGGCCGATCACCGTTGAATCGGCGGCCGCGACGCTCGCATTCGAAGCTGCTTGTGCTGTGTCGTTGCGATCGTCGTAGGTGCGCATGCCCCACACGTGACCGATCGGGGTCGTGAAGCGGTTGGCTTCGTCGACCGCAGCTTGAACGCCGCGCACCACTTCGGTGCCGTACTTGGCCAAAGGACCCGACAGCGTTACGCATACGCCGATGGTGTACTGCGTCAAAAACGTGTTCGGAAACGGGGCGGGCTGCTGAATCGGCACCGGCACCCGAACTTGCGCGTTCGCGCGTAGAGCGGCGCCGCTGGCGCCCGCCGCACCGATCGCGGTGAGGAACGCGCGACGCTTCATGCGGGACGGCCGACGGCAAAGCCGATCGCGGCGGACGCCAAAAAGACGAGTGAAAATGCCATATTTGCTATGAAGACACGCTCGTTGAGCACGAAGACGTTTTCGCTGGCGTCCAACAGACGCTTCTCGTACACGATTAAAATCGCATTGGCAGCGACTCCGGCGTAATACGGCCAGGCGCCGTTCGCAATCCATCCGGCCGCTGCCAACGCCGCCAGCATCGCGCCGTGCAAGGCCAGCGGTAAAACGTAGCCGCTTCGTTCCCCGAAGCGAGCCGGAACCGAAGCGATCCCTTGCTCGCGATCGACGCCGAGATCCATCAATGCATAGATGATGTCGAACCCGGCGACCCACAGCGTGACGGCGACGAACAACAACACGCCGGGGATTCCGATTCCACCCGCGACGGCCACGTAGGCCCCGAGCGGTGCGAGCCCGTCGACCGCGCCGAGCACGAAATGCGTCGTCCACGTGAACCGCTTGCACAGCGGATACGCCAGCAGCAGCACGGCCGCGATCGGCAATAGCTTAACGCACAGCGGATTGAGCATCCAGGCCGACCAGACGAGCAGCGCGAGCCCGGCAGCGGTCGCCCACAGCATCGATGCAGCCGATAGCTTGCCGCTAGCGAGGGCGCGCCGAGCGGTGCGCGGATTACGGGCATCGATATCGCGATCGAGATATCGATTGGCCGCCATCGCGGCCGTGCGCGCTCCGAGAACGGCCAGCGTGATCCACAGCAGCGCCGGCCATGACGGAATTCCGCGCGCGGCGACGATCGCACCCGTATACGCGAACGGGAGTGCGAAGAGCGTGTGTTCGATTCGGATTTCTTTGAGGAAGACGCCGATCTTCAACGGGGCGCGCTTTCGTCGCCGAGTAAACGGCGTAACGCCGCGGCGCCTTGTCCCGACCACGTGTCGGACGTCGCGTTACCGTCGAGCGAAGCCAAT
This sequence comes from Candidatus Tumulicola sp., assembly GCA_036490475.1. Lineage (NCBI taxonomy): Bacteria > Bacillati > Vulcanimicrobiota > Vulcanimicrobiia > Vulcanimicrobiales > Vulcanimicrobiaceae > Candidatus Tumulicola > Candidatus Tumulicola sp. The sequence continues at coordinate 1,022,821 of DASXDT010000006.1, forward strand.
CCGTATTCGCGCCAACGTTTGCTGACGCGCTGCCGCACGTCGTCGTTCATCACCATATCGGGCGGCCACTCGCGAGCGTATCCTTCGGACGCATCTTTGCGGGTTGCATCGATACCGATCTTCGTGCCGTACGCAACGTTGTACGATCCGTGATCGAGGTCGTCGACGGGACCGGGCATCATGACGATATCGCGATCTGGTGCTAAGTTGTTCAAAACGAACCATGCCGTGGCACGCGTATCTTGCACGTCGACGTCGGCGTCGACGATCACCAGTGCGCGCGTCAGCATCATCATGTGGCCGAGCCCCCACAGCGCGTTCATCACCTTTTTTGCGTGTCCGGGGTAGGCTTTTCGAATCGACACGATTGCAAGATTGTGAAAACCGCCTTCGACCGGCAGATTCATGTCGACGACTTCGGGCAGCACCATCTGCAACAGCGGCAAAAAGAGGCGTTCGGTGGCTTTACCCAACCACGCGTCTTCCATTGGCGGTTTGCCGACGACGGTGGCGGGATAGATCGCGCGCCGCCGGCGCGTCAGGCAAGTAAGGTGAAACGTCGGATAGGTATCGGCCAAACTGTACACGCCGGTATGATCGCCGAAGGGGCCTTCGGTACGAAGATCGTCGTTGTCGACGTATCCTTCCAGCACGAATTCCGCGCCGGCCGGAACCAGCAGATCGACGGTTTTGGCGCGAACGAGTTCGACCGATCGTCCGCGTAGCAATCCGGCGAACGCGAACTCGTCGACGATCGGCGGTAGCGGCGCGGTAGCGGCGTACGTCAGCACCGGATCGGTGCCGATCGCAACCGCAACGGGAATTTTCCGGCCCGAAGCTGCGGCGTGCGCGCGTCCTTGCTTGTGGCGCTGCCAGTGCATGCCGGTTTCGCGTGGGCCGTAGACCTGCATGCGATACATGCCGACGTTCGGACGCCCGGTTTTCGGATCGTTGGTGATAACCAGCGGTAACGTAACGAACGGACCTGCGTCGAGCGGCCATGTGGTAAGCACCGGAAGTTCGCGCAAATCGGGGCGGCGATCGACGACCTCGTGTACGGGTGCGCTCGAAACGATTTTCGGTAGCGCATTGCGTAACGGAGCCAACGACGCGAGCGCGCCGATGCGCTCTCGCAGCGACCGGACGGGCGCGGGCACTTGCAACAGCGCGCGAAGACGGTCTGACGCATCGTCGAGCGATGCGGCATCCAGTGCCATCGCCATCCGCCGGCGGGTGCCGAATTGATTCGTCAGCACGGGGAAGCGCGAGTTTGCGGGCCGCGAGAACAAGAGCGCCGGGCCGCCTGCTTTCACCACCCGGTCGGTGATTTCGGCGATCTCTAAATAGGGATCTACCGGAGCGGAAATTTCGTGCAGTTCGCCCGACGCGCGCAAGGCATCGACGAAGGCGTGAAGGGATGCAAAGGGCACCGACCCGTGTTACGAGTGCGGCGCGGCCGCCCCTGTGCGGTTTATGCCATCGTATAGGCCGGTAAGCTTGCGACGAAACGCGCGCCGCCGCCGTCGGAGGTTCCAACGGTCACCTCGCCTCGATGGGCTTGCGCGATCCAGCGCACGATCGCGAGTCCGAGGCCGGTGCCTCGGCCGTCCTCGCTGCGACGATAGAAGCGTTCGAACACGCGCTCCCGATCGGCTTGGGGAATGCCTTCGCCGTCGTCTTCGACCACGATCTCGCACGTACGACCGTCGTCGCGGGACGTCACGCGCACGTTTTCGCGTGCGTGACGGATCGCGTTTTCCAACAAATTGCGCGTGAGTTCGCGCAAACGCCGCTCGTCGCCGTCGACGATTGCTACGGCCGGAATGCTGTCGATGCGAATGCCGCGCTGCGCGGCCAGTGGTGCGGCATCGCGCGCGCATCGCCCGACGATCGACGCGAGGTCGACCGGCTCGCAATGCAACGCTTCTAGCCCGGGACTGCGCGCGAGGGTGAGAAGATCGCCGACGATATCGGATGCTTCAAACGCTTGTGCCGCGATGGTTGCAAAGGCTTCGCGGCGTACCGGATCCGCGTCGGCGGCGTTAGCTTGCGCGACGCTCGTGATCGTGGTGAGCGGCGAACGAAGTTCGTGCGCCACGCCGGCTGCGAAGATGCGCTCGCGTTCCCGAGCGGCAGCGATCGGAGCGATCGATGCGCGTGCCAGAACGTACGACGCAATGGCGACGATGGCTACCAGCGGTACGTCGATCGCAACGATGACGAGTGCGACGGGGCGCATCGAGGCCCACAAGCCGGCCGATGCTTCGGGCGTGCCGAGCGCCGGCTGCAATAACGATGTGTATTGGCGTAAAACGAAGGCATAGGCGCCGGCGTCGAGGGCAACGAGAATTGCGACGAACACGGCGAGGTACAGCGCGGCGGTGCGCGCGATTAACGAAGCAAGCGGTATCCTACGCCCCATACGGTGTCGATCACCCGTTCGCCGCCGGCCTTCTTGAGCTTTCTGCGTAACTGGCTCACGTAGACGTCGACGATGTTGCTCGAGCCGTCGAAGTCGTCGGCCCAGATTTTTTCGAGGATTTGAATGCGGGTCAACGCGATACCCGCATTCCGAATGAGGTATTCGAGAACGCGAAACTCGGTCCCACCGAGTTCGACCGGTACGCCGTTGTACGAAACGGCGCGGGCACCGAGATTCATGGCCAAGCGCCCGGCTTGCAGTACCGTGACTTGCGGACGGTCGCCGCGCCGGACGATCGACTGCAGTCGCGCGATCAATTCGCTTTCGACGAACGGCTTGACGAGATAATCGTCGGCGCCGCAATCGAGGCCCGCGACGCGGTCTTCCACCGCATCGCGAGCCGTCAGCATGAGAATCGGCGTCCAGACTCCCGCGGCGCGTGCCGATCGCGCGATCGAAAAGCCGTCCAACCCGGGCAATCCGACATCGACGATCGCGGCGTCGTAGCCCTCGCCGAGAAGATGTTCGAGGCCTTGGTGGCCGTCGCCGACGACGAGCGCGGCGTATTTCCGCGCCTCGAGCATCGCGCGCACGGCGCCGGCTATGGCCTCGTTATCTTCAACGACGAGGATCCGCACGATGCGCTATTAACCTTGCGGTCCGGGCTTTGCCTTGGCCTTGACGATGATTACATCTTGCATGCCTTCGCTGTAGTGAAAAGCGCACCCGATCAGGTACGTCCCCTTGTTCGAAAGCGTAATCGTCACTGTTTTACCGGGCGCGACGACGCCGCTCGCGTATCCGACTCCCAATACGCCGTTGCCCGCCGGTTGTGTGGAGAGCGACGGGTTGGGCGGGAAGTTTGCCGGCGGCTTACCGGCCTTCATCACGACGTTCAACGTGTGCGGAGTCGTTGACGAAAGATTCATGAACGTAATTTTCGTGCCCGGGGGAAACGCGAGAACTTGTGCCTTTTTCGTTTGCGTGTATCCACCGACGGTGCCCCACGTCGGATCGTTTTCGGTACCGACGCCTTCACTCGGCAGCTCTGCGCCGACCGTGTCCTTTGGGAGCTTCGCTTGCATGACCATATCCGGTCCCATCGGCATGGTCATCATGTTGTTGTTGCCGCTCTGCGCGGTGCTAGAGCCATTGCTGCCGCCGCATGCGGCAAGCGCTAAAATCGCGGCTAAAGCCGCAAGGGAGCCAAAACGCTGCGTCACGATACTAGTTCCTCTCTTCGCGAGTCGTGATTCGTGGGTGTGGCAAAACCGTAACGGCGCCGAATGAAGAAAGTATGAAACGAGCGCGTTAGCGCGTCGAGTCGCGCATCGATGCGGCGAGATTCGAGAGGGCGGGATCGCCGGCGGCCATGCGGCATGCGCGATCGAACGCTTCCCGCGCTTGCGCGCGGCGATGTTGCGAAAGCAATACAACCCCCAGCGCGAATTCGGCTCGCGCGTAGTTGGGTGCGAGCGTCAGAGCCGTCCGCAGCTCGCGTTCGGCAGCATCGTAGCGTTGCAAACGTTCTTCGGCGATTGCGAGACCGTAGTGTGCCACGGCGTAGGCCGGGTCGAGCGAGAGGAGTTTGCCGAAATCGGCGCGCGCGCCGGCTGCGTCACCGGCTTGTAACGCGACGATGCCGCGAGAGTACACCGCTCGCGCAGAATCAGGTGCTAGCGCGACATACCGATCGGCAACAGAATGAGCTTCGCGCAGATTGCCGGTCGCAAGATCGACTGCGATCAGGTTGGCCATTGCAGCCAAAAATTCGCGGTCGAGTGCGAGGGCCGAACGGAATGCCGAAGCCGCGTCGCCATTACGGTGTAGATTGGCGTATGCGATGCCCAAATCGTATTGTGCCGACGAGCCCTTCGGTTCGGGCGGATGGAGCGCGACCACGCGCGAGAACTCGGCGGCCGAGTCGCTCCATCGTCCGGCGGTTTGATCGTCGATTCCCATCCGGAATCGTTCTTCCACCTCGCGCGCGGTCGCCAGTGCCTGTAGCGCCGGCAGAGACGTGGTGCGCGGCGCCGGGGTGGCGGGCGCGTACACCTGCGCGAAGGCGGGCGCCGTTAGGGCGCATAGCGCGAGCGCGACGGCGGCCATAACTGGTCGCACGGGGTTAGGGTGCCGGCGAAGGATCGGCGGGCGGAAGCTCGGCCTGGTGCGACCCGGTCGCAGACGCGGCGCGTTCGGGTTTACATTCCCAGCCTTTGCGGCCGGCCGACGTAATTGGTCCAAGCAAGGCGGGAGCCTGCGGGTTGAGCGTTCCCTGCGCGAGCGCGTCGGCCACGGAGGCAGCCTGCGTCGCGCCGTACGCCCCGAAGGACGCGGCCACAACAAACCCCAGCGCTAGCAGCGCACGCCTAAACAATTCTCTGGACACTGCTTTCGATTATAGCCGAAGGTGTTAGGAATCCGTGAAGCAAGCCGCCCGACCCCTCATTTTTCCTTCGAATCGCCAGGGGTTAGTGGAAGGCGAGGAAGCATATTCGATGGGTCTGTGAGGGAACCATCGGTGCCGCGCGTGGCGGATTTGCGCAAAAAACCCGTAGCGAGCGTAGCTTCGAGCTGCGCGGGGCGCCGGTTTCAGCTCGGGCTCACCATCGCTTTCGTGGCGACACTGTGGCTCGCGTCTCCCGCCGTCCCGGCCTTCGCCCAGACCGCTCTGACCGTCGGATCGGTGCGCGATCAGACCGGAGCCGCCATCCCGGACGCGGAGGTCGAGGGCTACGACGCGCGCGGCGCTCAAACCCAGTCGGTTCGAACCGACGGCGCCGGGACGTTCGCGATGCCGGGCGAGGGTGTGGTGCGAGTGGCCGTTCGCTGCCGCTTCTGCCGGACCACGAGCGCGGGCCTGGTACCGGGCCAAGTCGCCGTCGTGATCGTGCGCCGCTTCCAAGCGTTGCTGACCGACGCACCATCGCCGTCGGATCTGCAAAACGTGCCATACTCGCGCGTCGAATCAGCCATCGCCTTGCGACCGTTCGCGCTGTTGCGGCAGTCGACGACGGTCACTAGCGGCTCGCAACTGAGCGCGCTCGGCTTTCAGCCAGCGCAAGCGTTGTTGGTCGATTCGGGTGTGCCGAATTACGACGTGATCGGCGGGACGAGTCCATACGATGCCATCCCAGCCAACGACGTGCGCGTTGCGAATATCGCCGCGCCGGCCGAAGCGTTTTTATACGGCGATCGCGCCGGGTCGGGCACGATTTCGGTGGAGCCGTTCGGCGACGCTAACGACTCGGTTGGATTGATTGGCGGCGCCACCTCGATACGCGTGCAAGGCGGATCGCCCCAAGCCGGCGCGGTGTTGACGGCGTCGAACGATGCGGCCGATTGGCGTCAGCGGTTCGACGCGCGGTTCCAAACACAACTAGCGGCGTCGCAAACGTTGGGAGTCGACGTCGCGACATCGCAGTATCGCGAAACGGGCGTGTCGAGCGATGCTCTAGACGGGAGCTATAGTTTCGCACATGCCGCCTATAACGACGCACAGCCGGGCTACGACGTCGGCGTCGACCTAACCACCGATCGCGGCGTGTATTCCGCCTCGGGATTGCGACCGGTATCGGACTTTGAAGCAGCATACGATGGCGTTTGGTCGGATACGGGCTTTGCTGCCGGAATCCGAACGCACGGCTCCGTCTTCTTTTTTGCGGATACCGGCGTGCGTTTATCGAGTGGTGGGTACGACACACAGGGCTTTGCATACGATGCGAGCGGGAACATCGTGCAGCGCCGGCTCGATGTGGGCTTCGAGGCCGACGAACCCGACTATACGCTGAGGGCCGGCGTCGGCCAATTCGGAATCGACTACCAGGGCGGCGGTTGGGGTTCGTCCGGCGGCCAACGCACCGCGCTAGCGACTCCGTCGTTGCAACTGCAACTGTTTCCGAATGCACGTTGGGGCGCGTCGTTCTCGGCCTCCGGATCGTTTTCGTTGCCGACGATCGTCGAACAGTACGACGGGTATCCGTACAGCTCGCTCGATTTCGATCGCGCCTCTTCGTACACCGGTACGCTCTCGTACACCGATTTGCAACGCGTGCGCATCGACGTCGAGGCTGCGTCGCAACACGTCGCCGGTTCGGTGAACGGTCTCGTGACGAGCGCCGGACTTTCGGTGACGTGGCAGTTCGCACCGGCATTGTCGTTGCGAGCTTGGACCATGCGCGTCGACGATGCTACGACCCCTGCATTGCCGGCGTCGTACACGCCGTATCCGTATCCGTATCCATCGACCTTCGGGGACGCGACGGTTAACGCGTTTTGGCTCACCTATGAAAATCCCGGCGCGATTCGCTTCGATGCGATCTATCGCCGGGATTTGCTGAACGGACAACCGTTCGAACACGTCGACGGTGACGTGTCGGGACCGATCAAGGACGGTCTGCGATGGTATGCCGGCGTTCAGGACGTCGCACGAACGACGTACCTATCCGCCGGCCTTCGCTTTAACCCCTAGTCTTCGCGGCGGCCTTGCGGACGACGACGGCGACGCATCGGCGGAGCTCCGGGCGCGTCGGCGGACGGAGATTCTTCCGAGTCGTCGGAGTCTGAGGCGTTCGAGCCGTTGCCGGCGTCGCTCGTGCTCGTGCTCGGGCTCGGGCTGCTGATGTTGCCACCGCTGGGACGCGGGGCATTGCTGTTGCGATCCTCATCGTAATCGCGCGCGGGACGCTTGGGGCGTTCTTGCGGCGGTGCGCCGTTCGAGGATCCAAGTACCGCCTTGTGCGATAGATTCACGCGTCCTTGTGAGTCGATTTCCATCACTTTGACCATCATCTTGTCGCCAAGCGAGACGACGTCTTCAACCTTTTCGACGCGTTGCGGCGCCAGTTGGCTGATGTGCACGAGGCCGTCTTTGCCCGGCAGAATCTGCACGAATGCGCCGATCGGAATGATCCGCACGACGGTGCCTTCGTACGTTTCGCCGACCTTGATCTCTTTGGTGAGATTTTCGACGATCGTGCGCGCCTTGTCGCCCGACTCGCCGTCGGCCGAGGTGATGTACACCGAACCGTCGTCCTCGATATCGATCTTGGTGACGCCCGTGTCGGCGATGATCTTGTTGATCACCTTACCGCCGGGACCGATCACATCTTTGATCTTGGCCGGATCGATCTTGACGATGATCATGCGCGGTGCGAAGTTGGAGAGTTCGCGACGCGGCTCGGCGATCGTTTCGATGAGTTTGTCGATGATGAAGAAGCGCGATTTCTTGGCGCTCGTCATCGCTTCACGCATGATGTCGATCGTGATGCCTTGGACCTTGATGTCCATCTGAATCGCCGTGATGCCTTTTTTGGTACCCGCGACTTTGAAGTCCATCTCGCCCAGTGCGTCTTCGAGGCCCTGGATATCGGTAAGGATCGCGTACTTATCGCCCTTGAGAATCAGACCCATCGCGACGCCTGCGACGTGTGCGGTGATCGGCACGCCGGCATCCATCAATGCGAGGGTCGATCCACAGACCGATGCCATCGACGACGAGCCGTTCGATTCGAGCACTTCGCTCATCACGCGCATCGTGTACGGGAACTCAGACTTGGGCGGAAGGACCGGCAGCATCGCGCGTTCGGCTAACGCGCCGTGTCCGATTTCGCGACGTCCGGGTCCGCGCATCGGGCGCGTCTCGCCGACCGAAAACGGCGGGAAGTTGTAGAAGTGCATGTAGCGCTTATCTTCCAGCGCGACGATGCCGTCGAGACGTTGGGCGTCGCTGCTCGAACCGAGCGTAGCGGCGCTAAACACCTGCGTTTGACCGCGCGTAAAAACGCCCGACCCGTGAACGCGCGGCACGTAATGCACCTTCGACCAGATCGGACGAATTTCGTCGGGCTTGCGGCCGTCGGGACGAATTTTCTCGTCCACGACCATCGTGCGCAGCTCGTCCTCTTCCATCGCCTTGATGATTTTATGGAACTCTTTGCGCGTGACCGAATCTTCGAGCAGCGCGCGAACGTTCGCATCTTTTTTGCCGCAACGCGCGATCGCTTCGTCGGCATTGAGCTCGGAGAACGCCTCTTCGCGCTTACCTTTTTCGACGATGCGCATCGCCTTGGCGACGTCTTTGGCGAACGACTTGCGTACGAATTTTTCGAGGTCGCCATCGCTCTTTGCAACGACGAACTCGCGCTTTTTCTTGCCGCATTTTTTGACAAGTTTGTCGATGGCGGCGACGATTTTGCGAATCTCATCGTGCGCGAACGCGACCGCGCCGAGGAAGTCTTCCTCGTCGATTTCGTGGGCGCTGCCTTCGACCATCATCACCGCGTCGGCCGTTCCGGCAACGACGATTTCGAGTCCGCCGGTTTCGTATTGCGGAAGCGTGGGATTGGCGATGTAGCCGCCGTTTTCGTCGCGACCCACGCGGATCGCAGCAACGGTTTTATCGAACGGAATGTCGCTCAGTGCGAGGGCGGCGCCGGCCGCGCAAACGCCGAGCACGTCGGCGTCGAGTTCGGGATCGACCGAAAGAACGGTCGCTACGACTTGTACGTCGTTGCGAAAACCTTCGGGAAACAGCGGACGGATCGGTCGATCGATTTGCCGCGAGCTAAGCACGGCGTGTTCGCTGGGGCGGCCTTCACGCTTGATGAAACCACCGGGGATTTTTCCGGCCGCGTACATCTTTTCTTCGAAGTCGCAGGTGAGCGGAAACCAGTCGATGCCTTCTCGAGGCGAGTTGGAGGCCGTAGCGGCGCAGAGCACGACGTTTTGATCGCCATAACGAACGAGAGCGGAGCCATTTGCTTGCTTCGCGAGTTCGCCGGTCTCGATGACCATCGTGCGCCCGCCGACCTCTAAGGTCACGGATTCGGGCACGTTAACTCCTAAAATGAAATCGTTTTTGTCTTTTGTGTAACCATTTTCGGTTCGGTCCGCGGAGGGGTCCGCCCTTCCGGAACTCGCCTCCCGCGAGGTCGCGCGGCGGTAGGTTCGTGAGGAAGCGTCGGGGTATATCGGGCCCCATGCCGACCCTAACCCCCGACAAACTACGCGATCTGGAGCTCAAAGCCAACGACATCCGCCAAGGCATCATCCGCTCGCTGCATGCGGCCGGATCGGGCCATTCGGCCGGTCCGTTGGACATGTCCGACGTGTTCGCGGCCCTCTACGGAACGCTGATGCGGCACGACCCGCAACGGCCGGACTGGCCCGAGCGAGACCGCCTGTTGCTATCGTGCGGCCATATCGCTCCGGTGCGCTACTCGGCGATGGCCAACTTCGGCTACTTCCCGGTCGAGGAGTTGTTGACGCTGCGCAAGTTTGGTTCGCGCCTGCAAGGACACCCCGAACGGGTGACGCTTCCGTCGCTCGAGTCCACGTCCGGGCCGTTGGGCGAAGGTCTAGCGCAGGGCACCGGCATGGCGTTGGGCGCGAAGATGGACGACAAGGATTTTCACGTGTGGGTCGTCACCTCGGATGCCGAGCACCAGTGTGGACTGCATTGGGAAGCCGTGATGACCGCGGCCAAATTTAAACTCGACAACCTCACCTGCATCATCGACCGCAATTTCATTCAAATCGACGGCAGCACCGAAGACGTGATGCCGCTCGAGCCGTTGGGCGATAAATATCGTTCGTTCAATTGGGAAGTGTTAGAGTGCGACGGTAACGATATGCAAGCGTTCGTCGAAACCGCCGAGCGCGCGCGTACCGTCAAAGGCAAGCCGCAAGTCATCGTCGCCAACACCGTTCCCGGCAAGGGCGTATCGTACATGGAAGGCGACTACACGTGGCACGGTAAGCCACCCAACACCGAACAAACGGAGATCGCACTGAAAGAACTCGCGCAAGCCCGCGAACGGATCGTGGCCCGTGGCTAATCTGGTCGATTACCGCAAAGGCGTCGCGCAAGTTCCGACGCGCAACGGATTCGGCGAAGGATTGGTCGAGTCTGGAACCCGCAACCCCAACGTGATCGGCATCTGCGCCGATCTTTCAGAATCGACTCGATTCGAAGCGTTCAAGAAAGCGCATCCCGCGCAGTACGTCGAGATCGGCGTGGCCGAACAGATGCTGGTGGCGATGGCCGGCGGCCTGGCGTCGGTCGGTAAGATTCCGTGGATCGCCAGCTACGCGATGTTTAATCCCGGCCGGTCGTGGGAGCAAGTGCGCACGATCATGGCGCTCAACGATACCAACGTAAAAATTGCGGGCGCACACGCGGGCGTTTCGGTCGGACCGGACGGCGCGACGCATCAAGCCATCGAAGATATCGCGATCATGCGCGTGATCCCGCACATGACGGTCGTCGTGCCGTGCGATTCGGTGCAAACGAAAAAAGCGACGCTCGCGCTTTCGGAGCGTTGGGGTCCGTCGTATTTGCGATTAGGTCGCGAGAAATCGCCCGTGATCACGACCGAAGAGACGCCGTTCACCGTCGGAGAGGCGCAAATCTTCCGCGAAGGCGGCGACGTCGCAATCGTCGCTTGTGGCATCCTGGTCTATAACGCGCTGATGGCGGCCGACAAACTATCGCGCGAAGACGGTATCGAGTGCCGCGTCGTCAATAACCACACGATCAAACCGATGGATGACGCTGCGATCGTCGCTGCGGCACGCGATTGCGGCGCGATCGTCACCGTCGAAGAACATCAAAAACACGCCGGCATGGGCTCGCGCGTCGCGGAAATCGTCGCGCAGAGTCATCCGGTTCCGATCGAGTTCATCGGGGTCGACGACCGGTTCGGCCAATCCGGCGATCCGCTGGAGCTGATCGAGTATTACGGAATGGGCATCGACGCAATCGTCGACGCCGTTCGGAAAGTCGCTAAGCGAAAGGCGTAGCGAAGGGCGTTTTCGGATTTGGGCCATAGCGGTTTTCGCCGGGCTGACCGTCCTCGACGAGGAAGACGAGCACCACGATCGTTCCGACGAGCGGCACTAACTGAAGTAAGCACCACCAGCCGCTGCGTCCGGTGTCGTGCAGTCGCCGAACAGCGACGGCGATTGCCGGCAGCAACGTGAACAACGCGAAGAGCTGGACAAGAATTCGGATAGTTAGGTGATTTGCGCCGCCTAACGTACCGAAAAAGGCGGCGAAAACCCCCCAACCAAATCCAAAGATCGCATTGAAGAGAACGAAATACCAGTACTCGCTGCGCCGCGCTCGGCCGGAAAAGACGGCGTATTTTTCGAGTGCGGCGAGCCAGTAATTCACGGCGGTTTCCGCGGCGTCGCTACGAGCTTACGGCGAGCGACGCCGACACGCTAAGCTTAGCGGCGTAAGCCGAGGTCGGAAATCAGCGTGCGATAACGCTCGACATCTTTATTCGAAAGATAGTTCAACAAACGGCGGCGCTGGCCGACCTGTAATAACAGGCCGCGGCGGCTGTGGTGATCTTTCTTATGGATCTTCAGATGCTCTGTGAGATGATTGATCGACGCGGTCAGAACCGCAACTTGCACTTCGGCCGAGCCGGTGTCGTTGGGGCCGCGTCCGTATTTGGTGGCCAGTTCGGCCTTGATCTCTTTGGAAAGTGGCACGGGTCATACTCCTCGGTCAGGATGGTCTCGCTCGGGTACAGGCTCGCGTCCATCCCGGCGACCGGCCTACCATAGCAAAGGACGCCGCCCCGTGCAAGCGCAATCGCACGCTTCACCATGGACAACCGTCCGCTCGTCCCCGTCATCTACGGCTCGGTCCGCACCGAGCGGCAAGGCATTAAATTTGCCCGGTTCGTGTGCAAGCAACTGGCCGATCGGAACATCGACGCCGTGCTGATCGATCCGCTCGAACGGCCCTTTCCGCTCCTGGACCGGATGTTCAAGGAGTTTCCGGCCGGCGAAGCGCCCCCGGTCATGACCGAGCTGGCGTCCCTGTTGCGACGAGCGGACGGATTCGTGGTGGTCTCCGGCGAGTACAACAACGGTATCCCGCCGGCATTAAAAAATATGATGGATCACTTCCTGGAAGAGTATTTTTGGCGGCCGGCCGGCATCGCGTGCTACTCCGGCGGACACTGGGGCGGGATACGCGCGGCCATGCAGTTGCGGATGACCCTTTCGGAAATGGGCATGGCCACGATTCCGTCGCTGCTGCCGGTCGCGCGCGTAGGCGAGTCGTTTTCCGACGACGGCACGCCGACCGACCCGGCCACCGTGGGGTTTTCCAAAGAATTCTTCGACGAGCTGGAGTGGTACATGAACGCGATGGGCACGCAGCGTCGCCAGGGAGTACCGTATTGAGCGACCGCGTCGAGGCCGCCGAAGTGGCGTTCATCCCGGTCGGGCCGTTGGCGGGCGTCACGCCGGATCGACCCGCGATCGTGCTCGTTGGCTCGTACGAGGTAGCGATTTTCATCGTTGAAGGCGAGGTCCGCGCCTACGAAAATGCGTGCCCGCATCAGGGCGGCCCGATTGCCGAAGGCGAGATCGAAGGCACGAACGTGACGTGCCCGTGGCATGCCTGGACGTTCGATCTGCGTACCGGCGGAATGGCGATCGGGGCCGATTTCGCACGCCTGCGCCGCTTCGATGCACGCGTGCGGAACGACATGGTCGAGGTCGCGTTGGAACCGGAGGCAATTTGATGGCCGAATCCACCTGGGATGGGCGCAACGGTACCGCCGGAGGTCCCGCATTCGGAACGGCGTTGGCGGTCTGTCTGGAGGGCAGCGATGTCGATCGGGATGCGCTAGCGGAGTCGATCGGCCTGGCGCCGGCTGAGTTCGACGAGGTACTTGCGGGAGTGCGGCGCGTCGGGGTGAGCGCGCTGGCACGACTGGCAGTGGCGCTACGCCTGCGGCCGATCGAGTTTATGCAACGGACCGGGTTCTTGTCGCTGGAGGTCTACGCTTTCGGTCTCGACCCGCTCTATTTTCTGCCTGAAGGGCAGCTGCGCTACGACGCCCGCATCTACATGCGGGAGATCAATCCGCGCCACCGCGTGCCCGAAGGGGACATGACCCGGCGCAACCCTACGTTGCAGGCACTGGCCGACGATCCGATTTTGGATGCTGTCGGAAAAGCGGAAGTGGAGCTGACGTACCTCTTGCGCGCGGCGGTCGAGCAGACCGGTGGGACCCTCTAGCCGGTCCCGCGAACGGAGGCGGCGATGCAAGGCGTAGACGGAAAACGGATCGCGGCCCTAATCGCGGATGGTTTTGAAGAGATCGATTTGTTGGAGCCGCGCCGCGCGCTCGAGGATGCCGGGGCCGTCGTGACCATCGTCGGACTGGACGAACGCGCTCGTCAACGGATCCGCGGAAAACGCGGTCTGGACGAGGGTCAGAATTCACGTGCGGAAGAGTTGATCCCGGATTGCACCGCCGAAGATTTCGACGCGTTGCTCATTCCGGGAGGCACTTCGCCCGATTTGGTTCGCACCGATCGCGACGTGCAGCGGTTATGCCGCGAGTTCGACGCCGCTAAAAAGCCGGTGTTTTCGGTCGGCCACGGCGCGCAAGTATTGATCTCGGCGCAAATCGTTCGCGGACGCCAGTTGACTGGTGCTCGCGCGATTGCCGACGACATTCGGAACGCGGGCGGACTCTATCGCGACCAACCGACGGTGAGCGATTCGAATTGGGTCTCGACGCGGGGCGGCGAAGATATGCCGCAATTTAACCGAGCGATGCTCGAGAAACTCGCGACCGCCGCACCGCCGCAACCCGTTTAACAAACGCTGCCGGTCGTTTCAGACCGGATCGTAGCGCGCCAGCGCTTCGCCGTACTGCCGCAACGCTAAGAACGTAGCGACCGCCGCAAACCCGGCGGCGATCCACGGTTGTCGTGCCCATACGATCGTGACGACGACGATCGCGCTCGCGGCGGCGGCCATAACAAGATAGAGCCGGCGAGGCGCGCCCGCACGCAGTGTGGCGCACAACGCTGTGAGCGTCGTCGGGATTGCTGCCGCAAGCGTTCCGGCGAACACGAACGGAATTTCCCGCCAACCCGCCAGCGACGCCGTCGCGCAATAGGCCGCCGCCGCAATGACGGCGATGGCGCACGAAACCAGCGCTTTCGCGCGGGCGAGCTCGCGTCCGAAGAGCGGCGCGCACTGTTCGCACAGATCTAAATCCGGAAAACGTCCCGGCCCTTGCTGCAGTGCCGCGACGATGCCGGCCAGCGAGCAGAAAAATGCGGGAGCGGCCAAGCCTCGCGGTTGCACCGCACCCACCAGACCGGCGGCGACCAATCCGTACACCAGCGTGTGACGCTGCGAGAACATGCGGGCTTCGACGACCGCGGCGAAGGCTCGGCGCGTCATGCGCGCAACGCCTCCGCGGCGGTAAACGCTTCGGCGGATGCGGGATCGAGATGCGTCGTAAACGTGGCGCGCGATCCGACGGCGGCAACGATCTGTCCGGCGTACGCCGGCTGCGGCCGCTCCAACACCACCAGCGTCGCCGGCGTAATGAGCGCGCCCGCGAGCGGGAATGCGAAGGCTTCGTGCACGCCTTCTAGGCGTTCGAGCACGAGCTTTGCGTGCGCGGTGGCGCGAATGCGGTCGACGTTCCATAACGCGGCTCGGTAAGCGATGTAGCGTTCGAAATCCATCTCCGGCAACGGCATCGCGGCGTGCGGAACGAAGACGGCGATTCGCTTGCAGTGCGCCGGCTGTACGCGCGGGTCGAACTCGCCGATGGAAACGTTTCCAGCGGCCGCCTTCACGATGCCCGCGGCAATCCGCGCCGTCACGGCGGCCGCGTGCGGCGAGGTGCAAACCACGGTCACGTGCTCTCCGGCCCGTACGTCGACGTCGAGCGGGCCGACCAGGTCGTCGCCGGCGCCGAACGACGCGCCGCGCATTCGCAGTACGAAGCTCAAGGCAGTACGATTCGCGTCGCATGGCCAAACTCAGTTGCGTGCTATCGAATGCCGAAGTCGCTGCCAAGCTGTTAGAGACCCGCACGCTGATGGAAATGGCGGGCGAGTCATTCTACAAATATACGGCCTACGAAAAGGCGGCGACGTCGGTAGAGAACGCTCCGCCGCTTGCCGACTTGGTCGCCGCCGGCGAGCACTTGAAACTCCCCGGGATCGGTAAGTCGATCGGCGTTGCGGTCGAACAGCTGGTACGTTCCGGCACGTCGGAACATCTCGACGAACTGCACAAGCGATTTCCTCCCTCGATCCTCGAAGTGCTATCGGTCAGCGGCATCGGGGTGAAGACTGCGGCCATGCTGTACGAAGAGTACGGGATCGCGTCGCTGGCGACGTTGGAAGCGGCGATCGCCGCCAACGTGTTGGCCGACGTACCGCGCTTAGGTTCTAAGACGATCGACAACTGGAAGCGCGGCATCCTTGCGGTGCAGGGCCGCCGAAATCGCACGCCGTTAGCAACCGCCCTGACGATTGCCTACGAAGCGATCGCCTATCTGCGCGAAGGTCCGCCGCTCGATCGGCTAACGTACGCGGGCAGTTTGCGCCGTCAAGAAGTAACGGTGGGCGACATCGACATCGTTTGCACCACCGCACAAGCCGCCGAAACGATCGCGCACTTCACCGCCTGGAACCGCGCGGAAGCCGTGCTCGGCGAAGGCCCGACCAAGGCCAGCATTTGGCTGCCGGGCGGACTGCAAATCGACCTGCGCGTGCTGCCGAATCATTTGTACGGTAATTTGCTACAGCATTTTACCGGGTCGCGCGACCACAACGTAAAGCTGCGAGAATATGCCGTGAGGCGCGGCCTGCGCGTCAGCGAAAACGGCATTCTTAATCTTGAAACCGGCGATGCGATCGTTTGTTCGGAGGAAGCCGAAGTATACGCCGCGCTCGGCATGCAATACGTGCCGCCCGAGCTTCGAACCGGCGGCGACGAGGTCGAGCTAGCGCGTAAATATGCATTACCAGCTCTGGTCGAAACGAGCGACGTCCGCGGCGACTTCCACATGCACAGCACGTGGAGTGACGGCGACGATTCGCTCGAGGAAATGATCGAAGCGGCGGCGGCGCGCGGCTACGAGTATCACTCGATTAGCGATCATTCGCACGGCCAAGGCGGGCGTAAGCGCGGTCTTTCGATCGACGATGTCCGGCGCCAACGCGTCGAAGTAGAGATGTTCGGCGCACGCCATAAGATTCGCACCCTGTGTTCCAGTGAAGTCGATATCTTACCCGACGGTTCGATGGACTACTCCGATGAGGTATTAGCGCAGCTCGACATCGTCGTCGGCTCGGTGCATTCTGCGGTGCGACAGTCGCGCGACGAGATGACGGCACGTTTGATTCGCGCCTGCGAGAACCCGTACGTCAATATCATCGGCCATCCCACCGGGCGCCGGCTGGACGGCTATCACGGCTACGAGTTCGACTACGACGCGGTGTTTGCGGCCGCCGCGCGAACCGGAACGGCGATGGAAATCGATGGACAAGCCATGCGCCTCGATCTGCCGTCGCCGT
The DNA here is from genome assembly GCA_036490475.1 of Candidatus Tumulicola sp. Classification (NCBI taxonomy): domain Bacteria; kingdom Bacillati; phylum Vulcanimicrobiota; class Vulcanimicrobiia; order Vulcanimicrobiales; family Vulcanimicrobiaceae; genus Candidatus Tumulicola; species Candidatus Tumulicola sp. The sequence continues at coordinate 1,039,607 of DASXDT010000006.1, forward strand.
TAGCGCGTCTTGCGAAGTCGTTTGGCGTAACGTTCACGACCGACAGTGACGCTCATCGCACGCGGGACCTCGTCAATATCGAACTGGCGGTGGGACAAGCGCGTCGGGCCGGCATCGAAAAAAAAGACGTGCTCAATACCGCGCCGTTGGAAGCGGTGCTCGAATTCGTACGCAGCAAACGGGAGCGTGGAACGTGATCGTCACAAGAACCGTAACGCAATCCGACGGTGCCGTCGCCGGAGCGCGCCTGGCCGGCGAGCGCGGGCCTGCGTTGATCTTCGTGCACGGCGTCGGCTCAACCGGCGCGATCTGGGATTATCAGCTCGACGCGTTCGGCGGCGACTACCGTTGTGCGTCGATGGAGTTGCGCGGTAACGGCGCGCTCGAGAATCCGCCTCCCGAGCTCATCACCCGAGAGGGATTCGCTTCCGACGTGCTGGCCGTTGCGGATGCAAACGGCTTCGAAACGTTCCATTTGATCGGATGCAGCCTCGGCGGCGTCGTCGCATTCGAACTGTGGCAACGCGCGCCGCAACGATTCCGATCTATGGTGATCGTCGGATCGTTTGCAAAGTATCCCGATGGGCAGACGTATGCTGACAATATCAAGGCTGCGGTTCGCGCCGCCGGCGATATGCGCACGTTTGCCGAAGCGCGTGCCGCGCAACTCGGCCTTCCGCCACAACGATTGCGCGAGACGATCGACCAGATGGGGTCGAAATCGGTGCCGTCGTATCTGGCTTCGACGCAGGCGACGTGGACCGGCGATTATCGCTCGATGCTAGGATCGATCGAGGTGCCCGTGCTGGTGACGCGGGGAGAACGCGACGGAATCGCGCCGCAACCGTTATCGGACGAAATTGCCGACGGCATTCCGGGCTCGCGGCGCGACGTCGTTTCCGATGCGGGTCACGTTGCCAATGCAGATAATCCCGAGCGCTTCAACGCGATGCTCGGGGAGTTTATGTCGGCGACGGCATAAGGCGCTCGGCGGCACGCCGGGCTCGAGCGTCAGGACTTGGGCCGGAACGGTTCGGCCCCCGGGCGCTCCCGCCCGCGAAGGAAGCGTGGCACTCCGAACCCAACAGCGCTTTCCCGGTTCGCAGAAAGGAACACCGCATGGATCTCTCCTCGACCATCGTGTACGCCGGCGGCACGTTCAAACGGTACGACGAAGCCAAGGTTGGCCTCATGACGCACGGTCTGCAGTACGGCACCGGTTGCTTCGAGGGCATTCGCGGCTATTGGCTCGACGATGAAGACGACATGCTGCTGATCCTCTTGCGCGATCACTTCGATCGCCTCGCGACATCGGCTAAAATTTTGACGATGGTGCTGCCCAAGTCGACCGACGAGTTGATCGACATCACGCTCGAGTTGTGTGAGCGCAATAATTTCAAAACCAACGTGTACTTGCGACCCTTCGTGTACAAAGCAGCCGAAGATGTCGGCGTGCGATTACACGGTGTCGAGGACGCCTTCGCGATCGTTCCGCTACCGTTTACGAGCTACATCGATACCGAGCACGGCTTGAGCGCGTGCGTGAGTTCGTGGCGCCGAGCCGACGATACGATGGCACCGCCGCGCGCGAAAATCACGGGTTTGTACGTAAACTCCGCGCTGGCCAAGAGCGAGGCCATCGGTAACGGCTACGACGAAGCAATCCTGCTATCGCACGACGGCCACGTTTCCGAAGGCTCGGCCGAAAATATTTTTCTCGTGCGGCACGGCAAACTGTACACGCCGGATCCGTCGCAGAACGTGTTGGAGGGCTGCACTCGCCGCGCGATTATGACCATCGCGCACGATGTGTTCGGACTCGACGTGATCGAGCGATCGATCGATCGCGGCGAACTGTACAGCGCCGACGAGGCGTTTTTCACCGGCACGGCTGCGGGAATCGCGCATATTGCGTCGATCGACCGCCGCCTCGTCGGCGACGGCTCGCGCGGTACGATTACCGAGAAACTACGGGCGTTCTATCAGCGCGTCGTCACGGGCCGCGAAGCACGCTACGAGGCTTGGTTAACGCGTCTCTATGCCGGGCGCCGTCAACGAGTGGGAGCGGTTTCGGCTCCCCAGTAGTTCAAGTCGGGCGACGCATCATCGGCCGGTGCCGACGCGTCGAACGGCTCGAACGTGAGCCCGCTACTGCGGCGCCACGTCGCGAGCCGGCGTTCGTCGGCATAGGCGAGTCGTGAGATCGTGTGTATGAACCGGCGTCCGGCATCTTGCGAACGTAACGACGTCGTCATGACGGCGATGACGTAGGGCGCGTCGCCTGCGTACACAATGCCTGCATCGTTGAGCGTATCGAAGAACGAGCCGGTCTTGTGTGCGATCTGAACGTCGTCCGGAAGCGGTTCGGGGATCAGCGTGTTAAACTGATCTTGTTCGAGAATCGAAATCATTTCGTTCGACGACCATTGGTCGACGAGTTGGCGGCGCGCCATCAGCTCGAGCAGCCGAACCAAATCGGCCGGCGACGTGCGCAAGGTTTGGCGGATTCCCCAATCCGTTGTACGGATGTCTTGGGTGAGCCGGGTGCGATGCAGACCAAGATCGACCATACCGCTGTTGATCGACCGGCGCCCCACGAGGCGGATCAGCATGTTCGTCGCGGTGTTATCGCTGACGTCGATCATTTTGTCGACGAGCACCGAGATCGGATACGTCGTGCCGACCGGTGCGTCGCACAAATCGCCGGAACCATAGTCTTTATCGGAGGCGGTCAACTTGACGCGACGCTGCAAATCGAATTTACCGGCTTGCAGTTGCGAAAAAACTTCGACCATCACGGGGATTTTGATCGTCGAAGCGGCCGGCATGCTGGCGCTCGAATTCAATCCCATATGATAACCCGTACTGAGATCGAAGACTTCGATCGCGGTTGGAGCCGCGAGACCGGCTGCGAGCTTACGCACGTCGTGCGTCAATTGTGCGAGCGGCGCCGGTAAGGATGCATCGGCGCGAGCGAAGCCGACGAGAAAGGCGACACCGGCGAGCGCAAGCACGCTCGAGATACGACGAAACATCATTCGAGCATTCAGAGAACGGCGCGCTGCAATCCTGCCGCACGCCAATACAACCGGGGCCTTGCCGTCCGGCTCGCGAAGTCGGAACGATGAACGCTCCCGACTTGCGTCTCGAACCTCCGCGGCGGTGGAATGTCGAAATCGATGGAGTGCGCTGGCTCGCGCGCTTGGCCGACAAAGCGCGCGCCGCACACGACGGAACGCTGGGTACGTATTTATACGGACACAGCCCGATGGACAAGTCGTTTCTCGGCGTGCTGCGCTTGACGCACGATGATTTCGCGCGATTGGCAGTGCAAAACGACGACGTGGAACTCGCTGCGTCGCTCGAGGCCTACGATCCGGGCCTGCAACGAGCGCGAGCGTGGAGCGACGTGCTGCCGAAGCGATACGGCTGGTTTCTGGCCGTGCTGGATGTCGACGACGGTTACCGCGCTTCTCCGTTGTACGGAGCGGTATCGGCCGGCGCCGACGCGATCTCGGGACTTGTCAAACGCATCCTGCCGTCGAAATACCGGGGTAAACGCGGCACGTAATGCAGCGCGACCCGTGGACCCGGTACACCGAAAAGCGCGTCACGTACGCGCTCAAGGTGTTGATGACGATCGTCCTGGCGATCTATCTCTGTCAAACCGCCTTCGGATTGATCGAGCGTATCCGCGGCGTGATGTATGTCTTAATCGGAACCATGTTCTTTTCGTACTTGATCTATCCGGCGGTGCACTGGCTACGGCGCCGGATGCCGACCGCGTTAGCCATCGTGATCGTGTACGCGGCGATCCTGATGGGGCTGACCGGCGTGGGTTGGTTCATCGTTCCGCACATCACCGGCGACGTTATGACGTTCATGCGTCAATATCCGCAACTGGCCGATCGTGTGACCCGCTTGGTGTACGACCCCAACGATCCGGTGACGTCACGCCTTCCGGATTGGATGCGCGCCGAAATTTCGCGCGTCCCGACCGAGCTCGCAGCCTGGGTGCAAGTGCGCGGATTCGAGAGCGCCAGCCGCGTGGTGGTGGTCGTCGCCGGCGGGTTCGCGGCGGTCACGACGTTCGTCATTATTCCGCTCGTCACCGCGTATCTGTTGATGGATCTCGAGCATCTGCAACGCGGGCTGCAATCGATCGTTCCGCCGCGCCGCTGGCGCGGACTGGTCGACCTGTTACGCGAGATCGACGGCGTGGTCGGCGGATTTATTCGCGGCCAACTGCTCGTCGCGCTGTCGGTCGGCGTGTTGATCACGATCGCGCTCTGGTTGTTGCGCGTACCGTACCCGTTTTTCTTTGGGTTGATCGCCGCGCTCGGCGACTTGGTTCCCTACGTCGGCGCGCTATTGGCGTTCTTGCCGGCATTCGGCACCGCCTGGCTGAGCAACGGCATCGTGAACGCGCTGTTCGTGTTGGGAGCTTTCGTCGTAATCTTCGAGGCCGAGGGGCATTTCTTAGCGCCCAACATCGTCAGCCGTACGGTTAGCTTGAGCCCGTTCGTCGTCTTGCTGGCCTTGTTGGTCGGCGGCGAACTCGGCGGGATCATCGGCCTGCTGCTGGCAATTCCAGTGGCCGGCATCCTACGCGCGCTTGCACTGCGGGTGCTCCGGCCGCACGACTCGAAGGCGGCCGGACCGTGACCGAGACAGCAACCGTTCCCGCCCGCGTCGACATCGTCGGCGTTCCGATGGACCTCGGCGCCAGCCGGCGCGGCGTCGATATGGGTCCCTCGGCGATCCGTTATGCCAAGCTGCACGAAAAACTCACCCGGCTCGGAATCGAAACGATCGTCGACCATGGCAACCTGATGGTCCCGATTCGCGAATCGGCCGACGCTGAAGAAGCCAGCTCGAAATATTTGAGCGTCATCCGGCGTGTGTGTTCCGATTTAGCCGACGTCGTCGAAGGCGCGGTGCGGGAAGGCGGTATGCCGATCGTACTAGGCGGCGACCATTCGATCGCGATGGGAACGCTCGACGGTCTCGCTCGGGCACGCGAAAAGGCGGCCGGCGTTGTATGGATCGACGCGCACGCGGACATCAACAGTCCGCAGAGTTCGCACAGCGGCAACGTTCACGGGATGCCGTTGTGGTTTGCGTTGAAAAACGGTTTGGCCGAAGCGTCGCGTTGCGTGCAAATCGGATTGCGCGACGTCGATCCCGGCGAAAAGCAGTTACTGCGCGAGTTTGGCGTGCGTGCGTTTTCGATGAGCGACGTCGACCGGATGGGCATGGTGCGCATCATGGAAGAAGCGATATCCATTACCGGCGACGGGCCGGACTCGATTCACGTTTCTTTCGATATGGACGGAATCGATCCGAGCGAAGCGCCCGGTACGGGCACGCCGGTGAAGGGTGGTTTAAGTTTCCGTGAAGCGCATCTCATCATGGAGATGCTGCACGAGAGCGGTTCGCTCGGTTCGATCGAGATGGTCGAGATCAATCCGATTCTAGATCAGCGCAATCAAACGGCCGTCTTAGCCGTCGATTTGATTTGCTCCGGACTCGGAAAATCGATTCTGTAAGCAGCCCGGGCTAGAGCCGGATCGTCGCGGTGCCTTCGCACGCGATGCCACCGCCGCAGACCGCCGGATCCCAGTTCGCGTCCGCCAGTAGCGACTGAATCCGCGATTTCATCGCGTCGTCGACCTGCGGATTGAAGCCGACGTTCTTGACCTTTCCGTCCTCATCGACGGTGACGGTCAGCGTAAGATGCACGCCCAGCGCCGCCAGCTGCTTGCGAATGACGGGGTCCAGAACCGGCTCGGGTTGGTCCGCTCCAAACGGCATTAGGCCACCGGTATCGCGACCGACGGTGCCGGACACTGCCCGAGGAACCGGCGACGCGGTTGCTTGCGGGGCCGCGGCGACCTGCGAGTGCCCGGTGCCGAGGCGCGTAAACGCAGCGACACGCGGCGCGGAGGCCGGCTGGCCGTGCGTGAAGTTGACATGAACGGTGTGGCGCGATGTGGCCCGAGACGGCGCGGTCTCGGCAGCGAGCGAAACGTTCGGCTTGACCTGCAGATGCGGCGCTTGTGCCAGCGGTATCGGGTGCGGGGTCGGTTGAATTTGGATCCGGGCGATGCGCGCGAACGTGATCGTCGGCACGGCGTCTCCCGCGGCCGTCGTCCATATCAGGGCCGGAATGAGCAATGCGACCAGGACGTGGAGTGCCACCGACCCGGCGAAGGCTCCGCGCATCCGGAGGTTCGAAGCAAGCGCCCCTATCATCGCACACCTCATCTTCGAGGAGGGCTGCAACCTACCCCGTCGCGGGTCTGATTGCAACGGCCATGACCGATACCAACATCGTCCTGTACCAAGCCGAGTGGTGCCCGTATTGTGGGCACGTCCGGCGCGAGCTGACCGACCTATTGCTCGACTATAAAGTGGTCAACGTGCCCGAAGATCACGCCGCCCGTACGAACCTCAAAGCGCTATTCGGAACGACCGGCATTCCGTCGATGACCGACGGCGACGTGAAGATCGCCGACGACGACGACGCGATCATCGAGTATCTGCGAAAGACGTACGGCAAAAAGAAGTAGCGGGCAGTCGATCTACGGGTCCGGCAGTTCGGCGCCCCACGCATCCCAATTGGGCGTGCGGGCGCGTGCGAACAATTCGATACGCGGTCGACCGCCGCACAGGCGTTCGATCGCTTCGCGGAACACGGCCGGTTTTTCGCTATGCGCGCCACGGGGTGCCAGCACGACTTGCGCTTGCGCCAAATCGAGTAGCGGAAACGGACGCCCGGTCGGCATCGTGGTTGCGGCGAGTAACAGTTCGGTGGTCGGCTTGGTGAAGGTCGGCGGCACGCCTTGTCCGTTGATGATGCGTCCGCTCTTCCCCACCTTCACCCACACGTACGCGACGCCGCGATAATGCAGTTTCCACTCACGCAATAAATCGATCGCATAATTCAAGCGCGGACAGGTGGCCCATAAAAACAGCGCCGCGCGTTTGTTGAGTAAACGGCGTACGTCGATCTGGGCTAGCTCGTCGAGCGTCATCAACGGGTAATGTTTTGCGGCGGCCGCATCTTTTATCGGACTGCCGTAGTAGTGCCAGGGCGGGTCGACGTAGGCGATGTCATAGCGATTGGCCGGTAGCGGCGGCAGTGTTACATGCGGGCGCGCCGTACTTCGCTGCGCCAAGCGTTTGCGATGTGCGACGTTCTTCGGCGAAAGCTCGCGTTCCACGTTAGCGAGTCGCCCACGCGACGAACAACGCGGCAACCACCGCGCCCGTCAACGTCGCGGCGAGATTGACCGCGTCGTTATCCATCCACTCCAAACCGCGACGCAGTTGGGTGGGCGTTCCGCACGCGTGCGGATTGGTTTCGCAGGCTCGCTCGCAACGCGGGCACCAGCGCAGCGCTTGCAGCGCCGCCCCAATCGCCGAATCGGCTAACGACCCGGCGACGCCCGCGACGACGACCGGCGCGAACGCCGCGACGCCCGTAAGCGCGGCGGTAGAAGCTACCGCGACGGCGCCCGCGATCGAGGCGAGCGTACCGGCGACGGTGACGCCGCCGGAAAGTCCGGCCACGACCGGTCGAAAGGTCAGAATCGAACGCGGCCGCTCGGGCGACAGCACGCCGATCTCGGTCGCCCACGTGTCGGCCGCCGCCGCCGCGAACGCCCCTGCGAAGGCCGCTGCGAACGCGCCGTTGCCGCGGGTCGCGGCCAATGCACAGACGGCCGCCACGCCGCCATTCGCGAGCACCTGTCGCGCATCGCGCGGTCCGTGCTTGCCGGTGTCGGTCATCGCGCGTTTGCGAGCCTTGCCGGTACGCGACAGAAGCGCCGACGGAATGAAGAACGCGAACAGCACGGCGGCTGCCGGCCACCCGCCTGCGCCGAACGTCGCGGCTCCTACAAAACCAGCGGCGATCGCTCCACCAGTGGTCAACGCTCGTGCGCGCCACGCAATAGCCGCAACCATCGCGGCCAGCGCCACGCCCCACAACGCACTCACCTTTCGGTTGCAAAATGCGAGGCGAGCGCTTCGATCAATCCGAGACCGGTATAGGGTGCCGCGACGACGTCGACGGTCAGACCGGCCGCGCGGGCGGCTTCTGCGACGATCGGACCGATACACGCGATCACTTTGCCCGACGCGAGGGCGAGCGCGGATTCCTCACCGCCGGCCGCCGCGACGAATCCGCGCACGGCGCTGCCGCTGGCAAACGTAATTGCGTCGGCGCTTTGCGCGTCGCCGCTAAAGTTCGGAGTTTCCGTTAGCGAGGTGCGATACGCAGCGACGTCCAGCGGGTCGAAACCGTTCGCACGTAGCGCGTCGGGCAGAACGTCGCGTGCTTCTTGCGCGCGAACGATCAATATGCGCGCTCCGGGCTTGGCTCGTGCGGCGATCGACGCGGCTAAGGCTTCGTTGACGTGTTCGCCGGGGACGATGACGTCGGGCACGCCGTAGCGTTCGAGATGTTGTGCGGTCTGCGTTCCGATGGCGGCGACGCGAAGACCTTGAAGAGCGCGCGCGACGTGCCGTGGCGCATCGAAGGTCGTCGAGAATGCATCGACGCCGTTGACCGATGTGAAAACGCACCAATCGAAGTCGCGCAAATGCGCGAGCGCATTGCGGAACGGCGCGGGATCATCGGGCGGCTCGATGCTAACGACCGGCGCGATCAATACGATCGCACCGCGCGCCTTCAACTCGGCGACGAATTCGGGTGAGCGGTCTCGCGGCCGCGTCACTAGGACGCGCTTGCCTGCGAGCGAGCTAGGAGTCGGCGTTGGGGCGCGCCACTAATGTCGCGATGTGTTGGGCGAGGTCGAGTTCGAATAGATCGTCGAGCACGCGAGCGTACGACAATGCCTGCGCCCCATCTGACGTGGCGCGCTCGCGCACCTTGAGAATCACCGAATGCAACAATTTCGAGACGAGCGTCATCGTCAGGCCGGTCACCAGAAGCTTCTCGCGCTCGGACAGTTCCGGACAACGCGCGAACAATCGCTCGAGTTCCGCAATGCGAATCGTCTCGGCCTTACGCGTGAGCTCGGCGATGATGGGTAACGCGTCGCGCGAGCGATACCAGCGTTCGAAACGTTCGGAAACCTCATCGATAATTTCTTCGACGTCGGGGATCGCGTCCCGGCGCACGACGAGTTTCTCGTCGACCACCGATTTCAAACCGTCGACGTCGACCAATGCGACGTTCGGAATCTCCGCAACCGCCGGATCGACATCGCGCGGCACCGCAACGTCGATGACGAACATCGCTCGGTCGGGCCGGCGTTGCATCGCCGCCATAACGTCGTTGCATTCCAGCACGAACTCCGGCGAGCCCGTAGCCGTGACGACCAAATCGCATTCGGCCAATGCGTCGACCATTTCGGACATGTCGATCGGCCGTGTGCCGCCCAACTCGTCGGCCACGTCCTGCGCCCGCGACATCGTGCGGCTGGCGATCGCGACGCGGCGCGCACCCTCCTGACGCAGACGGCGAACGGCGGCGCGCGCCATGCGACCGGTTCCCAGCACCACGACCGACGCGCCGTTCAACGTTCCCAAGCGCGACTTAGCGAGTTCGACGGCTGCCGTCGCGATCGAGCTGGACTGATCGCCGATACGCGTTTGCGCTCGCGCGGTCTTACCGGCGTTCAGCGCGTCGCGGAACAGACGATGCAGCGATTTGCCCAGCGATTGCGCGCGTTGCGCCTGCACGTACGCGTCTTTGACCTGGCCAAGAATTTCGGCTTCGCCGATCAACATCGAATCGAGGCCCGTGGCGACGCGGAACAGATGGTCGACCGCGTGATGTCCCAACTTGGTGTACAGAAACGACTCGATGTCGTATCCGATGTCGACGTGCCGGAAGCGCGAAAGAAACGACGTGATCTGGCTGACGCCGGCTTCGAAGTCGTCGACCTCGGCGTAAATCTCTAACCGGCCGCACGTCTGCAGCATCGCGGCTTCGCGAACCGCCTCGTAATCGCGCAGGGCGACCAGCGCTTCGCTCATACGGGACGCGGGGAAGGCATGGCTCTCGCGCACTTCGACCGGAGCGGTATGATGCGAGAGTCCAACGCAGACGATCGGCATTACGGGCGACGTTTCTCGAGGGTCATCGTAGAGCTAGAACCCGGGAAAAGGCCGAATCGGCTGCAGCCAAGGTCTGTTCGACGTGGCGGGTCGTGTGGGCGGTCGACAAAAACCCGGCCTCGAACTGTGACGGGGCGATGTAGACGCCTCCGTCCAGCATCTCGGCAAAGTAGCGGGAGAAGGCCTCGGTGTCGGAGCGCATCGCGCTTTCCAGATCGGTGACCGGTCCGTCGGTGAAGAACGCGCAGAACATCGATCCGGCAGCGACGCAGTAATGCGGCACTCCGTATTTGTTCATGATCTCGTGTAAGCCATCGACCAGCAAGTGCGTCAGCACCTCGAGCCGCTCGAACAAGGTCGCATCGTCGCGTACGATCTTCAGCGTTGCGATGCCGGCCGCCATCGCCATCGGATTACCCGACAACGTTCCGGCTTGATATACGGGGCCCGACGGCGAGAGATACGCCATGATGCGCTCGGGGCCACCGAACGCGCCGACCGGCAATCCTCCACCGATCACTTTGCCGAGCGTCGTCAAGTCGGGGATCACACCTTCGCGTCCCTGGACGCCGCCGCGGCCGACGCGGAAACCAGTCATGACTTCATCGAAAATCAACAGGGCACCGTTGGCCGTGCACAACTCGCGAAGGCGTTGCAGAAATCCTGGAGCGGCGAGCACGAGCCCCATGTTGCCGGCGTATGGCTCGACGATGACCGCCGCAATCGCTTGCGGATTCGCATCGAACGCGGCTTCGACGGCATCCGCGTCGTTGAACGGGACGACGATCGTATCGGCTGCGGTGCCTTCCGTGATGCCGGGCGACGTCGGCGTTCCGTGTGTGAGCGCGCCGGAACCGGCGGAAATCAAAAACGAATCGCCGTGGCCGTGATAACAGCCGGCAAACTTGACGATCTTCGGGCGTCGCGTGTAGCCGCGCGCCAAACGCACCGCACTCATCGTCGCTTCGGTGCCGCTCGACACGAAGCGGATGCGTTCGATCGACGGCATCATCGAAACGATCAACTGTCCGAGTTCGGTTTCGGCCTCGGTCGGCGCGCCGAACGACGTCCCTCGCGCCGCCGTCGTCGAAATGGCTTTGACGACCGCCGGATGCGCGTGCCCGAGCAATAACGGTCCCCACGACAAAACGTAGTCGATGTACTCATGTTCGTCGAGATCGTGTAGCGTCGCTCCGGCACCGCTCTTCATGAAGATCGGTGAACCGCCGACGGCCTTGAAC